>CAZZWS010000122.1:0-12105 GCA_964657795.1 Beijerinckiaceae bacterium
GCGGCATCGCCGACTGGCTGGTACCCAACGTGGTCGGCGCACCGGTGGTCGACGCCGGGCCGCTGATGTACTGGGTCGGAGCGCTCTGCATCAAGCTGCTCGGCGTGCTGCTCGGCGCGCCGCTCGCAGCGCGGCTCGCGACCGTGCTGTTCTTCCTCATGACGGTCACGGGAATCTGGTACGCGACCGTACTCGTCAACCGACGCCCGGCTGCCCAACCCGCGCGGCTCGCGTTCGGCGGGCATCCCGACTCGAAGGACTACGCGCGCGTGCTCGCCGACGGGTCGCTGCTGATCCTGCTCGCGACCGTCGGGCTGCTGATCCGCGCCCACGAGAGCTCGTCGGACGTCGCGATGCTGGCGATGCTGTCCATGGCGCTGTACGGCATGGCGCGCAGTCTCGACGAACCGAAGACCGGCGCGGGCTGGCTCGCGCTCGCGCTGGTCGGCCTCGTCCTGTCGCGCGGTCCGGCGCCGGCGCTGGCGACGCTGGCCCTGTGGATCGTGCTGGTCGGCGCGCCGCGCGGCGCTCGTTGTCCTGCTGCCGGCGACGCTGGTCGGTCTCGCGATCTGGCCGCTCGCGGCGTGGATCGCATTGCCGGACGCCGGCGTGCAGATCGCGACGCGCCTCAACGGCTGGCTGCGCTACTTCGACGGGATCGACAGCCAGGCGGCGAGCAAATACCTTCACACGCTGCCCTGGTCGACCTGGTTCGCATGGCCGCTCGCGGCGTGGGGCCTGTGGAGCTGGCGCGATCGGCTGCGCGAGCCGCACATCGCGCTGCCCGCGGGCTTCACGCTGGCGATGATCGCCGTGCTCTGCTCGACGTCGGACACGTCGGACGGTCAACTGCTCCTGGTGCTGCCCAGCCTCGTGATGCTGGCGGCGGCGGGCCTGCCGACGCTGCGGCGCGGCGGTGCCAACGCGTTCGACTGGTTCAGCCTGCTGCTGTATTCCGTGGCCGGTCTCTTCATCTGGTTCACGTGGTTCACGAAGATGACCGGCATCCCGGCGGGCTTCGCGCGCAGCCTCGTGCGGCTCACGCCGGGCGCGACCTACGAGTTCCGCGTCGCTCCGTTCGTCCTCGCGGTCGCCGCAACGGTCGCGTGGATCCTGATCGTGCGCTGGCGCGTCGTCTCGCATCCGAAGGTGCTGTGGCGCAGCGTGGTGCTGGCGTCGGGCGGTCTGATCCTGGCGTGGATGCTGACTTCCACGCTCTTCATCCAGTCGATCGACTACAGCCGGACCTACCGCTACGTGGCGGGCGACCTGAAGGCCGCTCTGACCGACGCGGGCGAGCGCGCCGCGGCGCGGGGCCGTCGGCGCCCGCAGGCGCCCGCGCTCGATGCGGCCTTCGCCGCGGCGCCCGGTGGGTCGTGCGTGGCGACCGATGGCCTCGGTCTGGCCCAGCGTGCCTCGTTCGCATGGTTCGGCGACCTGCGCTTCTCGCGCGTCGACAACAGCGGCAGCAATGTCGACGACTGCGACTACCTGTTGCGCCAGGACCAGACCCGCGGGGTGCCGCACGACGAGCCTGCGGCGCGCTGGAAGCTGTTGTGGGAGGGTCGTCGTCCGACCGATCGCGACGAGCGCTTCCGTCTCTATCGCAAGGCCGGCGGCGGCTCGACGCGCGGCGCCGGCGACGCCATCGATCGCGGCGACAGCAGGCAGGCGACGCCGGCGCCGGACACCACGACACCGCCTCCCGCAGCACCCGTCTCGACGACGCCATGAACGAGATGACGGCGGTCGCGACGATCGAGGGTCCGGGCCCGAGGGTTCGTGTGCCGCGCGCGAGCGGCCTGCAGCTCGTCCGCAAGATCGTCGGCCAGGCATGGCCGGTCCTGATCGGCCAGTGGGCCTCCGTGGCGTTCGGCGTCTTCGACACGATCATGGTGGGACACGCATCGCCGCGGGACCTGGCCGCGATGGCGCTCGGGTCGAGCGTCTATGCCAGCGTGTTCGTGGGACTGATGGGCGTCGTGCTGGCACTGACGCCGATCGTTGCCCAGCATTTCGGCGCCGGTCGCAGCGCCGCGATCGGCAAGACCTACATGCAGGGCCTGTGGCTCACGGTCTGGCTGACGATCCTCGGCTGGGCGGCGATGGCCTTCCCGAACGTGTGGCTCGTGATGAGCGCCGTCGACGGCAGCGTGCATCAGGGCGTGGCCGCGTACCTGCACGCGCTGATGTTCGCGTTGCCCGCCGGCCTCGTGTTCCGATCGGTCTACGCGCTCAACGTCGCGGTCTCGCGGCCCAAGGTGACGATGGCGATCAACCTGATCGGCCTGACGATGAAGGTGCCGCTCAACTACGTGCTGATCTACGGCAAGTTCGGCCTGCCGGCGCTCGGCGCCGCCGGCTGCGGCTACGCGACCGCGATCGTGATGTGGCTGTCGTGCGGCATCGCGTTGCTGGCCCTCTCGCGCGACCGCTTCTATCGACCGTTCGAAGTCCGCTTCGACTGGCCGCGCTGGACCTATCAACGCGAGCTGCTCATGCTGGGCATCCCGACCGGTCTCTCGTACATCGTCGAGGTGACCTCGTTCACGTTCATGACGCTGCTCGCGGCCGGCCTCGGCACGGTCGTGACCGGTGGCCACCAGATCGTCGCCAACCTGGCGGCCTTCTGCTTCATGATGCCGATGGCGCTCGCGGTCGCCACCTCCGCGCTGGTGGCTCAGGCGATCGGCGCGAACGACGCGATCGTCGCGCGCCGGACCACGCGGGCCGGTCTGCGGATCGCGATCTGCATCGCCGTGGTGGTCTCGCTGTCGGTGTGGCTGGCACGTACGCACATCGTCGCGCTGTACACCAATGACGCGGCGGTGCGTCGGACCGCGCTGTCGCTGATCGGCTTCGTCGCCATCTTCCATTGCTTCGACGCTGTCCAAGCGATGTCGGGCTTCGTGCTGCGCGCCTACAAGCACGCGGTCGCGCCGATGGTGATCTACACGGTGTCGCTGTGGGGGATCGGACTGGTCGGCGGCTGGTGGATCGCGTTCCATCCGGTGTTCGGCCATGCGCCACTCGGCGTCCGCGGCCTGTGGAGCGCCGCGACCGTCAGCCTGGCGCTCGCCGCGGGCGTATTGCTGATGTGGATGGTGCGTGTCAGCCGCGCACCGCTGCGCAGGTGACGCCGCGCACGATCCTCCGCGAGCAACGATAATGACGGTCGGTCGTCCGCTGCGACGCCCGATCCGCTCCAACGACGTCCATCGTCGACATCATCGAGGTCAGTGCATTGGCATCCGAATTCGAGACCGACGGCGTCGTCGACGCTTTGCGTGCATTGCGCGTCGAATGGCGCGACGCGCATCGACGCTCGCGCGAGCCGGCGGATCGCGAGTTTCCGTCGCGCGCGGCGTTGTCCCAGTTCGTCGTCCTTCTCAAGGGCGTCCTCTTTCCGCTGAGGCTCGGGCCGGCGGATCTTCGCCCCGGCGACGAGGACCGCTACGTCGCCGAGACGCTGGACGCGGCGTTGCGCATCCTGGTCGATCAGGCGACGCTCGAGTTGCAGCATCCTGGCGGTGAAGGTCCGGTCGATCGTGCGGAGATCGAAGACCTGGCGCGTTCTGCCGCCCGCGCCTTCGCGGCGGCCCTGCCCCGCACGCGCCAGTTGCTCGACGGCGACGTGACGGCCGCGTACCACGGCGACCCGGCGGCCCACAGCGTCGACGAAGTGCTGCTGTGCTATCCCGGCGTTCTCGCGATGATTCACCATCGGATCGCGCACACGCTCTATCGCCTCGAACTGCCGCTGCTGGCACGCGTCGTCGCCGAGCTCGCGCACGGCGAGACCGGCATCGACATCCATCCCGGCGCATCGATCGGTCCGTCCTTCTTCATCGACCACGGGACCGGTGTCGTGATCGGCGAGACGGCCGTGATCGGTGCTCACGTGCGGCTGTATCAGGCGGTGACGCTGGGTGCGAAGCGCTTCCCGACGGATGCCGAAGGCAACCTGCAGAAGAACCTGCTGCGCCATCCGATCGTCGAGGACGACGTCGTGATCTACGCCGGGGCGACCATCCTCGGGCGCATCACGATCGGACGCGGCGCGGTGATCGGCGGCAACGTATGGCTGACCGAAGACGTGCCACCCGGCGCCAGCGTCACCCAGGCCGGGCTGCTCAACCGACCGGAGCGGTCGCTCGTCTCGTGACGATCGGACGCACGGCCGTCACGCCTTGAGGAAGTGCTCGCGGTAGTGCTTCAGTTCCTCGATGGACTCGTGGATGTCGGCGAGCGCCTCGTGCTTCTGGTGCTTCTTGAACGACGCCGCGACCTCGGGCTTCCAGCGCTTGCACAGTTCCTTCAGCGTGCTGACGTCGAGGTTGCGATAGTGGAAGAACGCCTCCAGCTTCGGCATCGCGCGCGCCATGAAGCGACGATCCTGGCAGATCGAGTTGCCGCACATGGGCGACTTGCCGCGACCGACGTGCTCGCCGAGGAACGCGATCAGCGCGGCTTCCACGTCCGCTTCGGTGGTCGTCGACGCGCGGACGCGATCGGTCAGACCCGAGCGGCCATGCGTGCCCGTGTTCCAGCTGTCCATGCCGGCCAGCACCGCGTCGCTCTGATGGATCGCGTACACCGGTGCTTCGGCGATGGTCACGAGCTCGCCGTCGGTCACCACGACCGCGACCTCAATGACGCGATCGTTGTCGGGGTCCAGGCCGGTCATCTCCATGTCGACCCAGATCAGTCGATCGTCGGCCTTCGCGGCGCCCGCGGACTGCTTGCTGTCCTGTACCATAATTTCGTTGTCTGTTCGGCGTGGGTGAAGGGGCGATGGCCGCCCGGGATGCTCCGACGAGCGCGCGTTCGGCGCGCGGCGTATCGACAGCGCGCACCCCAATTCATGGTCTCACATGTTCACGATCCTCTTCATCGCCGCCCTCCTCGTCACCACGCTCGGCAAGCTGTGGCTGTCGTCCCGTCAGGTCGCGCACGTGGCCGCGCATCGCGCGGTCGTCCCGCCGCGCTTCGCCGAACGCATCACGCTGGCGGCCCATCAGAAGGCCGCGGACTACACCATCGCCCGCACGCGGCTCGGCATGATCGAGACGATGATCGGCGCGGCGCTGCTGGTGGGCTGGACGCTGTTCGGGGGCCTGCAGGCGGCACAGGATCTCGTCGAGCGCGTCGTCGGTAGCGACCATGCGCTCGGGCAGGCGCTCGCGCTGTTCGGCGTGGTGGCGATCGTATCGACGATCGTCGACCTGCCGTTCGAGCTCTATCGTCAGTTCCGTCTGGAAGAACGCTTCGGCTTCAATCGCATGACGGCGCGCCTGTACGCCGTCGACTTCGTCAAGAAGCTCGCGCTCGGGCTCGTCATCGGCGTGCCGCTCCTGTCGCTCGTGCTGACGCTGATGAACGCCGCCGGACCCCTCTGGTGGTTCGACGCGTGGCTGGTGTGGATGGGGTTCAACCTGCTGCTGCTGTGGCTGTTTCCGACGGTCATCGCGCCGCTCTTCAACAAGTTCACGCCGTTGTCCGACGTGTCGTTGAAGACCCGCATCGAAGGTCTGCTCGCCCGCTGCGGCTTCGCGTCGAAGGGCGTGTACGTGATGGACGGCAGCAAGCGTTCGGCACACGGCAACGCGTACTTCACGGGCTTCGGCGCGGCCAAGCGCATCGTCTTCTTCGACACGCTGGTGAGTCGGCTTTCGGGCGACGAGGTGGAAGCCGTCCTCGCTCACGAACTCGGTCACTTCGCGAAGAAGCACGTCGTCAAGCGCATCGTGTGGAGCTTCGCGACGAGCCTCGTCGCCCTCGCGGTTCTCGGTTGGCTGACCGACCAGCCCTGGTTCTATCTCGGCCTGGGCGCCGACCCGAGCATCGGCCTGCGCAACGCGGTCGCGCTGATCCTGTTCTTCATGGTGCTGCCGGTGTTCACGTTTCCGCTGTCGCCGCTGTCGAGCTTCGCATCGCGTCGCCACGAGTTCGAGGCGGATGCCTACGCCGCCGCGCACGCGCGTCCCGACGACCTGATCCACGCGCTGGTCAAGCTGTACGAGGACAATGCGTCGACGCTGACGCCCGACCCGATCCACTCCACGTTCTACGACTCGCATCCGCCGGCGGCATTGCGCATCGGGCGCCTGGAGACCTTGATGTCGAGACGCACCGACCAGCCGATTGCCGCCTGATTCACCGGACTTCCATGATCAAGACCTACGCCGAACTCTTCACCGCCCACTGCAGGCCGCTCGAAGGCGGCCAGTCGCTCGGCCCCGACGCCGTCCGCGCCCAGCTCGCCGAACTGCCCGACTGGCAGACCGACGGCAAGCGCATCCATCGCAGCTTCAAGTTTGGCAACTACTGGGAGACGATGGCCTTCGTCAATGCGCTCGCCTACGTGGTCCATCGCGAGGACCATCACCCCGAACTCGTCGTCGGCTACGACAAGGTCGAGGCGCGCTTCGACACGCACTCGGTCGGCGGCATCTCGCTGAACGACTTCATCTGCGCGGCCAAGGCCGACGCGCTCTACGCGGAGCGTCCGAAGGCATCCGCAGCTTGACGGATCCAGCTTCAAACGAGCGCGCCCGCATCGTCGCGGCGCACGGACGACACTACGTCGTCGTCACCGAATCCGGCGAGCGCCTCGTCTGCTTCACCCGCGGCAAGAAGAGCGAGGCGGCCTGCGGCGATGCGGTCGACATCACAGCCACCGGTTCCGGCCAGGGCGTGCTGCAGACCATCCTGCCGCGTCGCAACCTGCTGTCGCGTTCCAACGGCTTCCGCACGAAGCTGCTAGCCGCCAACGTCGACCAGATCGCGATCGTGGCGGCCACGTCGCCGCCGTTCTCCGAAGAGCTGCTCGGACGCACCATCGTCGCGGCAGTCAGCATCGACGTGCCGGTGCGCATCCTGCTCAACAAGGTCGATCTCGTCGACAAGCTCGCGTGGGCACGGGAGACGCTCGCGTTGTACGTCGGCCTCGGCTATCCGGTCGACGAGGTGTCGATCCGGCGCGACGAATCAGGTGCATATGCACGCTTGTCGCCGCACTTCGCGGGCAAGACCACGCTGCTGGTCGGGCAGTCCGGCATGGGCAAGTCGTCGCTGCTCAACCTGCTCGTGCCCGACGCGCAGGCCGCGACGCGCGAGATCTCCGAAGCGCTGCAGACCGGCAAGCACACGACGACCGACGCGCGGCTGTATGCGCTGCCCCGGATCGACGATGCGTCACCGGGCGCCCTCATCGACACGCCGGGCTTCCAGGAATTCGGCCTCGCGCATCTGACGCCGGGCACCGTCGAGCGCGGCTTTCCGGAGCTCGCGCCTTTCCTCGGTCACTGCCGCTTCGCCAACTGCATGCATCTGCACGAACCCGGGTGCGCGGTGCTCGGGGCGCGCGACAGCGGCGCCGTCACGCCACGACGCTACGAGCTCTTCGCCAAGCTGACCCGCGAGAGCGCGACCTTTCGCGAACGATGACGGGTGGACGATGACTGACCCTCGATGACAGCCGAACGATGACCACCGAACGATGACGCTGCTGGTCCGTGCCGACAACCTGATGATCGCGACGCTGTGGCAGCACATGCTCAGCGGCGCGGGCATCCGCTGCGAGGTCCGCAATCGCTACATCGGCGCGGCCGTCGGCGAGCTGCCGGCCGATCAGGTCGCTCCGCAGATCTGGCTGCTCGACGCTCGCGACGAAGCGCGCGCGCGCGCATTGCTCGACGAGTTGCGGAAGCCCACGACGTCGCCTGCGTGGTGCTGCTTCGGATGCGGCGAGCTCGTCGAAGGCCAGTTCGCGCAGTGCTGGAACTGTCAGTCGATGCGGCCTTGACCGCATCGATCCGCAGTACCCGTCTTCCCTACTGCCATCCGTAACGCCGCGCGTACACCGTCTTCATCATCTGCGTCAGCCCGACGTACGCCACCAGGATGCCCACCAGCAGCACGAAGAACAGCGGCGGCAACGGCTCCATCCTGAAGTAGTGGGCCACCGGGCCCATCGCGAAGAACACGCCCGTCGCCATCACGAGGCCGGTCATCACCAACAGCGGCCACGCGGCGCGGCTCTGCACGAACGGCAGCTTGCGCGTCCGGATCATGTGCACGATCAGCGTCTGCGACAAGAGACCTTCGACGAACCAGCCCGACTGGAAGAACGTCTGGTGCTCGGGCGAGTTGGCCTTGAAGACGTACCACAGCAGCACGAACGTCACGATGTCGAACAGCGAGCTCAACGGCCCGAACCAGATCATGAAGCGGCTCAGGTCGTCGGGATTCCAGCGCTGCGGCTTGACCAGCATCTCCGGGTCGACATTGTCGAAAGGGATGGCGATCTGCGAGATGTCGTAGAGCAGGTTCTGCACCAGCAGTTGCAGCGGCAACATCGGCAGGAACGGCAGGAACGCGCTCGCGATCAGCACCGAGAACACGTTGCCGAAGTTGGAGCTGGCCGTCATCTTGATGTACTTGAGCATGTTGGCGAACGTCCGCCGCCCTTCGATCACGCCCTCCTCGAGCACCATCAGACTCTTCTCGAGCAGGATGATGTCGGCCGCTTCCTTCGCGATGTCGACCGCCGAATCCACCGAGATGCCGATGTCCGCGGCCCGCAGCGCCGGCGCGTCGTTGATGCCGTCGCCCATGAAGCCCACGACGTTGCCGGCCGACTTGAGCACGGCCACGATGCGTTCTTTCTGAGCCGGACTCAACTTCGCGAACACGTTGTTGGTCGACACGGCGACGGTCAGTTCGGCGTCGCTCATCGCCTCGACGGCCGACCCCAGTATCACGCCGCGCTGTTCGAGGCCCACCTCGCGACACACCTTCGCGGTCACGCGCTCGTTGTCACCGGTGAGGATCTTGACCTCGATGCCTGCCAGCTTCAGCGCCGCGAGTGCCGGCTTCGTCGATTCCTTCGGCGGGTCGAGGAACGCGACGTATCCGATCAGCGTCAGCGCCGACTCGTCGGCCACGCCGTAGTGCTCGCGCGTCGGCGGCACCTCTTTCATCGCCACGGCCACGACACGCAGGCCCTGCTCGTTGAGCTCGGCCGTCGCGCTCCGAATTTCCTCGAGCCTCTCGTCGCTCAGCGGCACGTCGCCGCCGCCGGCCTCGCGGACGTTCGTGCAAACCGACAGGATCTCTTCGAGCGCGCCTTTGCAGATCAGCTCGTGATGATCCTCGCGCTCCGACACCACCACCGACATGCGACGTCGCTGAAAGTCGAACGGGATCTCGTCGACCTTGCGATAGGCCGTCGTGATGGCCATCTCGATGGTCAGCTCTGCGTGCTGCAGCACCGCGACGTCGAGCAGGTTCTTGAGGCCGGTCTGGTAGTGGCTGTTGAGGTAGGCCATCTTCAGCACTTCCTGCGACTCCTCGCCGGCGACGTCGATGTGGCGTTCGAGGAAGATGCGGTCCTGCGTCAGCGTGCCGGTCTTATCGGTGCACAGCACGTTCATCGCGCCGAAGTTCTGGATCGCGTCGAGCCGCTTCACGATCACGCGCTTCCTGGACAGCACGACGGCGCCCTTCGCGAGCGTCGACGTGACGATCATCGGCAGCATCTCGGGCGTGAGGCCCACCGCGACCGACAACGCGAACAGGAACGCCTCGACCCAGTCGCCCTTCGTGAAGCCGTTGATCAGCAGCACCAGCGGCGCCATCACCAGCATGAAGCGGATCAGCAGCCAGCTCACGCGGTTGATGCCGGTCTGGAAAGCCGTCGGCGCACGGTCGGTCGCGGTCACGCGTCGGGCGAGCGCACCGAAGTACGTGTTGCCGCCGGTCTCGAGCACGACGGCCGTGCCCGCGCCGCTGACGACATTGGTACCCATGAACAGGAGGTTCTCGAGTTCGAGCGCATCGCCGTCGATGGTCCGCGCCTCGACGAACTTCTCGACCGGCAGCGACTCGCCGGTCATCGCGGCCTGGCTGATGAAGAGGTCCTTCGCGGTGAGCACCCGCGCGTCGGCCGGGATCATGTCGCCCGCCGACAGCACGATCACGTCGCCCGGCACGAGGTCCTTCATCGGCACCTCTTCGCGATGCGCCGCCTTCGGATGGAGCTGGATCGCGAAAAATTGTTCGGCCTCGTCGGCCGCCTCGGAAGCCAGCGCGCGCCGCAGGACGGTGGCCTTGTTGCTGACCATCGCCTTCAACCGATCGGCTGCCTTGTTGGAGCGGCTTTCCTGCACGAAGCGCAACACGGTCGACAGCACCACCATCGACCCGATGACGATCGTCGCGCGGAGATCGTCGGTGGCATACGACACCGCGGCCAGCAACGTCAGCAGCAGATTGAAGGGATTGCGATAGCAGTGCCACAGGTGTTCCCACCAGGGCATCGGCCGGTCGTGCACGACCTCGTTCGGGCCGACGTCGTCACGGATCGCTTCGGCGCGTTCGGTGCTGAGGCCGTCGACGTGACTACCGAGCGACTTCAGCAGCGCGACCGGCTCCATCGTCGCTGCCTTGACGAGCCGCTGCGACAAGGCGGACGACATGTCGCGTGGCTGCGCATCCCGACGAAACGCGTCCCAGATCGCGAGGCTGCGGAAGTGGCGCGCCATCCCGTGCTCCTGCACGAAGCGCGCATACAGATTGGTGAAGAGGGCCGTGGCCATGATGACTCCCGGGTGACGCTGCAGGCCGAGTACGCAGACACTGCCGATGGACGAACGAGCGAGCGGGGGATCGCCGCGCGTCGAGACCCGCGCCGGCAGCGACCGCAGCAAACGGGCGAGGCCCCGTCAGCACGGTGCCAGTTCTACGTTGCAGCACCGCGTCACGTGACTGTCATGCGACAGAAGCGAGACGGCGCAGCAGCGGGGATCGAAGGCCGCGCACACGCGCGCGACCGTCGACATCGATTTCTGCGAGAAGGATCGGCAAGCCGATCCGGACGCGTCTGCCGGGCACAGCCGGGACGCGTGAGCGCGCTAGTCGGCGGTGTCCGAGGTCAGGGCGACCTCGCAAGATAATCGACTAGGGGAACAGTCCACGAAGGACCTCGCTCGACATGAAAACGGCGCGATTGTACGGGGCTTGGAAATAAGCGCAAGCGAAAGCTGGAAAGATGCGCTCCGCATGCGTGCCGCACGAAGGCGGACGTCGCCGGCGTCTCCTGGCGTTCGGGTAATTGCCGCATCAGGCCGTTCCTGCGAGTGTCGGGCGACGAGGCGCATGCGTGACGAATACGAATCCGGTATCGCGAACGGTTGGCATCAGATCCGTGCTTGACGCGGCTCGAACGCAACTCGATGCAGCAGATCGGCGAAGAACCAAAAAACTGCGATCACTCGCATGCCACACGGGTTGGTTAAGAACCTTAGGCGTCTCATGCCGACATGGCACTCGCCCGGCGGGGCCACAACGCGATCACTGCGATGAACGCGAGTCCGGTCACCAGCGTCGATAGGGGTAGCCCGAGCCCGATGAACTTGTTCTCCGCAAGCCAGTCACCGACTGCCGTGCCGGTGGTCCGCGCGATGGCGACGATTAGCCAGTAGAAAGCCAAGGAGGTGACTGCGTTCAACTTCCAGACCAGAAGCACGATCGCCAATACGCAAGCGAGACCAATGCTCGCGATGCCCTGCCCAAAAAGATGTGAGCAGTCGTCACCTACCACGGTACCGAAGACGCCCGCGGTGAGCATGGCAAGCCAATAGGTCACACCCGTGTCCGGTAAGCCGGCTGCACTCGACGGACCAGAGGCACTCCGGACACGAGTCGACCACCAGGCCAAAAGGATCAGCGTGCCGGTGAGTGCCAACGCGAGCGCAACCGCCGGAATCCGCCCACCGTGTGAAAGGTAGTCGGCCACGTTGGTCGCGCCTGTCCTGATGACGATGATCACCAACCAGTAATAGACCTCTCGAGGCCGGCCATCACGGCGCTCGATCGCGAAGACGATCGCCGCGATTGCAGCCAGAAGCGCAACGCCGACCACGATGCCAAGGCCACTCTCGTGCGCATAGAAATCACCGAGATTGGTGCCGAAGATGCTGGCCAGGGTGATGGCGAGCCAATAGCGCTCGTCGACCCGCGGCATATGGATGCGCTTCAAGTGGTTCAACCCTTATAGGAATGTCGTGCGCCGAAGGTCTCGGATGCCGGGTCACGGGTTCC
>CAZZWS010000123.1:0-12069 GCA_964657795.1 Beijerinckiaceae bacterium
CGCTCGCCGACGCGCTCGCGGACGCGCTGACCCTACGCGGCCGGGTGACCGATCACGCGCCGGCCGATGAAGTCCATTCGATGTCCCAGCCCTCGACCGCGATCGGCTCGCCCCACAACGTCGCCATGACGCCGCGATGCGCCGGCCTGTCGATCGTCGACAGGAACGTGGTCTGCGGACTCGCCGACGGCTCGCTGCGCGCCGCCCCGATCCGTCGACACAACTGGGCCGCCACCGCCGCGGCGGGGTCGATCAACTCGACGTGCGCGGGCAGCATCTCCCGCAGCAGCGACGCGAGGAACGGGTAGTGCGTGCATCCGAGCACCAGCACGTCGGCGCCGGCCTCGAGCAGCGGGGCGAGATGGACGGCCAGCAGTCGACGCACGGCCGGGCCGTCCACGTCACCGGCTTCGATCCGCTCGACGAGGCCCGGACAGGGCTGCAGCAGGATGCGGACTCCGCCGGCATGCAGCGTGCAGAGGCGGCGTACCGCGGGACTCTCGATCGTGCGCCGCGTGGCGAGCACGCCGATCACGCCCGAGCGGCTGCGCGACACCGCCGGCTTGATCGCCGGTTCCATCGCGATGATCGGCACGGTGTGACGCGTACGCAGCGCTTCGACGGCGACGACCGACGCGGTGTTGCACGCCACGACGATCGCCCGCACGCCCGCGGCGACCAGTCGCTCGACGATCAGCGACGAGCGCGCGAGGACGAACGCCGCATCGCGATCGCCGTAGGGCGCATGCGCCGAGTCGGCGACGTAGATCAGCGGCTCGAACGGCAGCGCCCGGCGGATCGCACGCAGCACGGACAGGCCGCCGACGCCGGAATCGAAGACGCCGATGGGAGCGGCACACAACGACGGCGTCACGGTGCCGCGGTCACTTCGATAGGCCCGATGCCGTCGCCAGCGCCCGCTGAACAGCGACGTCGCCGCACTGCGCCCGATGCATCAACGCGTGGTCCATCAGCACCAGCGCGAGCATCGCCTCGGCGATCGGCGTGGCGCGGATGCCGACGCACGGATCGTGACGGCCGTGCGTCTCGACCGTCACCGCGTTCCCGGCGATGTCGACCGAGCGTCGCGGCACGCGGATCGACGACGTCGGCTTGATCGCGATCGACACCGTGATCGGCTGGCCGGTCGAGATGCCGCCGAGCACGCCGCCCGCGTGGTTGCCGACGAAGCCGTCGGGCGTGATCTCGTCGCCGTGCTCGCTGCCCTTCTGCGCGATGCATGCGAAGCCCGCGCCGATCTCGACGCCCTTCACCGCGTTGATGCCCATCATCGCGTACGCGATATCGGCGTCGAGCTTGTCGTACAGCGGACTGCCGAGGCCGACCGGCACGTTCGTCGCCTCGAGATCGATGCGCGCGCCGACCGAATCGCCGGCGCGTCGCAAGGCGTCCATCGCTTCTTCCAGCAGCGGGACGATGGCCGCGTCGGCCGCGAAGAACGCGTTGCGTTCGACCTCGTCCCACGACGTCAGCGGCACGACGATCTCGCCCAACGCGCTCATCCGTGCGCGCACGCGCGTGCCGTGGTGCTCGGCGAGCCACTTCTTGGCGATGCCGCCGGCCGCGACCATCGGCGCCGTGAGACGCGCCGACGAGCGCCCGCCGCCGCGCGGGTCGCGGACGCCGTACTTGTGCCAGTACGTGAAGTCGGCATGCCCCGGCCGAAAGCTGCGCGCGATCTCCGCGTAGTCGCTGCTGCGCTGGTCCTCGTTGCGGATCAGCAGCGCGATCGGGGTGCCGGTCGTGCGCCCCTCGAACACGCCCGACAGGATCTCGACCGTGTCGCTCTCCCGGCGCTGCGTGACGTGGCGCGAGGTGCCGGGCTTGCGACGATCGAGGTCGTGCTGCAGGTCGTCGACCGACAAAGCCAGTCCCGGCGGACAGCCGTCGACGACGCATCCGATCGCCGGGCCGTGCGACTCGCCGAAGTTGGTGACGCGAAAGAGAGTGCCTAACGTGGAGCCGGACATGGGGACGCCGCAGCGGCGGCCAGGAGAAGAGACCGGATTATCGCCGACGCGATCGATGCGGTCCGCACGTCACTTCCACGCGCCGCGCAGGCGGCCGACATCGGCCTGGATGCCTTCGAGCGTCACAGCGTCCGGCGCCAACGCCGCACCGACCGCCAGTTCGAGTTCGCTCGACAGCCCCTGCTTCAACGGCCGTGGCAACGCCGCGAACGCATGGCCTGACTTCCGCGAAGTCCAGCTCCCCCACAGCCCGCGCAACGCCATCGGAACCACCGGCACGTCGTTGCGTTGCGCGATCCGCACGGCGCCCTGCTTGAACGGGTACATCTCGCCGGTGTCGGTGATGCGACCTTCCGGGAAGATGCAGACCAGTTCGCCTTGCTCCAGCGCCTCGTCGATCAAAGCGTTGGCCTTGTCGAACGTCCGCTGATCCTCCTTCGCCGACACGATGCCGATCGCGCCGATCGACCTGAACAGGAAGCCGAGGATCGGCGCGCGGAACATCGCGAGGTCCATCACGAAGCGCACCGGTCGCGGCAGCTCGCCGAGGATGACGATCGCGTCGACGAAGCTGACGTGGTTGCACACCAGCAGCGCCGCGCCGTCGGCCGGCACGTGCTCGCTGCCGGTCGTGCGGATGCGATAGAACGTCGAGATCAACACCCACGCGAGAAAGCGGATCAGGAACTCGGGCACCAGCGAGTAGATGTAGATCGCGACCACCGCGTTGAGGATGCCGACGACGAGGAACAGCTGCGGGATCGTGCATCCGAGCGCGAAAAGACCGATCGCCATGATAGACGACACGATCATGAACAACGAGTTGAGGATGTTGTTGGCCGCGATGATGCGGGCGCGGTGCGACGGCTGCGAGCGGCTCTGGATCATCGCGTACAGCGGCACGCTGTAGAGGCCGCCGAACATCGCGAGCAGGAACAGGTCGGCCATCACGTGCCAGTGCGCGAAACGCTGGCCCGGCTCGGTGAGGAAGGCAGCGACGCCGACCAGGGACGAGCCGGGTTGAAGCGCGTGCGACGCGAAGTACAGATCGACCGCGAACACCGTCATGCCGATCGACCCGGCCGGCACGAGGCCGATTTCCACACGCCCGCGCGACAGCCGCTCGCACAGCAACGATCCGAAGCCGATGCCGATCGAGAAGATCGCGAGCAGCAGCGTGACGACCTGCGGGTCGCCGCCGAGCACATCCTTCGCGAAGTTGAAGAAGGACGTCAGGAACGTGGCGCCGAAGAACCACAGCCACGAGATGCCGAGCAGCGACAGGAACACCGCGCGGTTCTCGCGCGCGAGCCGGAGGTTGCGCCAGGTCTCGGTGAACGGATTCCAGTTGATCTTCAGGTCGGGCTGGTCCGATGGTGACGCCGGGACGAAGCCGACGACGATGCGTCCGACCACCGCGACGCCGAGGCAGACGGCCGCCACCGCGACGGGCCCGGACGTGCCGAGGTCCGCGAGTTCGCCGCCGACGATGGTCCCGACGAGGATCGCGACGAACGTCCCCATCTCGATCATCCCGTTGCCGCCGACCAGCTCGCGTTCGCTGAGGTGCTGCGGCAGATAGGCGTACTTGACGGGCCCGAACAGCGTCGAATGGACGCCCATCAGGAACGTACCGGCGTACAGCAGGCGGATGTCGTGCATCAGGAACCCGGCGCCGCCGATCACCATGATCGCGATCTCCAGCGACTTGACGAGGCGCATGACACGAGCCTTGTCGAACTTGTCGGAGAGCTGACCCGACGTCGCCGAGAACAGCACGAACGGCAGGGTGAAGATGGCCGAGATGACGAAGGCGGCGGTCTTGCCGTTCACGCCCGGGAACAGCGCCGTCTGAAAGGTCACGAGCGCGGTGAACGCCACCTTGAAGATGTTGTCGTTGGCGGCGCCGCAGAACTGCGTCCAGAAGAACGGGGAGAAGCGACGCTGTCCGAGAAGTCCGAATTGGCTGGTATGGCTCATCGAGGTTCTTTCGAGGTCAAGCGCGTGAGGCGGCGGCGAGTGCGGAGGATCGCATTTCGGCCGGGCGCTGATCGGCAAGTCGTTCTACGACGAAACATCTTCTGCGAGCCCATCGTGGACATCGACGCCCGCGAGCATCGCCAGCAGCCGCTCTTCCCGGCCCGCGGTGAATCCACAAGCGACCGGCTCTTCCGACGGCAGCCGCAGCGTCCCGAAGAGCGCGTCCCAGACCGGCAGGTCGCCATAGTTGCCGCGATGCTGGTCGACCTCGTGATGCAGTCGATGCATCTCGGGGCGCTGCACGAACCAGCCGACCCAGCGCGGCGTCCGCACATTCGCGTGATAGACGACGTCTGCCGCCCCCGCCAGCAGCGTGCACACGGCGGCCGCTCCGGCATCGAGACCGAGAAGCCAGAACATGAGCACGCCGCCCAGCAGCACGTTGGCCACGGTCTCCAGAGGATGCTTGTAAAAGGCGGTCACCAGCTCCAGCCGACGCGGCGAATGATGGATCTGATGCAGGACGCGCCAGAGTCCGTCCGATGCGTGACGCGCACGATGCCACCAATAGAAGACGAAGGTGTAGACGACGTAGCCCAGGACGCCCGCACCGACGGATGACAGATGCGTCGACAGTCGCAGCAACGACCGGTCATCGATCATCGAGCGCCACGCGACGACTCCCAGGACCAGCGCCGCGACCTGCAGGACGTTGAGCCCCCAGACGCGCCAGACCCACGACACGATGGACGGTCTGGCGACGACGGGACGGACGAATTCGAGCAGATAGCAGAGCCCGATGACCACTGCGGCAACGAACCACATGAGCTTCTCCTGATGTCGATATGTTTGGTTATTTGGTTATGTTGGATAAAAAGGCGAACGTTTCACGCATGGGTCTTCAGGTATTCCGCGACGCCCGCGAGAGCACCGAGCAAGGCATCCCGCTCCACCCAGAACCAGACTTCCTTGCCGATCTTCTCGCTTCCGAGCACTCCGGCTTCGCGCATGATCTTCAGATGATGCGACACCGCCGAACGCGAGAGCGTCGACACGTCGGCGATCTGGCCGACATTGAGTCGTTCTCCCTTCTCGAACATCAGCAACATGCGCTGACGATGGGCGTCGCCCATCGCGACGAAGATCTTGGCGACGTCGCGCCAGGCGTGCGGGATGTTGCGGGAATAGTTCCTGTGCATGTCGGGCGGGCCGTGGCGGATTACGCATCGACATAATTGGTTATATCGATACGTATGTCAAGACCCGATCGACGCGTGCGCGACCGGGCGGTCGCGGTGGCGGTCGTCGGGTCCGCTCAGGCGTAGGGCGTGCCCGCCATCGCGACTTTGACGCCGATGGTGACCTGATCGACGATCGCGAGAAACGCGGCCTTCGCGTTCTCCGTGTCTCCTCCCTGTCGAAAGGTCCGGTGCCCCTGGATGAACGCCACGGTCCACGTCGCCAGCAACAGACCGGCCGCGACCTGGGCGGCCGGGTCGGTCGCCTCGCGACCCGCGCATTCGGCGAGCGCCTCGGCGACGACCTGCGCGAGTTCGTCACGGATCGCCCTCGCCCGGGCTTTCAGGGCCTCGCTGCGCTCGATCGTCTCGACGAAGCCCCGGCTCGCGTCGGAGAACTCCACGAAATAGCTCCGTTCCGCGACGAGCCGATGCGCGCGCAGACGAAGCGCTTCGATCGGCGCGACGTCGGGGTCACGCTCCCGGAGCGCGTCGCGCAGGACGTCGCGCCCCTCCTCGTCGAGGTCGAAGAAGAGGTCCTCCTTGCGCGGGAAATGATTGAACACGGTCATCCGCCCGACATCGGCGGCCGCTGCGATCTCGTCCACGGTCACCTGATCGAAACCGCGTTCGATGAACAACCGCGTGGCGGCATCCGAGATGGCCTGGCGCGTGGCCATGCGCTTGCGGGATCGACGGTCGGACGGCATTGACATGGCGACATTGTATCGAGTACATTTTATGTACTAAGTACATATTAAAGCTGAATACATGGAAGAGCGGGTTGATGTGATCGCCGATGTCGTTGTCGTTGGAGCGGGACCCGTCGGACTCCTGACCGCCATCGAGCTCACTCTGGGAGGTGCGCACGTCCTGGTTCTGGAACGTCTCGCCGCCGCGAACACCGCCAGCAAGGCGCTGGGGATCGGACCGCTCGGATGCGAAGCGCTGCAGCGTCGTGGCATGGCCGAGGCGATCGGCGCCGCGGAGGCGTGCAGCATCGCGACGATGAAGCGGTTCGCCGAGCCGAACGAGCGGGATGGGCCAGGCCCGGGGTCCAGGCTCGGCGGTCACTTCGGTGGCCTCAAGCTGATCCGGAGCGACGTGCAGAAAGAGCCGGAACGACGTGCACGCTTCGTGGACCAGCATGCCGTCGAACGCATGCTGGCCGACCACGCACACTCCCTCGGCATCGAGCTTCGTCGCGCGTGCGATGTCACGAATGTCGTCCAGCAGGCGGACGGTGTCGATGTCGAGTGGTCGTCCTCGGAGGGCCGACATCGCGTCCGCTGCTCGTGGCTCGTCGGTTGCGACGGCGGGCGCAGCCCCGTCCGCAAGATGGCCGGCTTCGCCTTTCCCGGCACGGACCCGACGTTGACGATGTACACGGCCGTCGTCGGCATCGACCATCCCGAACGCCTGCTGCCCATGGGCTGGAATCGCACGGCGGGCGGCGTGTTCTCGTACGGAGCGTTCCCCGAACGCCTGATCATGCTGGACTTCAGCGGTCCGCCTGCGGACCGCCAGGCGCCGGTCACGCGCGAAGAGATCGAAGCGGTCGTGCGCCGCATCAGCGGTCAGGACGTCCGCGTCGCCACGCTCGAAAGTGGCAGCCGATGGACGGACAACACGCGGCTCGTCGACGCCTATCGCCTCGGCCGCGTGCTGCTCGCCGGCGATGCGGCGCACATTCATTCACCGTTCGGCGGTCAGGGCATGAGTCTCGGGCTGGTGGACGCACAGAACCTCGGCTGGAAACTCGCGGCCGTGGTGCGCGGCGAGATGCCCGAGAGTCTGCTCGACACGTACACGACGGAACGCCGGCCGATCGCCGAAGCGGTTCTCGCGAACACGCTCGCGCAGACCGCCATCATGCGACCCGACCCGCAGGCGGGCGCGCTGCGGGAGATCATCGCGAATCTCATGCGCTTCGACGACGTCAACCGGTTCCTCGGCGAGATGACGAACGGCCTCTCGCTGCGTTACGAAGTCGGGTCGGAACGGGACGACGTCGGCAGGCTCATCGGCGACAGGATGATCGGCGCCGTCGATGGCGAGCGCGACGTCTCGCTCTACGCGCTCATGGAGAACGGGATGGGCGTCCTGCTCGACGCATCCGGCGGGAACAAGGCTTCAGGGCTCGTCGCGGCCGTCACGACGAGGATCCGTTGCGTCGCCGTCGATCGGGGGCCGTCGATGCTGATCCGTCCCGACGCCTGCATCGCCTGGGCGAGCGACGATCACGAGACGGATGGCCTGGAGGAAGCGCTCGGTCGCTGGTTCGGTGCGTCCTGAAACGGGAGCAAGCGTTCGTTGCGATCACCTGCCCGCGCAGATCGCGGCCGCGAGCGTCGCCCCGCTCAGCCATGCGTCCTCGACGCGATGGCCGCGGCACCAGTCGCCGCACGCGCCGATGCGCTCGGCGACATCCCAGAGATGATCGCGCTCCAGCGACGTGCGGACCAGCGCGTGGCTCCAGCGTCGGGCATGCACGTAGACCGGCTGTTCGGCGGTGCCGGTCGCGTCGTGGAACGCCCGAAGCAGCTTGGCCTTGATGTCTTCGGGATCGTCGTCGAAGTGTTCGACGCTCCAGCCGGACTGCGCATGCAGCGTCCAGCGTTCGCCGGCGCGCCGGCCGGGCTTACTGGCCTCGCGCGCGATCCACGCGAGACGGCCCCCGTTGACGAAGGCCGCGTCGCCGGGATCGGCGAGCCCTTGCGCACGGTCCGCGTTCGGGTCCGCGGTCAACTCCGCGGTCAGCTGCATTCCGATCGGCTCGATGTAGCCCGCCATCACGGCCCAGCAGGGCTCGATGCGCGCGTGTGCCGCCTGCGCGGCGAGCGCCGAGGGCAGCAGCGGCATCGCGGCCGGCGCCGGCACGGCGACGACGACGGTGTCGTACGGTCCTTCGGCCACGGTCTCGTCGCCCTCGCCTTCCGCCGCGCAGGTCAGCGACCATGCGCCGGCCCCGTCGCGCAGGACCGACGTCACCGCGGCGCCGTAACGGATGTCCAGTCCCTCCGCTTCGGCAAGCGCGATGGTCGCCATGCCCGGCACGCCGACCCAGCGTTCCGTCCGTCCGCTCGCCGGCGCATGCGAGGCGGGATGTCCGACTTTCGCTTCGATGCTGGCGACGTCGGCCGGCCACGGCTCGACGAGGCCGGCACGCAGCCACAGATCGACCTGCGCGACGAAATCCGGATGGCGCGCGGTGAGGTACTGCGCGCCGGTGTCGAAGCCACCGATCTCGGAACGCATCGTCGCGACACGTCCGCCCGCGACGTCGCTGCGCTCGAACACCGTGACGACATGCCCGGCTGCGGTCAGACGGCGTGCGCAGGCGAGCCCCGCGATGCCGGCACCGACGATGGCGATCTTCATGGCGGGCGGCCCGACCGCGGACGGAACACGCTGGGCACCACGGCCGGGTTCAATCCGCTTCCGTCGCCTCGACGGGCCAGTCGCGGATGTAGGCCTTGAGCATCTGGTTCTCGAAGTTCTGCGCTTCGAGCACGGCCTTGGCCACGTCGAAGAACGAGATCACGCCGAGCAGCGTGGAGCCGTCGAGCACCGGCAGATAGCGCACGTGATGTTCGAGCATCATGCGCCGCACCTCGTTGACGTCCGTCATCGGCGTGCAGGTGAGCGGCTCCTGGTCCATGACCGAGCCGATCAGCGCGTCTCCGACGGTGCCGCCGCGCTTGTGCAGCGTGAGGATCAGCTCGCGGAAGGTCAGCATGCCGACCAGCGCCCCGCCGGACATGACGACCAGAGACCCGATGTCCTTCTCGGCCATCACGTCGATGGCGTGGCCGAGCGACGTCTCCGGCGTGGCCGTGAAGAGCGTGCCGCCCTTGAGCTTCAGGATTTCGCTGACGATCATGCTGGTCTCCTCGTTCGCCGTGGTCGGTTCGTCTTCGCGCCGACCGTTTTCATCGGCAGTCCCGATCGACGGCTGGTCTGCGGCTCCGACCAGTGGCACGGTACGCGCATCGCGGCCCGCGTTCAAGCCGGGATTCCACCCGGGCAGCTAACCGCGCACGAGCGCCTTCATCCGCTCGCAGGCGCGCACGAGCGCAGCCGCGGTGCCCGGCTCCCAGGCCGAATGGCCGGCGTCCGGCACGATCGTGTAGTGGGCTTCGGGCCACGCGCGGGCAAGCGTGTCGGCCGTCGAGATCGGACAGACCATGTCGTAGCGGCCCTGCACGATGCTGCACGGCAGATGCCGCAGCTTGGGCACGCCGGCGAGCAACGCACCGGATTCGATGAACAGGTCGTTGACGAAGTAATGCGTCTCCATCCGCGCGATGCCGATCGCCACCGTGTCCTCTTCGGAGTGCGCCATCAGCGACGCGTCCGGCAGCAACGTCGAGCAGGACGCCTCGAAACTGCTCCAGGCGCGCGCCAGCGGCATGTGCACGGCGGGATCGGGATCGGCGAGTGCGCGATGGAACCAGTCGACGACGGCGTGGTGATGGTCGGCGGGCACGTGGGCGAGCAGCGCACGCCGGGCTTCGGGAAACACGTGCCGGACGCCCGAGATGAACCAGTCGATCTCGTCGGGCGCGCCGAGGAAGATGCCGCGCAGCACGAAGCCGAGGCAACGCTCGGGATGCGCGATGCCGTAAGCCAGCGCGAGCGTCGAACCCCACGAGCCACCGAAGACCAGCCAGCGCTCGATGCCGAGCTTCGCGCGCAGCCGCTCGATGTCCTCGATCAGCAGCGGCGTCGTGTTCCGGCGCGTCTCGCCGAGCGGGGTGGAGCGCCCCGCGCCGCGCTGGTCGAAGATGACGGTGCGGTAGTGCCAGGGGTCGAAGAACTGTCGCGCCCGCGGACTGGCGCCGCCGCCCGGGCCGCCATGCAGGAAGAGCACCGGCACGCCCGACGGCGTCCCGCTCTCTTCCCAGTACATGGTGTGGAGATCGTCGAGCGGCAACATCCCCGAGCCGCGCACGTCGCGCGGCGGATAGAGCTCAGAACGAAGATGACTGAGATCGCGCATGGGAAAGCGGTCGGATGGGACTGGACGAACGATGCTAGCACCTCGTTCGTCGTTCCCGCGCCGGCGGGAACGCGGCCACGCCGTGCATGAACCGGACGACGGCACCGGTGCGGCTCGCGCGCGAACGACGCATCGACGAAGAGGCTCGCGATCGAATCGGGTCCCGGCCTTCGTCGGCACGACAGATCGGGGCGGGTACCATGCGCGCGCCCGACTCGCCGATCGCATAG
Source organism: Beijerinckiaceae bacterium (assembly GCA_964657795.1). Taxonomy (GTDB): domain Bacteria; phylum Pseudomonadota; class Gammaproteobacteria; order Burkholderiales; family Burkholderiaceae_D; genus CAHJXF01. The sequence continues at coordinate 10,442 of CAZZWS010000123.1, forward strand.
CCGCATGTCCACCTCTCCACCCCGCCCGCCGCGCACGCCCGGTCCGCACGATCCCGGCTTCGACACGCTCGCGCTGCACGCGGGCGCGACGCCGGACCCGACCACCGGCGCGCGCGCGACGCCGATCTACGCGAGCACGTCGTTCGTGTTCCGCGACAGCGACCACGCCGCGTCGCTGTTCAACATGGAACGCGCGGGTCACGTGTACTCGCGCATCTCGAACCCGACGGTGGCCGTGCTCGAAGAGCGCATCGCGGCGCTCGAGGGCGGCGTCGCCGGACTGGCCACCGCGAGCGGCCAGGCCGCGATGCATCTGGCGGCGTGCACGATCGCCGGCGCCCGACCTGCCGGCCACGACGCCCGACGACATCGTCGCGAGTCGCACGCTGTACGGCGGCTCGCACAACCTGCTCGGCTACACCTTGCCGCGCTTCGGCATCGAGACCACCTTCGTCGACCCGCGCGATGCCGACCAGTGGCGCGACGCGATTAGGCCGAACACGAAGTTCCTCTTCGGCGAGACGCTCGGCAACCCGGGCCTCGACGTGCTCGACATCCCGGTCGTCTCGGCCATCGCGCACGAGCGCGGCCTGCCGCTGATCGTCGACTCGACGTTCACCACGCCGTGGCTGATGAAGCCGTTCGAGCACGGCGCCGACCTGCTGTTCCATTCGGCGACCAAGTTCATCGGCGGGCACGGCGTGGCCATCGGTGGGCTGCTCGTCGACAGCGGCCGGTTCGACTGGGAATCGGCGCATGCGATCAACGGTCACTTCACCGAACTCGTGAAGCCTTACGCGGGCTTCCACGACATGGTCTTCAGCGAGGAGTCGACCGTGGCCGCGTTCGCGTTGCGCGCCCGTCGCGAGGGTCTGCGCGACTTCGGCGCGTGCATGAGCCCGCAGGTCGCGTTCCAGTTGCTCCAGGGCATCGAGACGCTGCCGCTGCGGATGGCGCGCCACGTCGAGAACGCACGCGCGGTGGTGGCATTTCTCGTCGATCATCCGCTGGTCGCGTCGGTCGGCTATCCCGACCTGCCCGACCATCCCGATCACGCGCTCGCGCAGCGCCTGCTGCCGCACGGCTGCGGGTCCGTATTCAGCTTCACCCTGGTCGGGGAACGCGCGCACGGCGTCGCATTCGTCGAAGCGCTGACGCTCTTCTCGCATCTCGCCAATGTCGGCGACGCCAAGTCGCTGGTGATCCATCCGGCATCGACAACGCACTTCCGGGTGCCCGAGAAGGACCTCGCGGCCGCGGGCATCGGCGCCGCGACGATCCGCCTGTCGATCGGGCTCGAGGACGTGGACGACCTGATCGCCGATCTCGCACGCGGATTGAAGGCCGCGTCGAAAGTCAGATGAGATGCGTGAAATGAGATGCTGATCGACCTCGACGGCCGCCGGGTCTACGCGTACACCGGCGGCAAATCCTTCGACGCGACGCTGCCGGTGGTGGTCTTCGTGCACGGCGCGCAGAACGATCATTCGGTCTGGGTCCTGCAGTCGCGCTACCTCGCGCATCACGGCTACGCGGTCCTGACGGTCGATCTGCCGGGGCACGGGCGCAGCGCGGGCCCGCCGCTCGCATCGGTCACGGATCTCTGCCAGTTCATCGTCCGTCAGATG
>CAZZWS010000124.1:0-11715 GCA_964657795.1 Beijerinckiaceae bacterium
CGATCGAGTAGCGCGATCGGATGAACGTCAGAGATCGCGCGCGAGGCGGATGCCGGCGAACTGCCAGCGCGTGTGCGGCGGAAAGAAGTTGCGATAGCTCGCCCTGACATGGCCGACCGGCGTGGCGCAGGAGCCGCCGCGCAACACCATCTGGTTGATCATGAACTTGCCGTTGTATTCACCGACCGCGCCATCGGCGGTCCTGAAGCCCGGATACGGCAGATAGGCGCTCTGCGTCCATTGCCATACATCGCCCTGCATCTCGATGCCGATGTGCTCGGCAGCACGCGGATGCACGTGCGTGCCATCGAAGAGGTGCGCCGACGATGAAGACGGCGAGGTGGTCGCTTCGGCGATGCACTCCCACTCGGCCTCGGTCGGCAGGCGCGCGCCCGCCCAGCGCGCATACGCCTCCGCTTCGTAGTACGAGACGTGGGCGAGCGGCTCGTCCGGGTCGATCGCCCTCATGCCGTTGAGCGTGAAAAGCTGCCAGTCGTCGTGCCCGTCCCGCTCCCAGTAAAGCGGTGCCTGCCAGCCTTCGCGCGTCAGCACGTCCCAGCCGTCCGCCAACCACAACGCCGGGTCGCGGTAGCCGCCGGCGTCGATGAAGCGCAGGTATTCGCCGCAGGTCACGAGACGCGACGCGATGCCGAAAGACCCCAGCCAGACACGATGTCGCGGCCGCTCGTTGTCGAATGCGAAGCCCGGGTCGGACGAGCCGATCTGCGCGATGCCCTCGGGACGGTCGATGAACGTCGTCTCGTTCACGGTCCCATGCGTGGGTCGCGCCGGTGCCGCGCGATACACCGGACGCAGCGGGTTCTTCCACAGGTGGTGCTTCAGGTCCGTCAGCAGCAACTCCTGATGCTGGTGCTCGTGATGCAGTCCGAGTTCGATCAGGTCGAGCAGGTCGTCGGGCAGGCGCCGATCCTGCATCAACCGCGTGACGCGCTCGTCGACCGACACGCGATACGCGTACACCTCGTCCAGCGACGGGCGCGAGATCAGGCCGCGTTCGGCGCGGGGATGACGCTCGCCGACGCCGACGTAATACGAATTGAAGAGGACGCGGAACGCGGGATCGAACGCGACGAAGCCGTCGACATGCGGTTCGAGGACGAACGTCTCGAAGAACCAGGTCACGTGCGCCAGATGCCACTTGACCGGACTCGCGTCCGGCATCGACTGGATCAGGCAGTCCTCGGGCGACAGGCCCTCGGTCATCGCGACCGTCGCGGCACGCGCGCGACGCAACGCGGAGAGCAGCGCGACCTGACGCGGCGACGGGCGATCGGCGGGGACCGAACTCATGCGGGTTCCGCGACGAAGACGCCGAACCAGTCCTGCGGGTCGCTCCAGCAGTGCAGGCGAAGCCCGACCGCGAAGCCGGCCGACTGCAGCAACGCCGTGAAGCCGTCGACCGTGTACTTGTGCGAGTACTCGGTGACGATCGTCTCGCCGGCCGCGAAACGGCACCGGGTGTCGCCGATGCGCACGGTCTGGTCGACGCGCGAGACCAGCCGCATCTCGATGCGTCCGAACGTCTCGTCGAACACCGCGCGATGCTCGAACGCGGCCGGATCGAAGTCGGCATCGAGCAGCGTGTTGGCCACGCGCAGGACGTTGCGGTTGAACGCCGACGTGACGCCCAGCGCATCGTCGTAGGCGGCTTCGAGCGTCGCGCGGTCCTTGACGAGATCGATGCCGATCATCAGCTTGCCGCCCCGTGCGGGATGTCGCTCGATGTGATCGCGCACCGACGCGAGGAACGCGCGCGCATCGTCGGCCACGAAATTGCCGATCGACGAGCCGGGATAGAAGAACACCGGCGGCAGGTCGGGCGTCTCGGCCAGCACGTCGTGCAGATCGAACGGCCGCGTGAAGTCCGCGACCACGCCCAGCACGTCGATCGACCGGCCGCCGCGCGCTTGCGATCCGCCACCGTCCTTCGCCAGCGTCGCGGCCAGCGATGCCAGCGCCGAACGCAGCCACGCATCCGCGATGTCCACGCCAACGTACCTCGCGGCCGCGGTCGGCTCGAGCCAGCCGCGCGCCTTCATGCCGTCGCCGCAACCGAGATCGATCCACTGCGCGCGCCGGGGCAGCCGCCGCGCGATCTCTGCGCGCTGACTCTCGAAGATGCCGGCCTCGGTACGGGTCGGGTAGTACTCGTCGAGAGAACAGATCGCCGTGAACAGCGCCGATCCCTGCTCGTCGTAGAAGAATTTGGGCGAACTCGTCGCCGGCTTGGCCAGCAGGCCCGCGCGGAACGCGGCGCGATCCGCCGCGTCATCGACCGCCGCACGCACCAGCACCCGCATGCTTTCGGGCGAAGGGTCGTCCGTGCGCTGGCGCTGGCGCAGATCGATCACGCGACGTTCGTCGAGCACGGCAGTGGTGGCGAGAGATGGTTTCATGGGGGAACAGGTCGGGCGGGACGCACGACGATGACAGGCGAGTCGGCGGATTATCCCGGCGCCGTCGCCGGCTTGCTAGGCGTGGCGCGAAAAGGTCGGGTAGGACGACTACTCATCCCAGCGGAAACGCCAGATGGCGATGGCCGCGAAAACCAGCGCGAAACCGAGTTGCACGACGATCGGCAACCACGCCGCCTCGAAGCCCAGGCCGCGCCAGGTCACGGCGTCGAAGCCGTCGATGGCCCAGCGGGTCGGCACGATCAGCGATGCGGTCTGCAACCAGCGCGGGAAGACGAAAGCCGGCACCCAGGCGCCGCCCAGCATCACCATCAACAGCGTCGCGAAGATCGCGAGGCCACGCGTGGCCTCGGGCGTCCTGCCGAGCGCCGCGATGAACAGTCCGAACGCGGCGGTCATCACGGCGAACGCCACGATCAGGCCCGCGAAGCCGATGACGCTGCCGTCGATGCGGACGCCGAAGCACACGATGCCGGCCGCCATGATGCCGATGAACAGCAGCGCCGCGACGATGCCGCTGCTCACGACCTGGCTCGTCAGCAGGAACGCCCGCGACAACGGCGCCGCGCGCAGTCGCTGCCAGAGTCCCATGCGGCGCATCGTCAGCAGCTTGATGCCGAAGTCGATACCCATGAAGAGGATGAACTGCACGCCCATCCCGGCGAACGAATGCGAGTACGCGTTGTAGCGCGTGTTCTGCTGCGCATGCGCGGCGACCTCGCGGGTGCGATAGGGCAACTCGAACGCGAAGGCGGGTGCCGGCGTTGCAGCGGATGCGTTCGTCGATGTGCGATCGCTCGGGTCCCGGGTTGCGCCCGCGTTGGTGTCCGCGTCGGCGTCCGTGTTTCTGTCGCCCCGCAACCGATCGACCGAGTCGAGCAGACCGAGCAGGTCGTGGCGCGCGGGTTCGCTGAGCGCGGTGCTGCGTTCCACATCGGCTCGCGCCGTGCGCGCGATGTCGTCACCCGCGCCGCCGCGGGCGACGAGAGCCTGCATCACGGTCTGCATGACATGTTGCGTCAACAGTCCTTCGACGACCTGGATCTCGATGGCCTGCGACGGGTCGTACCGGATCTCGATCTCCGGCTTCGCACGGCCGCCGAACAGCGCACGCGGCGCGTCGTGTCCGAAGCCGGCCGGCAGCGTCAGCACCGCACGCAGCTTGCCGCGCCGGACCGCGGCCGCCGCCTGCGACGCGTTGAACGGCTGCACGTCGAACGTCGCGTCGCCGGTCATGGCGGCCACGAGTTTCGCCGACGTCGCGCTGCGGTCGAGGTCGATGATCGCGATCGGGATGCGCGATCGCTCGCTGCCGGTCGACGGCCCGAAGATCGAGCCGAAGAACGCGGCGATGGCGATCGGCGCGGCCAGCGTCACGAGCATCGCGCGACGGTTCGAGAAGTAGAGGACGAGGTCCTTCTTGACCAGCGCGAGCAGGGCGTGGATCGGCACGGGTTTCAGGAGTTCAGTCGCGCAGCTGACGGCCGGTCAGCGACAGGAAGACGTCTTCGAGATCGGGTTCGGAACTCGCGATGCGGCGGATCGCATGGCCGTGCGCCGCGAGCCATGCGGCCAGCGACGGCAGCGTCGCACCGAGGTCGGCGACCGTCAGCGTGAGCACGTCGCCGGCCTGCGCGGCGCCCACGATGCCGGGCTCGCGCTGCAACGCGTCGAGGTCGACCGTGCCGCCGATCTCGATCGTCATCACGCCGGTGGCGGGGAGGGAGCGCCTGAGCATGGCCGGCGTGTCGGCCGCGACGACACGTCCGTGGTCGATGATGACGATGCGGTCCGCGAGGCGCTCGGCCTCTTCCATGTAATGCGTGGTGTAGACGATGGCCTTGCCGCGCGCCGCGAGCGCTTCGAGATTGTCGAAGATCGCGTTGCGACTCTGCGGATCAACGCCCACCGTGGGCTCGTCGAGCACGATCAGGTCGGGGTCGTGGACCAGCGCGGCCGCGATGTTGAGGCGCCGCTTCATGCCACCCGAGTAGCCGCTCGGCCTGTCCTTCGCGCGGTCGACGAGTCCGACCAGCCGCAGCGCCTCGTCGACGCGTCGCTTCAACAGCGGGCCGTCGATGCCGTACAGCGCGCCGAACAGTTCGAGGTTGGCGCGGGCGCCGAGATCCTCGAAGAGCGCGATGTCCTGCGGCACGAGTCCGATGCGGCGCTTGACCGGACTGTCGTCGGCCGCGATGACGGCGCCGTCGATCGCGACCCGGCCGCTGTCCGGCGCGACGAGTCCGCAGATCATCGCCACCGTGGTCGACTTGCCGGCGCCGTTCGGGCCGAGCAGGCCGACGACCTCGCCGCGTGCGACCGTGAACGACACGTCGACGACGGCGTGCGCGGACCCGTAGGACTTGGCGAGACCATCGACCGCGAGCATCGGCGTGTCCGGTTCAGGCGTCGTCGCCGGCCGCGAGCGCCTTCGCGGCTTTCTTCGGCTTGCCGGACTTGCCCGCATGGCGTTCGAGCCAGTCGAAGAACTCGCGATACCAGAGCCGCGAGTTCTGCGGCTTCAGGATCCAGTGGTTCTCGTCCGGATAGCAGAGCAGGCGCGACGGCACGCCGAGCACGCGCAGCGTGTTGTAGTAGGCCAGGCCCTGGTAGTACGGCACCCGATAGTCGAGCTCGCCGTGGATGACGAGCGTCGGCGTGGCGAACGCGGCGGCATAGTGATGCGGCGACTGCGCGAGCACGCGGGCTTCGTCTTCCCACGGGAAGCCGCCGAGCTCGTGGCCGAACCAGAAGTAGCCGTCCGAGCCCATCATCGAGACCCAGTCGTAGCACCCCGCGTGGCAGACGTACGCGGCGTAGCGGTCGCGGACCGCGCGACCGTTCATCAGCGCGACCATGTAGCCGCCATAGCTGCCGCCGGTGGCGGTCACGCGCGTGGGGTCGATGCGCCCGGTGGCCAGCAGGTATTCGGTGCCGGCCTCGATGTCCGCCAGCTCGCGGCGGCCCCAGTCGCCGTTGATCGAGCCCACGAACGCCTGCCCCCAGCCGGTCGAGCCGTGATAGTTGACGGACGCGACCACGTAGCCCTGCGCCGCGAACAACTGCGTGTTCCAGCGCCAGTGCCAGCCGTCGTTGGCGCAGGTGTGCGGGCCGCCGTGGATCGAATGCATCAACGGCCACTGCTTCGCGGACTTCTTCGACTTCTTCGATGGACCGTCACTGTCGTCGACGGCGAAACCCGGCGGCGTGACGATCCACATCTGCACCGCTTCGTCCGCGAAGCCGGGGATGGTGACGGAGCGGGTGTCTGCGAGTTCGAGCGTGTCGACGATCGGCGCGTTGAAGTGTTCGATCGGACGTTCGCGCGCGCCGGCGTGATCACAGGCGTACAGCGTCGGCGGATGGATCTGCGACGAGCGCGCGTAGACGATGCTCAGGCCCGCACCATCGCCACCGATCGCGATGCCGGTCGCGACGCCGCCGTGTTGCGGTCCGCGCAGCATCTCGTGCGGCGTGCTCGCGGCCATCGAAGCATCGAGCGATGACGGCACGTCCACCGACCAGATCGGCTGCGCGATCTCGTCTTCGGCCAGCAGCAACATGCGCTTCGAGTCGGGCATCCAAGACACCGGTCCGACGACGCCCCGATCCCAGCCGAACGTGAGCGGATGGATCGCGCGATCGTCGCGGCGGATCAGCGCGAGTCTCGCCTGCTCGTTGTGCGCGCGCGCCAGGTCCGACGACGCGATGGCGATCCATCGCCCGTCGGGCGAGTAACGCGGCATCTCCTCGGCGCGGCCGGAATCACGCGTGGGGCAGGTCCACGTGCCTTTCTTCAGGTCCATCAGCACGATGTCGGTGAACGACGGCGCGCGCGGGTCGGGCTCGAAGTCGTGCGTGAACGCGAGCTCGTCGCCGTCGGGACTGATGTCGAACAGGCCCGCGTCGGGCTCCTGCGGTGGCAGGCGGAACGACGTGCCGTCGAACACGTCGCGGATCTTCGCGAGGCCCACGAAACCCGCATCGAGCGCGGCCGGCGGCAACGTCGCGACGTGGATGTGCGGCTCGCGTCCGCGCAGCATCCAGTGGTCCCAGTGCCGATAGTGATTGCGCTCGATGACGTAGGCCTTGACCTTGTCGTCGTGCTCGCGCTTCATCCGTTTCGCCTGCGCCTTGATTCCCCGCTCCTCCGGCCAGACCCACGAGACGAACGCGATGCGCGCGCTGTCCGGGAACCAGCGCAGCGCGCCGACGCCGGTCGCGTGATCGCTGACGCGCATGGCCTCGCCACCAGCGATCGCGATCAGGTGGAGCTGCGCTTCTTCCTCGAGCGCGCCGCCCGGGGTCTTCGGACGGCGCGCGGTGAACGCGATCCATCGTCCGTCGGGCGACCATTGCGGGTCGCTGTCCTTCTGCCCGCTCGTCAGCGGTCGCTGCACGCTGCCATCGGTGGCGAACAGCCACAGCTGCGACGTGCTTTCATTGCTGTCCATCGAATGCGACTGCACCGCCGCGCAGGCCCAGCGACCATCGGGCGACACCGTCGGCAGGCCGAAACGCTTCATCGCCCAGAGATCGTCGATCGTGATCCGGCGCTTGTTCTTCTTCATCGTGTGGGTTTCCCGGCCGCCATCGGCAGACCGGGAAGTCTACCGGCGACGGTCGTCGAACACACGTCCGAACCGCAACGCCGATCAGTGGATCGCAGAATCGATGCCCGTGGTCCTCGCGGCCGAGACGTGCGTGTGATGGACCGGCCCGTCGCCGACGATGGCATCCGCGAGTCGTTCGCCGAGGCACGCGTAACTGCGGTCGTTCATGTGCAGCCCGTCGGACGAGATCATGCTGACGTAGTCGGTGCCCATCTCTTCGGCCCAGTGCTTCATGACGGCATAGCGATGAAACACCGGAAGGTGATTGCGTGCGCCGAGCGCGTCGAAGTGTTCGAGCATGCGGAGATGCGCGGGGACCTCGATGACCCGCGGCGAATACTGCAGGTCCATCAGGAGGATCTCGATGCCCGCGGCGCGCATGCGATCGATGCCTTCCTGCGCGGTCCGGTCGAAGTCGTCGTAGTCGATGTCGTGCAGGATGGCGTTGGTGCCGAACTGCCAGATCACGAGATCGGGCTTCGCGGCGAGCACGTCGGGCTCGAGTCGCTTCATGTTCTCCCAGACGTCCTCGCCGTTGACGCCGCGATTGATGATCTCGAACGTGGCTTTCGGTTCGCGGGCCGCGAGGTCCACTGCGAGCCGCGATGGATAGTTGAAGCGCGCTCCGCTCGCGCCCGCGCCGCCGGTGGACGACGAGCCGAGCGCCACGATCCGCAGCGGCTTGCCGCTGAACAGGGCCGCCCGGGTCTTCGGCAACTCGTCGGTGAGCCGGCCCAGCGCGGCCGGTGCGGCGCAGACGTCGCCGCGCTCGGCCGCGAAGGTGTTGCCACCGGCCGCGAGCCCGAGACACGTCGCGATCGTCGCCAGGATCACCGGTGCCCTCATGAGCGCGCCTCCTCGACGCCGTGCGCGATGGCGCGCATCAACAGCGCCGCCACGCAGTCGTGGATGCGGTCGGCGGTGTCGATCTGCGTGGTCCTGTCCTGCGTCTCGAGATCGAAGACGTCGTTGTTCCACCAGTACTGCATCGTGTCGTAGCGCCGGAACAGCGGCAGCTCGTAATGGCGCGCGTTCCAGCGCACCGCGTCGCGATACGCGTCGGTATTGATCATCAGCGATGCCCTCGGGCTGAATTGGCCATCCATCAGCAATACGTCGCTTCCGTTACCCTGAAGTTCCGCGATACCGTGCTCGAGGCTGTTCTGGAAGTCCGTGACCGGCACGCCGCTGGCCGCGTCGGCGGAGCCGGTCTGCCAGATCACCAGCGCCGGGTTCAGGGGAAAGACTTCGCGCGCGAAGCGGGCCTGCATCGCCGGCGCGGTCTGCCCCGTCCGGGCCAGGACCACGAGCCTGATCGTCGACTTCGGATAGGTCTTCGCGAGGCGGGTCTCGAGTCGATGCGGGAACGCAGCGTTCGCGCCGGTCGTGCCGCTGCCCGCCGAGGACCCCGAGCCGATCACGACCACGGTCACCGGTGCGCCGCCCCTGAGGCGATTGGCGAAGCGCGGCAGCGACGCATCGATCAGCGCGGTTTCGTCGGGCACGCGACATTGTTCGGGGACGGCCGTGCCGTTCGACGGCGCGGCCACCGCGTTCGTCGTCACCACCAGCAGCGCGGACAGCGTGCACAGCGTGCCGCGACGCAGGCGGTCGAGATGCGACGCGCTGCGTCGAGCGGGGTCGCAATCGGTCGGTGCCGTCGCAACGCGTCTTCTGGATGCCGTCATGAGGGGCGAGGTCGGGTGATCAACCGTTGATGGTGCGCGTGGAACGCTGACGGCTGCCCGCCGTCTCGCGCCTGCGATACCAGTTGAGCAGCATCGCGAGTCCCGTCATCGCACCGATGCCGGCGACGCTCACCGCGATCTGCATCGGCAGCCGCGCATTGAACTCGACCAACACGAAGTGCGCGGCGAACGACAGGAAGATGCCGAGACAGAACACGTAGAGTGACTGACGACCGCAGGCGATCAGCGGCTTCGCCCAATGCTGTTGCAGGAACCGTGCCGACGGCCGGATGTAGTGCGCGCACAGATAGGCGAGCGACAGGAAGTGCAGCAGGCGGAGGATGTCCATGTTGGTCTTGTCGACCGGGTACATCCACTCGGTCCAGGCGGGCGGCATGACGGCCGCGACCAGATTGCCGAACGACGTGATCTGCCAGCTCGTCGTGATCAGTGTGGAGAACACCACATACACGACGCAGAGCGCGCCGACCCACGGGCGCCAGCGCACCATGGCCTGCCAGCGCGCGGGCGCGATCGCGCACAGCGTGCCGAGGAAGAACAGCAACTGCCATGCGAACGGGTTGAAGAACCAGCCGATGCCGGCGACCGAGGTCGGCAGGTTCAGGTCTAGGAACCGGGCCGCGAGATAGAGCGCGAAGGATGCGACGATCGTCGTCATCGGCAGCGCGCGCAACGCGCGCTGCACGAACGGGAACACGAACAGCAGCACGATGTAGAGCGGCAGGATGTCGAGGTTGGCCGGCCTGAAGCGCAAGGTCAGCGCTTCGAGCAGCGCGATGTGCGGCGCCTGCAGGAAGCGCGCGATGTTGATCTCCTCGATGTACATCGAGTTCGAGAAGCGCGCCGCGAGCCACGCGACCTGGGCCGTGTAGAAGAGGAAGAGGATGAGGTGCGCGACGTAGAGTTGCCAGCAACGTCGCCACACGTGCGCGGTCATGTAGACGAAGCCGAGCTTGCGCTCCGAGCGACCGTAGGCCACGGCCGCGGAGTAGCCCGAGATGAACACGAAGATCTCGGTCGCGTCCGAGAAGCCGAAGTTGCGCAGCGTCAGATGACCGACGACGTTGGACGGGACATGATCGAGGAAGATGAACCACAGCGCGACCCCGCGAAAGAAGTCGACGCGGTGGTCGCGTTCGTGCGCCTTGTCGGGCGCCGCGACCGGCCTCCGCCGCGCGGTCGCGACGAGCCGCGCGATGGCGCCCGGTGTCAGGCCGAAGCGGATGAAACGCATGGCTTCGTGCCGGTCCCGCGCAGCGGATCGTCGAGCCCGACGTACCTCCGGCGCGGACCGCCGGTCGTCGATGCGACGACACCGCGGCTCACGTTGGCGCGACGACGAGCGGAACCGTCTTTTGCACCGCGCGGCCGAGCATGTTGTCGAGCAGACGCGCCTTCTGCCCGGCGGTCAACGCGTCCCATGGTTCGAGCGTGCTCTGCGGTCCGACGTTGGCGCGGGTCGCCGTCTCCACGGCGTGTTCCGAGCGGACGACCGCGCCCGTCCGCAGATCGACGAGGCTGATCATCAGGTAGGCATACGACGACAGGAAGCCACGGCCCCGCTCGCCGGTATCGCTGCTCTTCATGCTCTTGTACGCGTCGACATAGAAGCCGAGGCCGGTCAGCTTGCCGCTGCCGATCGTGCCGTTTCGGACCCTGAGCTGCGCGTCGCCGCGGTATTTGCTGATCACCACGAGATAGTGCGTGTCGGGTCGTTCGAGCAACGGCTTCACGGTCGACAGCAACGCGGGAAGCGTGCCATCGGACGCGAACAGCCTGTCCGCGCCGCCGAAGGTCGCTTCATCGGCGACCCCGATGCTTTGCAGCGTCGCCGCGGGAACGGCCCGGTGGATCGCGTTGATCGCGACGCGCGTCGCCAACTGGTCCAAGTGCGTGTCGTTCAGAGGCACCTCCTGGCGGACGTTCTGATCGATGTTGCTGCCAACCGAGGGCTGGTACGTGACGACGGAGAACTCGTCGCCGACCAGCGCGACGACCGCGTACGTGTCGGCAGCGGCCGCGGTATCGGCCGCATGCCCGGGCAGCGCCGTCGTCGACAGCGCACACGCCGTCACCAGATGCGTCATGGTCGATCGAAGTTTCGAGATCATCGTCTGCACTCCCTTCCAAATGGAACCGCTTGCGGTGATCTGACCCGATCAGCCCGTGCCGCCCACCGTCAGCCCGTCGATCCGCAACGTCGGCTGCCCGAGCCCGACGGGCAGGCTCTGGCCTTCCTTGCCGCAGGTGCCGATGCCGCCGTCGAGCGCCATGTCGTTGCCGATCATCGACACTCGAGTCAACGCGTCGGGGCCGTTGCCGATCAGCGTCGCGCCCTTGACCGGATACGTGAGCTTGCCGTTCTCGATGCGCCATGCCTCGGTCGCGGTGAAGACGAACTTGCCGTTCGTGATGTCGACCTGCCCGCCACCGAAGTTGACCGCGAACAGGCCGTCCTCGACCGAAGCGAGGATCTCGCCGGGGTCGCGATCGCCGTTGAGCATGTACGTGTTGGTCATGCGCGGCATCGGCAGGCTCGCGTACGACTCGCGGCGGCCGTTGCCGGTGACCGCCGTCTTCATCAGCCGCGCGTTGAGCGTGTCCTGCATGTAGCCCTTCAGGATGCCGTCCTCGATCAGCGTCGTGCAATGCGTGGCGTGGCCTTCGTCGTCGATGTTGAGCGAGCCGCGGCGATCGAGCAGCGTGCCGTCGTCGACGATGGTGATGCCCTTCGCCGCGACGCGCTCGCCGATGCGGCCGCAGAACGCCGACGAGCCCTTGCGGTTGAAGTCGCCTTCGAGGCCGTGACCGATCGCTTCGTGCAGCAGCACGCCGGGCCAGCCCGGTCCGAGGACGACGGTCATCGGTCCCGCCGGAGCGGCGCGCGCGTCGAGGTTGACCAGCGCCTGATCGACCGCTTCATGAGCGTATTTTTCCAACATGGCGTCGTCGAAGAAG
>CAZZWS010000124.1:11725-11974 GCA_964657795.1 Beijerinckiaceae bacterium
GCGTCCGCGGAGGCCGGGGGCGCTCCAGGAGCGTCGTCGAAGAAGCCGTAGCCGAAGCGACCGCCGCCACCGGCGAAGCCCTGCTCGCGACGGCCGTCCTGCTCGGCGATGACCGTCAGCGACAGCCGCACCAGCGGCCGGATGTCCGCGGCCATGACGTCGGGCGCGAAGCGCGACGACGCGGCGACCATGACGATCTCGTAGGTGCCGGCCAGGTTCGCCATCACGTGCGTGACGCGCGGATCGCGC
>CAZZWS010000125.1:0-11941 GCA_964657795.1 Beijerinckiaceae bacterium
CAGGCCGACACGACCGATGTGGTGGAGCAGCACTACCCCCTGACCGGCGGTCCCAACGTCTCGATCCGGCTCGGGCTGGTCGCCGTGGCTGCGGGGACGACGCGCTGGATCGATCTCGGTGTCGAGCGCGATCCCTACATCCCGCGCGTGGCCTGGATGCCCGACGGCGATGCGCTGACCTATCAGCGCATCACGCGCGACCAGAAGACCCGCACGCTGGTCCGCGTCGACGCGCAGACGCTCGAGCAGAAGGTCCTGCGCACGGACCGTTCGAAGACCTGGGTCGACCTCGACGACGACCTGCGCTTCCTGCATCGCCAGCCCGCGATGATCTGGGCGTCGGATGTCGACGGCCGCAAGCATCTCTCGTTGCTGGCGCTCGACGGCACGTTCCTTCGCGCGCTGACCGCCGGCGACTGGCAGGTCGACGGGGTGCTGGCCGTCGACGAGGACGCCGGCCTCGTCTATCTCGCCGGCGACCAGGGCACGTCGCTCGAACATCACGTGTGGACGGTCCGGCTCGACGGCAGCGATGCCGATCGACCGACGAAGATCAGCGACGGCGCCGGCTGGCACCTCGCGAGCTTTCCCGAAGGCGACGCGCCGCCGAAGCTCTGGGTCGATCGCTACGACGACCCGTCGACGCCGCCGCAGGTCAGCATCCGAGATCCGCGAGGCGGGCGACTCGCGTGGATCGAGGAGAACCGCCTCGACAATGCGGATCCGTACGCTTCGCATCCTTACGCCCCTTATCGCGATCGACACGTCGTGCCCGAGTTCGGCACGCTGCAAGCGGACGATGCGGATGCCCCGTTGCTCAACTACGCGTTGCTGCGACCACCCGGCTTCGATCCACGGAAGCGCTATCCCGTCTTCCTCTCGGTCTACGGCGGACCGCATGCGCAGGTGGTCCAGCGGCGCTGGCCGAAGCTCTATCTGGAAGCCATCGCGCAACGCGGCTACATCGTGTTCATGCTGGACAACCGCGGATCGGCAAGACGCGGCCGCGCGTTCTCCGACGCGATCTATCACCGGCTCGGCGACGTCGAGGTCCGCGACCAGCTCGCCGGGCTCGCATGGCTCGACCGGCAACCCGGCGTCGACAGCGGGCGCGTCGGCGTCTTCGGCTGGAGCTATGGCGGCTACATGACGCTGATGCTGCTGGCGAAGGCGCCGCCAGGACGCTTCGCGGCAGGCATCGCGGTGGCGCCGGTCACGCGCTTCGAGCTCTACGACACGTTCTATACCGAGCGCTATCTCGGTACGCCCGCCGAGAACCCGGATGGCTATCGCGACAGCAGCGTCTTCACCGTGTTGCCGTCGCTGAACACGCCATTGCTGCTCGTCCACGGCATGGCCGACGACAACGTGCTCTTCACCAACAGCACCGCGTTGATGGCGGCGATGCAGGCGCAGGGCAAGTCGTTCCGGTTGATGACGTATCCCGGCGGGAAGCACGGACTGTCCGGCCGCGCGATGACCGACCACGTGCAGAAGCTGATCGTCGATACGTTCGACGAGCTGGTGAAGGGGAGGGCGCCGACGACGCGGTAGCGATCGTTCGAGCGCCGGCGCTACTCCGCCGCGGCCATGTCCACCAGTTTCGCGACCGTATTCATGTTGCGTGCCGTTCCGTCCTTCGCGGCCGGGATGCGCAGCTTCGACGCGCCGGCGCCGTCCGGGTAGAACACGTAGATCTCGCGCGCGCCGGTCGCGAGCGATTCGTCCTGGCGTCCGGTCGCGCGGGTGACGGCATCGAGCGGCGGCGCCTCGTCGAGGAAGATCGCCATGACGCGATTACCCGGTCGGTCCGCGAATGGACTGGCGGCCAGGACGGCGCTCATCTCGTCCGCGCTGCGCACGATCACGTCGACGGCGCGGCCGGTCGCGATCGCCAGACAATCCTGCAACGCCGCCTTGACCCCGGCTTCGGCGAGCGCGTGGTCGAAGACCAGATTGCCGCTGGCGATATAGGTTCGGCCTCGCGTGCCACCAGCCGCTTCGCACGCGGTCTTCAGCATCGTCATCGACAGCTTGCCGGTGCCCCCGACGTTGGCGGCGCGGACGAGTGCGATGTAGGTGGTCACGAGCAGTCCTTGTTTTCGACGATGGATTTCATACGTCCGCGACCGTTCATACCGCTGCGCTGCAGTTCATCACGCGATTCCTTCGATCGATCGCTCGCCGCTGTTCCCGGCTGCCGCGAGTGCCTAGTCTTCGCTTCATCGAAAGCGTCATCCCTCAACGGCACAAAGGAAACGATCATGAACACGAACCTCCGCGCGATCCTCTTCGGTGTCTCGGTCACGGCCGTGCTCACCATCGCGGTCAACAACGTGGTGGCTGCCGAAGCCGTCAAGGTCTATCGCCTCGACGCCGTCGAGGTGACCGCCCATCGCGCCGACTTCGATGCCGACGGCGCGCTGAAGCCGGTCCGTCTCGACCAGGGCCGCAACGCGGTCACCGAGTGATCGGCGCGACATCGCGTGTCGTCGTCCACAGCTCGATCAGCGCGTGCGCATGCGCCTTCGCGCCATCCGGCAGGAACGAATGATCGAGGGCGAGTCGCGCCATCGCGAGCAGGTCGGCTTCGGTGAAGGCCGCCTGTTCGACGAGGTTGCCGGCTTCCGTCGACAGATCGATGCACGAGATCAGGCGGTTGTCCGTGTGGTACGACAACGAGACGCCCGCGTCCCATAACGGTCGGATCGGATGCGTGGCGATCGAGGTCGCCGCGCCGGTATGCACGTTGCTGGTCGGGCAGACTTCGAGATGCACGTCGCGGTCGCGGATGGCGTCGAGCAGATAGCCCCGATCGGACGATCCGATGGCGTCGGCGAGCCGTACGCCGTGACCGATCCGCGTCGCGCCGAGGTCCGCGGCTTCCAGCACGCGTTCGGCGATATCGGCTTCGCCGGCATGCAGCGTGAGGCCGATGCCCGCATCGCGCAGACGCGCGAGCGTGGCCGCATGAAGGCTCGGTGGGAAGCCGGCTTCGGGTCCGGCGAGGTCGAAGCCGACCACGCCCCGATCGCGATGACGGATCGCCACGTCGCCGCTGCGGGCGACCTCGCGCGGATCGTCCTGCCGCATCCCGCACACGATCATCCCCGCCGGCATACCGGTCGCCGCGGTCGCGCGACGCAGGCCGGCGAGCAGCGCTTCGGTGGCGGCGTCGGCGGCGATGCCGTGCGCTTCGAGCAGCGTCGGCGCCATGCGGAACTCCGCGAGCACGCAGCCGTCGAGGAACGCGTCCTCGGCCGCCTCGAAGGCCACGCGTTCGAGCGCGTCGGGACTCGCCATCGCCGCGACCGTGAGCGCGAAGCCGCGCAGATACTCGACCAGCGACCCGGCATGCGCGCGGGATTCGAACCAGTCGCTCAATGCCTCGGGCGTCGCGGCCGGCGACGACATGCCTCGCGCGGCCAGCAGTTCGAGAAGCGTCGTGGTCCGCAGGCCACCGTCGAGATGTTCGTGCAGCAGGACCTTGGGCAGTCCGCGTAGATCCGGTGTCTGCAAGTCAGAGACCTCGCTGCGGTTCGATCAGGAATTTGGCGCCGGTCGCGCGCCGGTTGTAGATCGCGATGGCATCGAGCGACAGCACTTCGGCGAGACCGATCTTCCGGTCGTAGTGGCTGGCGAAGGTCGTCGTCAGTTCGTCGGCCACGCGCTGCTTCAGCAGCACGACGCGAGCGGGATCCAGTTTTCCGAGGAACGGGAACACGAGCCAGCCGCCCACGCTCCAGCTCATGCCGTAGCCGCGCGTCAATTCAGTCGGCCGGGTGTCGAGCCCGCCGTACAGGTAGACCTGCTTGTGGGTCGCCGAGCCGTAGCGGTTGTACTCGGTCGAGCCGCGGTTGAGCGCCGCTTCCATCGCGGTGAGGATCTGGTTAGCCAGCCTGCCGCCGCCGGTCGCGTCGAACGCGAGCGTGGCGCCGACGGCCGCGACGGCTTCGGCCAGTTCGGTGGCGAAGTCCGGCGACTCGCTGTTGCAGACGTGTTCGGCCCCGAGCGACTTCAGCAATGCGACCTGGTCGGCCTTGCGGACGATGTTGACGAGGCCGACGCCTTCCGCCTTGCATATGCGGACCAGCATCTGCCCGAGGTTGGAGGCCGCGGCGGTGTGGACCAGCGCCGTGTGATGCTCGAAGCGCATCGTCTCGACCATGCCGAGCGCGGTCAGCGGATTGACGAACGACGAGGCGCCGTCCGCCGCGGTCGCGTCGTCGTGCAGCAGCAGCGTCTGCGCGACGGGCACCAGGCGGTACTGCGCGTACATCGCGCCGCCGAGCAGCGCCACCGTCTTGCCGAGCAGCGCCTGCGCGGCCGGCGACGAGCCCGCCTCGACGACGGTGCCCGCGCCCTCGTTGCCGACCGCGAGCGACTGATCGACGCGTCCCGCCATCGCCTTGACCGCCGCTGCGGAGACGGGGGCGGTGACCACGGGTCCGTTGGCGTCGAACGACACGGTCGCCGCGCTCATGTCCGCCGGACCGAACAGCAGTCCCAGGTCGGAGGGATTGATCGGCGTGGCTTCGATGCGCACCAGCACCTCGCCCGGGCCCGGCTGCGGAATCGGCACGCGCGCCAGCAGCACTTCGAGGCGACCGTCGCCGTGGATGGTGGAGCGCAACTGCAGCGCCGTGCGGTCGTGTGGAACAACGTCGGAGGTCATCGATGAATCCTTGACAAGTCAACTATCGGGAATGCTTATTGGCCGATGAAAACGGGCGGCCTTCGCTCGAAGAACGCGGTGAGCCCTTCGGCGAAATCCTGGGTCTTCGTGCCGTCGACGAACGCATCGCGCTCGCGATCGAGCTGGCTCGCGAGGTCGTGTTCGAAGGACGTGCGCATCAATCGCTTGAGTCGCCCGACCGCGAGCGTCGGGCCGCTCGCGAAGCGTTTGACCCAGACCTCCGTCTCGTCGACCAGACGATCGGCCGGCACGACCTTGTTGACGAGGCCGAGCCGGAAGGCTTCGTCGGCGTCGAAGGTCTCGCCGAGCAGCGCGATGCCGAGCGCGTTGCGCAGGCCGACGAGCCGCGGCAGGCTGTACGAGCCCGAGACGTCGCAGCTCGAGCCGATGTTGACGTACGCGAGGTTGAAGCGCGTACCGACGGCTGCGATGGCGAGGTCGCACGCCAGCGCGAGGCTGAGCGATCCGCCGGCGACGACGCCGTGCAGACTCGCGATGACCGGCGCGTCGATCGCGGCCAGCATTTTGAGACCTTCGTGCATGGGGCCGATGACCGTCGGCGCCGCGGCGGTCGCATCGGCGCGGAACCCCGACAGGTCGCCGCCGCCGCCGAAGCCGCGGCCGGCGCCATTGAGCACGACCACGCGCGTCGTCGGCGTCGTGGCGATCGTCCGGCACGCGGCCTCGAAGGCCTGCGCCATCGCGGTGTCGATCGTGTTGAGCTGCGCGGGCCGGTTGAGCGTGAGTCGCGCGATGCCGTCCGTCATCGTGAAGATCAGAGGCGGGTCCAGTGCCGTGTTCGCTGCGGTGTCCATCGAGTCTCCTTTCGTCATGGGTCAAGCAACGGCATCGTGACACGAGTCGCCCTCACGGGCGCCGCATGCGGCACGACGTCGGCTGTTCGGCGTCCGTCGCGGCGATCGTCTTGACGACTCGGAAGCCGTAGCCCGAGCCTTCGACGTCGAACGGCACGCCCGGCGCGCCCTGGCGATCCATCATGCCGACCACCAGCGGTTGCTGGAACTGATGATCGATGGCGCGCATGTGCCCGCGCTGGCCGGCGACGGTGACGTCCGCGGTCTCGAGCGCGCGCGCCACGGTCGTCGCATCGATTCCATGTGCTGTCGTGCCCGCGCGTTCGTAAGCCTGCACCAGCGCCTCGATCATCAGTTGCATCCGCAGGTGGACGTAATCGTCGGCCGGCTTCGGATAGCGGGCCCGGAACGCGCGATAGAAGTCGGCCGATGCCGAGGTCCGCACGTTCGGCAACCAGTCGGCGACCGCGAAGACCTCGCCGACGCCGGCATCGCGGATCGCGGCCGGGGCGCCGAGCGCGTTGCCGTAGAACGTATAGAAGCGGCCGCGAAAGCCCGCATCGTGTGCAGCCTTGACGAGCAGCGTCAGGTCGTTGCCCCAGTTGCCCGTGATGACGGCCTGCGCACCGCTCGCCATGATCTTCGACGCGTACGGCGCGAAGTCCTTGACGCGGCCGAGCGGGTGCAGGTCCTCGCCGACGATGCGGATGTCGGGCCTGATATCGCCGAGCTCGACGCGCGCTTCCTTCAGCACTGCCTGGCCGAAGCTGTAGTCCTGGCCGATCAGGTACACACGCTTCGTCGCGACGTCGTCGTGGATCTGGCTCATCAGCGCGGCCATGCGCATGTCGGCGTGCGCGTCGAAGCGGAAGTGCCAGAAGCTGCAGCGTTCGTTGGTCAGGGCCGGCTCGACCGCCGCGTAGTTGAGCAGGATCACGCGCCGCGCCGGATCGCGTTCGTTGTTGCGGTCGATCGCATTGACCAGCGCGGCCGCCACCGCCGACGAGTTGCCCTGCATCACGACGTGGATGCCGTCGTCGACGACGGCCCGCAGCATCGCCAGCGCTTCCTCGGTCTGACCCTTGCTGTCGAAGCGTTCGATCCGCAGCGGATGCATGCCGTCCGCGAGGCGCACGCCGCCCCGTGCGTTGACGCGCTCCGCGGCCCAGGACACGTTGCGCCAGACGGCCTCGCCCGTGTTGCCGAACGGCCCGCTGAGCCCTTCGATCAATGCGAGCCTGATCGGCATCGGTGCCTCTTCCGCCGAGGCGCCCGTGGCAGCGACGCCGATGACCAGCAGCACGACGACGACCGCTGCGACGAGACGGCGGCGCCACGGGAATCGATCGTGAACGGCACCAATCACCGTCGGGATGAGGAAGGACATCGAGCGCCTGCGGAAGTGACGGGACCGGCACGGTAGCGCAACCGGCGGCGGGCGTCTCGCCCGATGCGACGACGCTGCATCGATGGTCGTGCCGGCGTGAGACCATGCGCGACGCGTCATCCGCGCGAACCGCATGGGCCGGCGTCGCTGGTCATCCTTCATGCACATCGTCGACTGTCCCGTCGCGCTGTCCTGGCGCCCGAACCCAACGCCCGAAGCGAACCCTGCCGACCCGATGGATACGCTCTCCGCCTGGGCCATCGTCACGCGCTGGGGCAACGCGATGCTGTTGCTGCCACTCGCGGCCTGGATCGTCGCGACGCTCTGCTTCGACGGCGAGCGACAGGCGGCGTGGCGATGGACCTGGTCGTTCGGCGCTGCCGTGCTGCTGGTCCTCGCGACCAAGATCGCCTTCCTCGGCTGGGGCATCGGCAGTCGCGTGCTGGACTTCACCGGCATCAGCGGCCACAGCACGCTGGCCGCCTCGGTCCTGCCGATGATGGCGTGGTGGTTGACCGAAGCGGGCTCGTCCTCGCTGCGCCGTGCGGCCATCGGCGGAGCGGTCGTGCTCGCCGTCGTCGTGGCGTTGTCGCGCGTCTTCCTGTCGACCCATTCGACTTCGGAGGTCGTCGCGGGACTCGCTCTCGGATCGATGGCGGCGTGGAGTGCGATCCCTCGCGTCGGTCACGCGCGCGTCCACACGTCGCTGCGTTGGGTCGCCGCGATCGTGCTGCTCGGCATCGCGACCGTGTCGCGGGTCGGTGACTCCGACGAGGCACACGGCGTCGTCGCTCGCTTGGCGCTCGCGCTGTCGGGTCGCGCCACGGTCTACACGCGCGACATGCTGTGACGTCGGATCGAAAATCTTCGCGAGCACCTGGCATGACGAACATGAACAAGGAAAAGCGCTTCGCCGACCGGCTCGGCCCGGGGCTCATCACCGGCGCGGCCGACGACGATCCGAGCGGCATCGCGACCTACTCGCAGGCCGGCGCGCAGTTCCGCTTCTCGCTGGTGTGGACGCTGTTCCTGACACTGCCGCTGATGATCGGCATCCAGATGCTGTCGGCGCGCATCGGCTGGGTCACGCGCGAAGGGCTCGCGGCCAACATCGGCAAGATCTGCCCGCGCTGGCTGACGGTGCTGCTGATCGGCCTCCTGGTGGTCGCCAACACCATCAACATCGCGGCCGACATCGCGGCGATGGCCGACGCCGTGCGACTGCTGGCCGGTGGCCCTGTGCCGCTGTACGCGGTCGCGTTCGGCGCGCTCGCGATCATGACGCAGATCTTCGCGTCCTACGAAGGCACGGTGCGCATCCTCAAGTGGCTGACGCTCGCGCTGTTCGCGTACGTCGCGGTGATCCTCGTCGTGCATGTGCCGTGGCATCAGGCGACGATCGAGTCGATCAGGCCGTGGGCCTACTTCCCGGCCGGCGTGTCGACGACCGACTACGCGGCGATCGTCGTCGCCGTCCTCGGCACGACGATCAGTCCCTATCTCTTCTTCTGGCAGGCGTCGCAGGAGGTCGAGGATGCGAAGCGTCATCCCGAAGCCGACGACCTGCGCGGGCACGCGGTCTACATGCGCGAGCACCTGTCGCGGATCAAGCAGGACACCTTCTTCGGGATGACGTTCTCGAACCTGATCGCGCTGTGCATCGTCATCGCGACGGCGGTCACGCTGAACGAACACGGCATCACGGACATCCAGACGTCGGCGCAGGCGGCCGAGGCGCTCCGGCCGGTCGCCGGCGAGTTCGCGTTCTACATCTTCGCGCTCGGCATCGTCGGCACCGGCCTGCTGGCGGTGCCGGTGCTCGCGGGCTCGGCGGCGTACGCGGTCAGCGAGCTGTTCGGCTGGGCCGGCGGACTCTCGAGCGGCTTCCACGAGGCCCGCGGCTTCTACTCGATCATCATCGCGGCCACCGGCATCGGCACCGCGCTGTCGGTCCTCAATGTCGATCCGATCAAGGCGCTGGTGTGGAGCGCGGTCGTCAACGGTGTGATCTCGGTGCCGATCATGATCGTGCTGATGCTGATCGGCCAGTCGACCCGGCTGATGGGCGAGTACACGATCAGCGCGCGACATCGCTTCTTCGGCTGGGCGGCGACGGCCGTGATGACGGTCGCTGTGGTGATCATGCTGGCGACGACGCTGTTCTGACGCGTCCGGCCACCGTCCTGCCCCCGCTGCGGCGAGCTTGCTTCGCGGCCGATGATCACCACATGCCGACGTCACCTTCAACGAATCGACCCGCCATGACCCCGTCCGCCATCGTCGATCGCCAGCCGCTCGGATTCCCATGGTCCACGATCGACCCGTTCCTGTTCTGCGTCCATCACGACGACCGCTATCCCGCGGGCGACGGGCGCTTCGGTCCGCGGGCGTCGCTGGCCGGCCGGCAACTGGGCAACGACTTCGCCGGCCGCGATGGCTGGCGGATGTATCACGGCACGACGGTCCCCGGCTTCCCGGCTCATCCGCATCGTGGCTTCGAGACCGTGACGATCGTCCGTCGCGGGCTGATCGACCATGCCGACTCGCTCGGCGCCGCGGCGCGGTTCGGCGAGGGCGACGTGCAATGGTTGACGGCCGGACGCGGCATCGTGCATGCCGAGATGTTTCCGCTTCTGCGTGTCGATCGGGACAACCCGCTGGAGCTGTTCCAGATCTGGCTCAACCTGCCGGCCGCGAGCAAGATGGCCGAGCCCCACTTCACGATGCTGTGGTCCGAGGACATCCCGCATCGAGCGTTCGTGGACGAGGCGGGCCGGACGATCGACGTGACGAGCATCGCGGGGCGCATCGCCGATGGGGCCGATCCGCTACCGTCGTTTCCGCAGCCACCGCCGCATTCATACGCGTCGCGGGCCGAGGCCGACGTCGCGATCGGGACCATCCGCATGGACCCGCATGCGCGTTGGACGTTGCCTGCCGCACGGGGCGCAGACACGCGTCGTAACCTCTATTTCTTCGCGGGCTCTTCGGTGCGGGTCGACGGCGAGCCGATCGCGGGACATGCAGCGCTCGAGCTGCGCCGCGATGTCGACGTCGAGCTCATCAATGGCGATGCCGCGAGCGAGTTCCTGCTGCTGCAGGGCCGGCCGATCGGCGAGGCGGTGGCGCAGCACGGCCCGTTCGTGATGAACACGCGGCGCGAACTCGCGCAGGCGTTCGACGACTATCGACGCACGCAGTTCGGCGGCTGGCCTTGGTCCGACGACGGCCCGGTGCACGGCGCCGAGGGGCGTCGGTTCGCGAAGCGTCCGGGTGACCCCGTCGAAACACGGTCCCTGCGGGAGACCCTCACGACCGGGCGTTGATCGCAGACCGCGGCGACGGGCCCGTCAGCTCGCGGCGGCGGGCGGGTCGGCGACGAGATAGCCGTGGTTGCGCGCCCACAGGATCACGGCGCCCCGGCTGTGCACGCCGAGCTTGTCGTAGATCGCCGCGACATGGTTGCGGACCGTGCTGACTGCAACGCCGAGATGGCGCGCGATGTCCTTGTCCGAACGGCCGCGACAGAGCTCGTCGAACACGTCGCGTTCACGACGGGTCAGATCGTCGAACGCCGCGACGCGATTCGGAAAGTTCTGCGTTTTGACGTTGGCGAGCTTTTCCAGAAGCGAGCGACTGAACCAGGTCGTATCCTCCATCGCCACCTCGATCGCGCTGATCAATTCCATCTCGGAGCGCTTGCGGCTCGAGATGTCGAGCCAGGCCACCAGCACGCAGGCCTGTCCGTTGATGAAGACGCTCTCGGCCGATAACAGACAGTCGATCGTCGTGCCGTCCTTGCAGCGGACGCGGCATTCGTGACCGCGGACACTGCCGGCGACCAGTGCCCCGCGCAGGCCTTCGTCCTCGAACCACAGCCCGAGGTCGCGCACCGGACGCCCGATTGCCTCGCCGATCGCAAAGCCGGTGGTCGACGTGAACGCGTCGTTCGCTTCGAGCAGCCGATCGGTCTCGGCGTCGAGCACGGCGCCGGGGATCGGCAGCATGCGGAACGCCTTCTGGAAACGTTCCTCGCTCAGTCGCAGCGTGTTCTCGGCCTTGCGTCGCGGCTCTAGGTCCATGAACGTGAAGAGCATGCAGTTCTCTTCCGCAATCTCGATGGGCTGGCCGGCCACGACCACCGGTTTGCGGCCGCCACTGGGCAGTCGCAGTTCGGCTTCCATCTGCGGAATGGTCGCGCCTTCGCCGAGCCGTTCGATGGCCAGCTCGCGCCGCTCGGCGTTCTCGAAGACGTCGAGTTGATAGACGAGGCGTCCGATGACCTGCTCGCGTTCGTAGCCGGTCATCTCGAGGAAGCCGATGTTGACCTTGATGTAGCGCTGGTCGCTCAACCGGCAGATCAGCGCCGGAGCGGGATTGGCGTTGAACGTGCGTTCGAAGCGCTGCTCCGCATCGGCCCACGCACTCGCGTCGTGCAGGATGAGCGCGAGGCAGTCCGGCTCGCCATCGGCGTTGGTGAGGACCAGGCTGCGGACCCGGTGGACCCAGTTGACCGTCGGATCGTGGGCCGGAATGACCTCGACGATGACGTCGGTGAACGCCTCGCCGGCGAGCACGCGTTCTGTCGGGTATTGCCCCTGTTCGAGCAGGTGGTTGTTGCGATAGCGCAGTCGGAAGCGCTCGCGGTATTCGGTGACGGTGCGACCGAGGTCGCTCACCTCACGCACGCCATGCATGCCGAGCGCCGCGTCGTTGGCCCAGAGGATGGTCTGATCCGGTTCGATCAGCACCACCCCCTCCGTCAGACCGGTAATGATCTGCTGGAGCTGGTGCCGATCGGTCTCGGTCCGCAGGACTCGGTCGTTCATCCCCCGGACCGATCGCTGTCGCGACGACGCCTCGACGCGCCGCTCAGCGCCCGCGCCGAGTCGAGAACGTCCCGCTGACGACGGCCCCGAAGAAGAAAGCCAGCCCACCGACCACGGCGAGGGTGGCGATGGGGTTGGTACGAGCGACATCGCGAAGCTGGTCGAGCGCTTCGTCGCCGATCATGCGCGTATGGCCCGCAAGCTGACGCGCCTG
>CAZZWS010000126.1:0-11791 GCA_964657795.1 Beijerinckiaceae bacterium
CGAAATGCCCGCGACACTCGCGGGCTTTTCGTTTCGGCCAACCATCCTCGATGGCCTTCATGCTCTGGTGCCGACGGCGAGACTCGAACTCGCACAGCTTTCGCCACTACCCCCTCAAGATAGCGTGTCTACCAATTTCACCACGTCGGCACGTGGGGCGAAGCGCGCATCGCGCCCTTCGCCGAACGACATTGTCGCATCGCTCGCGGCCGATCGATACCGACGGCTGCAGCGACACCACGAATCATTGACTTACTTCGGGATCTCCTGCTGCTTCGGCGCGCCGGTGGGCGCCGCCTTCGTCGCGTCCGTCGTGTTGTCGGACGACGCGGGCGCACCGACCGGCGCGGTCTGGGCCGGCAGGTTCTGCATGACGCTACCGCCGACGGTGTGCGGCCGGTTGCTCGCGAAGTAGGCGAGGGCCAGCGTGCTGACGAAGAACACCGCGGCGAGCACACCCGTCGTGCGGCTGAGGAAGTTGGCCGATCCCGTCGCACCGAAGAGACTGCCCGACGCGCCCGCACCGAAGCCCGTGCCCATGTCGGCGCCCTTGCCATGCTGCAACAGCACCAGGATCACGACCCCGAGCGCCGAGAGCAGCATCACCACGTAAACGATCTTGCTGAAGATTTCCATGACCCGTATCCCTGACCCCTGTCCCTGACCCGGTCGTGCCGGGAGCTGCCTTGTTCAAGCCGGCGCGTGCGCACCTTGGAAGCGACCCGCGGCATCGACCGCGGTTTCAACCGCGACGTCGGCAGCGGCATCGACCGAGGCGCTGACCGCGGCATCAACGATCCCGAGAAAATCCGCGGCGATCAGCGACGCGCCGCCGATCAGGCCACCGTCGATGTCCTCGCAGCCGAACAACGACGCGGCATTCGATGCCTTCACGCTGCCGCCGTAAAGAATCTTTACTCCCGACGCGACCTTCGCGTCGTATTGCGCCACGTGGCGACGAATGGCCGCATGCATCGCCTGCGCCTGCTCCGGCGAGGCGGTCCTGCCGGTGCCGATCGCCCAGACCGGCTCGTAAGCCAGCGCGGCATCCGCGAGACGCTGCGCGCCGATTCGCTCGATCACCGCATCGAGCTGCTGCGACACGATCTCCTCGGCCCTGCCCTGCTCGCGTTCCTGCAACGTCTCGCCGACGCAGACGATGGGCGTCAACCCCGCATCGAGCGCGCGATCGGCCTTCAGCGCGACGCGTTCGTTGGTGTCGCCGAACCATGTGCGGCGTTCCGAGTGCCCGACGATCGCGTAGCGGCACCCGAACTCGCCGAGCATCGCAGCCGAGACCTCGCCGGTGTAGGCGCCCTGCGTGTATTCGCTGATGTCCTGCGAGCCCAGCAGCACTGTCGACCCGATCAAGGCCGCGGAAGCCTGCGCGAGGTACGGGAAAGGCACGCACAGTGCCACGCCGCAGCGCGGATCACGGACCCCCGCCACCACCGCCGACAACAGCGCCTGATTGGTCGTCAGGCTTCCGTTCATCTTCCAGTTCCCGATGACGATCTTGGAGCGTTGCTGCATGCGACGTTTCGGGTTGGACTGGAGAGGATCGATGGATACCGGGCGGCCCCGACCACGAACGAGCGCGCCGGGCGGAACCCGCGATTGTACGCAACTCCCGAACTGGGGGTCAAACGGTCGGCCGCCGGCAAACAACGCGGGTGGCCGCCGTCGGACCGCCGGTCAGACCTCCAGCACGATCTTGCCGACGTGTTCGCTGCTCTCCATCAGGCGATGCCCTTCGGCCGCCGCGGCGAGCGGGAACGAGCGGTAGATCACCGGCTTGACGACGCCCGCCGCCAGCCACGGCCAGGCGTGCTCGCGCAACTGGTCCGCGATCGCCGCCTTGAACGCGACGTCGCGCGGGCGCAGCGTCGAACCGCTGATGGTGAGGCGTCGACGCAGCACCGCGCCCAGGTCGATCTCGGCCTTCGCTCCGCCGAGCAGCGCGAGCAAGGCGAGACGGCCGTCGTCGGCCAGGATCTTCAGGTCACGCGGCACGTAGTCGCCGGCGACCATGTCGAGGATGACGTCGACGCCGCGTCCCTCGGTCAGGTCCTTGACGACGGCGACGAAGTCTTCGGTCCGGTAGTTGATGCCGCGTTCGGCGCCGAGCGCCTCGCAGGCTCGTGCCTTGTCTTCCGAACCCGCGGTCGCGAACACCCGGTGGCCGCGTGCCTTCGCGAGCTGGATCGCGGTGACGCCGATGCCGCTGGTGCCGCCGTGGACGAGGAAGGTCTCGCCCTGTCCGAGCGGCCCCTGGCCAAGGCGGGCGCGGTCGAAGACGTTGCTCCAGACCGTGAAGAAGGTCTCGGGCAGCGAGGCCGCTTCGACCAGGCTGAGGTTGTGCGGCACCGGCAGGCAACTGCCGGCCGGCGCGATGCAGTACTCGGCATAGCCGCCACCCTGCACCAGCGCGCAGACCTGGTCGCCGACCGTCAGACGCAGATCGCCGAGGTCGTGACCGTCGGCGATGTCGACGACGGTGCCGGCGACTTCGAGACCGGGGATGTCCGAGGCGCCGGGCGGCACCGGGTAGTGGCCTTTCCGCTGCAGCACGTCGGGCCGGTTGATGCCCGCCGCACGCACCTGGATCAGGACTTCACCGGGCTTCGGGACCGGCTTCGGACGCTCGACGAGCGTCAGCACCTCGGGACCGCCGAATTGCGAGATTTCAATGGCCTTCATGGTGCTGGAACCCCGAAAGAGATCGTGAGAAACGCGCGTAGGAAGGCGCGTAAAAGCGCTTTGAGGCGCATGGAAGTCGCGTGAAAGTCGCGTGTAGGGCGCGCGACGGCGACGCGTCGAAGCAGCGTTGGGGACTTGCCCGAAGCTGACCGACGACGAGCGCGGAGTCTAGTCGATGTCGACCGCTTCGTCGTGAGGCAGCGTCCGCTCAGGCGCCGAGACGCCGCGGGCCGCTTCAGTCGGTCCGTCTCATCGATCGCTCGAAGACGACGAGTGCGCCGACCAGGAGGGCGAGCACGCAAAGCGAGCCGATCACGATGCCGAGTCGACTCGGGACAGTGATGCCGGCCAGCAGCGACAGCGACGGGACGACGCAGGGCAGCGCGAGGTACCACGACAGCGTCTGGCGCCGGCGAGCGAGCGACGCGACGCTCACGCGTCCGGTGCGTTCGAGATAGCCGCATTCGATGAAGTGCCACGCGACATCGCCGACCAGCAATCCGGACACCAGCGCCACGCCCAACAATACCGGCAGGATCTGCGGGACGATCGCGTGCGCGATGAAGAAGGACAGCGGCATCAGTCCGAAGACGGCGAACCAGAGCGCCGCGGCGATCACGACGAACCCGGTCTTGCCGCGCGCCCGAATCCGCTGCCAACCTGCGTATTGCCGCTCGGTCATCGATTGCATGGAAGCTCCTTCGATCTGGAAGCAGGATCGACATTACCGATGCCCGGCCGGTCGGGCAATCCTTCGGTCAATCCGCGGCAAGCGGTCGGTGTACCGGCGTCGATGCAGTGCTCACCCGATGTCACCGGCGCGGCGACCCAAATGAAAAGCGCGCCGAAGCGCGCTTTCCCTGCCCCGCTTTGTCGTTGCCCGACTCAGGAAGCCTGTTCCGCCACCGCCGGTTGCGCGGCCGGAGCCTCGGCAGCCGCCGCCTTCATCGACAGACGCAGGCGTCCCTTGTCGTCGGCCTCGAGGACCTTGACCTTCACGATCTGGCCTTCCTTGAGATAGTCGGCGACCGCGGCGACCCGCTCGTTGGCGATCTGGCTGATGTGCAGCAGGCCGTCCTTGCCCGGCAGGACCTGGACGATCGCCCCGAAGTCGAGCAGCTTGAGCACCGTGCCTTCGTAGACCGTGCCGACCGCGACTTCCGCCGTCAGGTCCTCGATGCGCTTCTTCGCGACCTGGCCGGCCGCCGCGTCGATCGACGCGATGGTGACGATGCCTTCGTCGTTGATGTCGATCTGCGTCTTGGTCTCTTCGGTCAGCGCACGAATCGTCGCGCCGCCCTTGCCGATGACGTCGCGGATCTTCTCCGGATTGATCTTGATCGTGATCAGGCGCGGTGCGAAGTCCGACAGCTCGGTCTTCATGTGCGGCATCGCTTCCTGCATCTTGCCGAGGATGTGCATGCGCGCTTCCTGCGCCTGCGCCAGCGCGACCTGCATGATTTCCTTGGTGATGCCCTGGATCTTGATGTCCATCTGCAATGCCGTGATGCCGGTCGTCGTGCCCGCGACCTTGAAGTCCATGTCGCCGAGGTGGTCCTCGTCGCCGAGGATGTCGGTCAGCACCGCGAACTTGTTGCCTTCCTTGATCAGGCCCATGGCGATGCCGGCGACGTGCGCCTTCATCGGCACGCCGGCATCCATCAGCGCCAGGCAGCCGCCGCACACCGACGCCATCGACGACGAGCCATTGGACTCGGTGATCTCGGACACGAGGCGGATCGAGTAGCTGAAGTCTTCCTTGGACGGCAGCGCGGCCAGCAGCGCGCGCTTGGCGAGGCGGCCGTGGCCGATCTCGCGACGCTTCGGCGTGCCGACGCGACCGGTCTCGCCGGTGGCGAACGGCGGCATGTTGTAGTGGAGCATGAACGAGTCGGTGAACTCGCCCATCAGCGCGTCGATGCGCTGCGCGTCGCGCGCCGTGCCGAGCGTGGCGACGACCAGCGCCTGCGTCTCGCCGCGCGTGAACAGCGCCGATCCGTGGGTGCGCGGCAGCACGCTGGTGCGGATCTCGATGGGCCGCACGGTGCGCGTGTCGCGGCCGTCGATGCGCGGCTCGCCGTTCAGGATCTGGCTGCGGACGATCTGCGACTCGATCGCGAACAGCAGGTTGCCGACTTCGATCTTGTCCGGCGACTCGCCGCCGATCTCGGTGGCTTCCTCGGCAAGCTTGCTCATCACCGACGACGTGATGCGCTTCAACTGCTGGCTGCGCTCCTGCTTCGAGCGGATCTCGTAGGCGGCCCGCAGGTCGGCTTCGGCGAAGTGCTTGACGCGACCGATCAGGGTCTCGTTCTTGGCCGGCGCCTGCCAGTCCCACTCGGGCTTGCCGCCGTCCTTGACCAGGTCGTGGATGGCGTCGATGGCCTTCTGCATCTCGGTGTGGCCGAACACGACCGCGCCCAGCATGACGTCCTCGGGGAGCTGGTCGGCTTCCGACTCGACCATCAGCACGGCC
This sequence comes from Beijerinckiaceae bacterium, assembly GCA_964657795.1. Lineage (GTDB taxonomy): Bacteria > Pseudomonadota > Gammaproteobacteria > Burkholderiales > Burkholderiaceae_D > CAHJXF01. The sequence goes on from CAZZWS010000126.1 coordinate 5,177, forward strand.
GCTTCGGTGCCGGCGACTACGAGGTTCATCTTCGAGTCGAGCAACGCCGACTTCGACGGGTTGAGGATGTACTGGCCGTTCATGTAGCCGACGCGCGCGGCGCCGATCGGGCCCGCGAACGGCACGCCCGAGATGGCAAGCGCGGCCGACGCGCCGATCAACGCGGGGATGTCCGGATCGATCTCGGGATTGACCGACAGCACGTGGATGATGACCTGGACCTCGTTGTAGAAGTCCTCGGGAAACAGCGGACGGATCGGACGATCGATCAGGCGGCTCGTCAGCGTTTCCTTCTCGCTCGGCTTGCCTTCGCGCTTGAAGAAGCCGCCGGGGATCTTGCCCGCGGCGTAGGTCTTCTCGATGTAGTCGACGGTCAGCGGGAAGAAGTCCTGGCCCGGCTTGGCGTTCTTGGAGGCGACGACGGTCGCGAGGACCACCGTGTCGTCGACGGTGACCAGCACCGCGCCGCCGGCCTGGCGCGCGATCTCGCCGGTCTCGAGCGTGTACTCGTGCTCGCCGAACTGGAAGCTCTTGGTGACTTTGTTGAACATGGACATGGACTGTTCCTCTTCTGGCTATGCCGCCCGCGGCTAGACGCCGCGCTGCGACCCGATCGTTTTCGGTGGATCGGCCCACCGCGACTGGACGGGTCGGTCGCAGCGCGACCGATTCAACCCGCAATCTCGGAGCGTGATTCGCTTGATGAAGCTATCGCACGTGGCTCCTGCGCGCACGACAAGTGGACTTCACAAGCGCTGAAAGCCCGCGACAGAATCTGGCGCAGGCCTTCAGGCTTGGTAGAACGGAGAACTCGACAAACCGGCTCGGGTTGCAGCTTATCTCGGTGCCGTAATTATTTGCGCAGACCGAGCTTCTCGATGAGGGCGCGATACCGGTCGGCATCCCGGCCCTTGAGATAGTCGAGCAGCTTGCGGCGACGACTCACCATGCGCAGCAGGCCGCGACGCGAATGGTGATCCTTGACGTGCGCCTTGAAGTGCGGCGTGAGTTCGTTGATGCGGGCCGTGAGCAGCGCGACCTGAACTTCGGGTGAACCGGTGTCGTTCAGTGCGCGCGCATGCGCCGTGACGATTTCCTGCTTGTTGATGTTGGCGAATGCCATATCCGGGCTCCTTGAGGCGGGTCTCTTGAACATTCTCTCGAACGTTCGTGCAAAGACTGCCCCTGACTGGCGGTGCCGCTGGACGGGCAGCACCGTGATGGACGAAAGGCCGGCATTGTACAAGGATCTGCGCTCGCGGTCACCCCGTACTTCGCGCGTCGCCGCAACGCTGCATGGCGAGACCCGTGCGCTATCGTTCGAACCTTCCGTTGTTCGAACCTTCACATTTCACGCCCTTTCCCATGCGCCCTTCTCTCGTCTTCGTCGCGAACGTCCTCGGCCTCGCCGTCGCCGTGGCTGCGCTTCCAGTGCTCGCCGCCTCCGCGGCCGATGCATTCTCCACCACGACCAGCCGGGCGCTACCGGTTTCAGACGGATCACGCGCGCAGGCCATCTCGACCGCCGTCGACCCGGCGCAGTTGCGGGCGACGATCGACAAGCTCGTGTCTTTCGGCACGCGCCATTCGATGTCGGACACGCAGTCGGAGACGCGCGGCATCGGCGCGGCACGACGCTGGGCGAAGTCGCGTTTCGAGGCCATCTCGCGCGAGTGCGGCGGCTGCCTCGAGGTCGTGACGCCGTCGCAGACTTTCACCGGCGCGCGCCTGTCGACGCCGACCGAGATCGTGAATGTGGTCGCGATCCAGCGCGGCACCAGCGAGCCGGATCGCGTCGTGCTGATCGCCGGCCACATCGACTCGCGCAACACCGACATCATGGATGCGACCGGCGACGCGCCCGGCGCCAACGACGACGCATCGGGCGTCGCCGCGGCCATCGAGTCGGCACGGGTCCTGTCGAAGCTCAAGTTCCGCGCGACGGTCGTGTACGCCGTGCTGTCGGGCGAAGAGCAGGGTCTGTACGGCGGCAAGGTGCTCGCCGACTACGCGAAGGCGCAGGGCTGGAAGGTCGAAGGCGATCTCAACAACGACATCGTCGGCAACACGTATGGCGAGGACGGCGTGCACGACAGCAGCACGATCCGCGTGTTCTCCGAAGGCACCAAGGCCGTCGAGACACAGAAGCAGGCGGACGTCCGGCGCTATCGCGGCGGCGAGATCGACTCGCCGTCGCGCAACCTCGCGCGCTACATGGCCGGCATCGCCGATCGCGACATGGCGGGCTTCAAGGTCCAGCTGGTCTATCGTACCGACCGCTTCGGACGCGGCGGCGATCAGGTGCCGATGCTGGAAGCCGGCTTCCCGGCGGTGCGGGTCACCGAAGCGCACGAACACTACGATCGCCAGCATCAGAACGTGCGGACGGAGAACGGCCGCGCGTACGGCGACGTCATCGAGTGGGTCGACTTCGCGTATCTCGCGCAGGTCACGCGGCTCAACGCGCTGACGTTGGCCGCGCTGGCCGCGGCGCCGGCCCCGCCGACCGGCGTCAAGATCGATGGCGCCGTGAAGCACGACACGACCGTCACCTGGAATCCCGTCCCCGGCGCGGTCGGTTACCGCGTCTGGTGGCGCGACACCACGGCGGCGCAGTGGCAGCATCACCGCGACTGGCGTGCGGGCGATGTCGGCCTGCCGATCGAGATGGTGCTCAGAGACATCGTCATCGACGACTGGGCGTTCGGCGTGACGTCGGTGGACGCGAACGGCGACGAGTCACCGGTGGTGTATCCGGGCGATGCGGGATCGTTCTGACCGACCATGTCATCCCGGCGAAGGCCGGGACCCGATCATTCGATGCTCATTGGGCCCGGCCCGCGCCGGGATGACAACCAAGAGCGCGTGGTTCTTGCAGAAGCGATGGACGCTCACACGTCCGACCACATCCTCAACAGGTTGTGATAGCACCCTGTCAACTGCACCCGTGACGCCGGATCCGCGCCGGTCGCCGTCAGCGTCTGGATCGATCGGTCCAGATCGAACAGCAGCGTGCGTCGAGCATCGTCACGCACCAGGCTCTGGATCCAGAAGAACGACGCGAGGCGCGTGCCGCGCGTGACCGGCTCCACGCGGTGCAGGCTGCTCGCCGGATAGACCAGCAGGTCGCCGGCCGCGAGACGGGCCGAGTGCACGCCGAAGGTGTCGTCGATCAGGAGGCCGCCACCGTCGTAGCTGTCGGGCTCGGAGAGGAAGAGCGTGGCCGACAGGTCGGCGCGGATCTTCTCGCCGGTGGTCGGCAGGATGCGAACCGACCCGTCGACATGACTGCCGAACTGCATGCCGCCGCTGTAGCGATTGAACAGCGGCGGGTACACGCGGTTCGGCAACGCGCCGCTGATGAACAGCGGGTTGCGCTCGAGCACGCCGAGGATGGCATCGCCGAGTTCGATCGAGGTCTTCGACCGCTCGGCGATCTGCTGGTTGTCCTTGACCTCCGCGCCCTGATAACCCGCCGTCGCGCGGCCGTCGACCCAGTCCGCCGAGGTCTCGAGGCGGGCGCGGACCCGGCGGACCGCGTCGGCATCGAGCAGCGCGGGAACGTGGAGGAGCATCCGGCTAGAAGCGTGTGTTGAGCGTCAGCAACGCGGTACGGCCCGCACCCGGCACCGAACGCCCCCCGTCCGAAGGGATCAGCGCCGTGATGTAGTCCTTGTCGGTGATGTTGAGCAGGTTGAGCCGGACGTCGTATTGCTTCACATGGTAAGTGACCGATCCGTCCCAGCGCACGAAGCCCGGCGCCTTCACGAAGTCGGTGTTGCTCGCGAAGCGACTCGATTGATAGGTGACGCCGGAGCCGAGGTCGAGCGCGTGGAACAGCGTGTACGTGGTCCACAGCGTCGCCGACTGCCGCGGCGTGTTGGCGGGCACCTTGCCCTGCGTGCTGTCCAGGGTCGACGCCTTGACGATCTTCGCGTTGAGGAAGGTGTAGCCGCCGAAGAGTTGCCAGTCGGGCGTGATGCGACCGGTGATGCCGAACTCGCCGCCGTTGACGCGGATGTTGCCGTCGAGCTCGTACACGCCGGTCGAGATCTGCGTGCGGGCGTTCTGCTTCTCGATGCGGAAGCCGGCGAAGGTCACGGACAGGTTGTTGTCGAAGAGGTCGTACTTGGCGCCGGCCTCGTACGACTTGTTCTTCTCGGGATCGAGCGCCTGCTGGCCGGCCGTGACGGTCAACGTCTCGAGCGACGGATCGAACGACGTGCCGTAGGCCACGTAGTACGACTGCTGCTCGGTCGGCTGGAAGATCACGCCGCCCCGCTTGCTGACAAAGTCGACGGACTGGCCCACCTCGCCAGGCGATGTGATCGTGTTGTTCAGGCGCGCGCGGTAGCGGTCGTAGCGCAGGCCCGCGACCAGTTTCCATTGCGGCGAGAGCTCGAGCGTGTCGTTGAAGTACCCGGCGAGGCTGATGGCATTCGACGTCGCCAGATTGCCGTTGGTGCGGATCGTGCGCGAGGACTGCGGCAGGTATTGCGGACTGGTCAACGACACGACCGCGAGGCCGGTCGTCGCGGCAGGTCCGCTGATCGACGGATCGACGCGCGTGATGGCCTGGTTCTGGTACGTGTCCTTGCCGAGTTCGACACCGGTCACCAGCGTGTGCTTGATGAAGCCGGTCGAGAACGTCGAGATCACGTCGGTCTGGTTGTATTGCGAGTCGTCGACGATCGCGCGGTCCTTGCTCTGGATCAGCACCGACAGGGCCGACGCGGGCAATGCCGTGTAGTAACCGGTCGCCGATGTCGGCAACGTGGTGAAGACGCCGCCACCCAGTCGCGATGCGACGAACGTGCCCACGCGCGCGGAGTTGGTCTCGCGCGAGTCGATGGCCGTCCGGTTGTACTGCAGCTGGTTCCGGAAGGTCACGTTCTCGCTGATGCGATGTTCGAGCTTGGCGCCGATGACGGACGCGTCCTGCAGGAGGCGATCGTCCGTGAGGCCGTAGAAGTTGTGATACGCCACGGGCGCCGGCGCGCCGTTGAGCGGCGAGATGCCGTAGTCGGCCATGTCGTGGTTGTGCTGGAACAGGCCGGAGAGCGTGAGCGTCGTCGGCGTGCCGATGCCGAAGCGGACCGTCGGTGCGACGCCGTAGTCCTCGTTGGTCAGGATGTCGCGCGTCGACTGGGTGTTCTGCCCCATCGCGGAGATGCGGAAGGCCGAGGTGTCCGACATCGGCTGGTTGGTGTCGACGGTGGCGCGATAGAAGTCGTGCGTGCCGCCGGTGATGGAGACCTCGGTCGACTGTCGCAGGTTGGCCTGCCTGGAGACCTGGTTGATCGCGCCACCGGTCGAGCCGCGGCCGAAGAGCATCGACGACGGCCCCTTGAGGATCTCGATCGTGTCGATGAAGAACGTGTCGCGGTAGTACTGCCCGCGGTCGCGGACGCCGTCGAGGAAGATGTCGGTGCGTGCCGTGAAGCCGCGCAGGTTGATGTTGTTGCCGATCTGCCCGCCTTCGGCCGCGCCGATGGTGATGCCCGGAACGGTCCGCAGCGCGTCCGACAGCGACGTCGCTCCCTGTGCGTTCAACATCGTCCGGTTGATCACCGTGACGGACTGCGGGACGTCGCGCAACTGCGTCTGCACCCGGCCGACGGTGGCGGTGTCCGTCTTCACCTTGTCGCGATTGTCCCGTCCGGTGACCTCGACCTGATCGAGTTGCGTGGGTGCGGCGTCGGCGACGAGAGCGTCCTGGGGAGCGGCGGCGTCAGCCGATGCGACGCGTTGGGGAGCGGCTTGCACGGCTTGCGACAGGGCTGCCGGACTGCCGGCCAACATCAGGATGCCCGCGGCGAGGGGGGTCAGACGGAGATTGTTCTTCATCGAGTTCGTTTGGTTGAAAAAGAGGCGAGCGCCGGTCCGGCGAGCGCGGTGAAAGAAGGGGAAATGCGCGATAAAGAAGAGGTCCGTTCGACAGCGCCACGGAATAATGATGCGACTGACAATGATTCCTGTTCAACATCCCGGTGCCGGGAACGCATGCGAGATCCGCTTAATGCCACAGCCGTTGCGGGGAAGGAGCCACCGCGTCGGTTTCACCGCTCTCGGCAAGCCTGGAAGCGACCCGCTGCCAGCTTTCGTGCAACTGGATCGCGGTCGCGCGGAGGACCGGATCGAGTCCGTCGAGCGTCATCATCCGTTCGAGATGGGCGACGATCGCGTGCACGCGGCAAGCGCATGGCGACGGATCGAATGCCCAGCCAGAAATGAGGTACAGGGTGCTGGCGACGATCACTTCGGGACGGGGCTGGTCCATGCGACTCCTCGGTTCGGCGCCGGACGAACGGCCCGGCCGCGCTTGGCACGACGATCCGCGGCGCACGCCGCGAATCAACGCATCGATGAACAGATCATGTCGACATCAATGCGAATAGTTCTCATTATCTTCCAGAAACGCGGCCGCGTCAATCAACGTCGCGGCCGGTTGCGAAAGATCACGATGTGTTGCCAGGGCAAGGTCTCGATCGTGCGCTCCCAGACCAGGCCGGACGCCTCGGCTTCGCGCCGCACCTGCGCCACGCTCATCTTGTGATGCGCCTTGATCGGCACGGCGGGGTCTTCGGCCCGATATTCGACGAACACCACCGCGCC
>CAZZWS010000127.1:0-11732 GCA_964657795.1 Beijerinckiaceae bacterium
ATCCGTGAACGAATGATATTCGATGAACATCTGGTCGACCTGATCGAGCCGGGTGCACGCGGCCAACGCCGCACATTCGGCACCCTCGATATCCATCTTAAGAAAATCGACAGGGCCATCGATCAACTCGTCGAGCATGACAGCTGGGATCACCTGCACGCTGAGCGCCGACTCCAGGCCGTGCGCCCGGCCACCGTCGGCACCCTCCGAATGAAAGCGCAGGCTTTCCGCGTTGTTTGAAACAGCCTTGTTGACGAGTGTCACATCGACCATTCCCGACGCGACCAGATTGTTCTGAAGAATTTCGAAGATGGCCGGGTCGGCCTCAACAGCACTGATCCGGGCCTGCGGATAGAGATGCTTGAAGTACAACACGCTCACGCCGTAATTCGCACCACAGTCGACGATACGGGGATCAGCCTTGGTCGTGTCAAAACGGTAGATTTCTTCCACGAAGATTTCGCGGTAGCTCGCCAGGAACGACGCCGCGTCCGCGACAATGAAGTCGTTGCCCAGCAACTGAACCTTCTTCTTGACGTACCGGGGTACCGACTCGATCTCCGGAAAGGGAGAGGGCTTCCGCCGGCTGACGACGTATCCCATGCGTTCCAGCTTGGTTTGCACTCTTCGCTTCACATCCAGCATCATGAGCCTCGTCCGTGAGCTTCCGGAAGAAGTCCACCGTACCACGCGTCCTGTTTCTTGTGGCTCCAATCAGCAAGAAATACGGGCGACGGCTTCCTGGATTAAGGCGGCCAACCATTCACTTTCGCCAACCACCGAATCCAATGCCTCTGAAAACCAAAGCCGCCGTCGCGTGGGCCGCAGGCTCGCCCCTGACCATCGAAGACGTCGACCTGCAGGGTCCGCAAACCGGCGAGGTGCTGGTCGAAGTCAAGGCCACCGGCATCTGTCACACCGACTGGTACACGCTGTCGGGGGCGGACCCCGAAGGCCTGTTCCCCGCGATTCTCGGCCATGAAGGCGCCGGCATCGTGATGGAAGTCGGCCCCGGCGTGACGTCCTTGAAGCCCGGCGATCACGTCATCCCGCTCTACACGCCCGAGTGTCGGCAGTGCAAATTCTGCCTGTCGCGGAAGACCAACCTCTGCCAGGCGATCCGCGGCACGCAAGGGCGCGGCCTGATGCCCGACGCCACGAGCCGCTTCTCAATCGACGGCAAGTCGATCCTGCACTACATGGGCACGTCGACCTTCGCCAATCACATCGTCGTGCCCGAGATCGCTCTCGCGAAGATCCGCGAGGACGCGCCGTTCGACAAGGTCTGCTACATCGGCTGCGGCGTGACGACCGGCGTCGGGGCCGTGCTGTTCACCGCCAAGGTCGAGGCCGGCGCCAATGTCGTCGTCTTCGGATTGGGCGGCATCGGTCTCAACGTGATCCAGGGCGCGAAGATGGTCGGCGCCGACAAGATCATCGGCGTCGACCTCAACCCCGCGCGCGAAGCGATGGCCCGGAAGTTCGGCATGACCCACTTCATCGATCCGTCGAAGGTCGACAACGTCGTCGACGCCATCGTCCAGCTCACCGACGGCGGTGCAGACTACAGCTTCGAGTGCATCGGCAACACGAAGGTGATGCGACAGGCGCTGGAGTGCTGCCACAAGGGATGGGGGCAGTCGATCGTGATCGGCGTGGCCGAGGCCGGCGCCGAGATCTCGACGCGGCCGTTCCAGCTCGTGACCGGCCGCGTCTGGAAGGGCTCGGCGTTCGGTGGTGCGCGCGGCCGTACCGACGTGCCGAAGATCGTGGACTGGTACATGGAAGGCCGGCTCAACATCGACGACCTGATCACGCACACGTTGAAGCTGGAAGACATCAACGAGGGGTTCGAGTTGATGAAGCGAGGAGAGTCGATCCGGTCGGTGGTGGTTTACTGACCGGGGATCGACACGCGGTACGCTTGTCATTCCCAACGCGTTCTAGACATACCTGAGCTTCGGCATGACTTTTAAGCGCTGGTCGGCGCGTCCGTTGAGCAGCCAACCGCGGCTTGGCTTCTCATACCGCGCCCGACGCTGTCGGGCCGCACTATCGCTTACGACCGGCGAGAAATGAGCTTGCCGAGAAATGCGCGGGCGGGCCGATCGTAATAAAAACTCAGAGCAAAGGCGACACCTAGCGACACGGCGATGAAAGCAATCGTTGCGAGCAAACCCTTGGAATTGATCCCGAAGCTGAACGTTACGTCCAGGACCATTAGAAGGATCGGAATGTGCACGAGATAAAGGGCGTAAGAGATCTCCCCGATCAACTTTCCAACCTGCGGCATCCGTTCACGAGCTGAGGCACCCAAGTAGATCAACACTGGATAGAAGATCACGATGCAAAGCAATTCATAGGTCGGCGCATACCAGCCATGAAGTCGCGGCCAAAAGCTAGCGGCGACCAACATCAAGATCACAAAACTAGGGATTGACGGGGGCTTGCGCAGCAAGAAGATTCGATGAAGGGCCACTCCCACGTAAAAGGCATAAATGACCCGTGGGAAACCAATAGGGAAAGTTTTCCACAAAGACCCGCCATCGATGGTTCCTGCCGTCCCTATTACCCCGAACAACACCAGTAAACTCAAACCAATAATCCATCCGAGAAGCTGGTTTGTGAGTTTCTTCCAAATTAATCCGTAACTGACATTGGCGACAAAGATCTCAAAAAATAGTGACCAAGCGGGAGATACGAGTGGAAAGGGATCGGGCTGAACCGGATAAGTCGGCGATGGCAACATGAAGATATTGGTCGCAAACGTGACCAAGAACCGACCACGCGATCCTTGACCATTCAATGCGTACCAGATGAAAGGAAGAGACCCAAACAACACGCAAATGAAGAAAATCGGATAGAGGCGTACGATTCGGGCCCGCATGAACTGCCAAAAAGTCATTCCCGCGATAAAACGTTGATCGTAGCTATAACTGATTACAAAGCCACTCAGTATAAAGAACAAATCTACCGCGAGATATTCAAAGGAAGCATTGCAACTTGGAAGACCACAAGTCTGGGTCGATAATGGCCATGCGTGATAAATAACCACGGACAGGGCACCGACGCCGCGCAGTCCGTCGAGCGGTCCGAACCGGCCGTGTTTTGCTGCGGCTACCACACCAAGTGACCCAGGACTGCGTGCTTGCTTGCTGCTAAACATCATCGGATTCCGATAAGATTTCTTGTTAGTGATCAGCGCGGGCGATGAGATCGATGCGGTGTATATATCATCGCAGTGATCGATCAGCCGAGAAACATAATATTCGTCGAAGTCATGTCCATCGAGATTCTGAACAACCACGCGTGCTTCGGAGGCACGCAACGCTTCCATCGGCACCTGTCGATTGCCGTCGGCTCGCCGATGCGCTTCGGCGTCTTCCGTCCCGCCGGCCTGACCGGCCCCGCCCCCGCCCTGATTTTCCTCGCCGGCCTGACCTGCAACGATGAGACCTTCGCCATCAAGGCCGGCGCCCAGCGGTACGCGACCGAGCACGGCCTCGTCCTCGTCACTCCCGAAACCAGTCCACGTCAGACCGGTATCGCCGGTGCCACGACTGAGTGGGACTTCGGCGAGGGAGCGGGCTTCTATCTCGATGCCACCGAAGCGCCGTGGGCCGAGCGCTTTCGCATGGAGACCTACGTCACGCGCGAGTTGATCGACCTGCTCGTGGACGAATGCGAAGTCGATCGCACGCGTATCTCGGTCTTCGGCCACTCGATGGGTGGCCACGGCGCGCTGACGCTAGCGCTGCGACATCCCGGACTGTTCCGCTCGGTCTCCGCGTTCGCGCCGATCGCCGCGCCGACGAAGTGCCCCTGGGGGGAGAAGGCCTTCTCCCGCTATCTCGGCGCGGACCGCGATGCCTGGAAAGCGCACGATGCAAGCCTGTTGATGTCGACACTCGAGAGACCGTACCCGCAAGGCATCCTCATCGACCAGGGTCTCGCCGACCAGTTCCTGCCGGATCAGCTGTACCCCGAGGCTTTCGAAGCCGCGTGCATCGCGGCCGATCAACCGCTGACCTTGCGCCGGCATGACGGCTACGATCACGGGTACTATTTCATCTCGACCTTCGTCGCTGATCACATCGCATTCCACGCAGGAGCGTTGCGCTGAAGGGCGCACGGGTGCTCGAAAGCGGCGGTCGAACAAGGTATCTCACGAGCTTCCTCCCGTCGTCGCGTGCCAGCATACAGGCCGTCGATGAACGGGATGCGACCTGCCACGAACCGTGTATTCGCGACCGTGAGGTTCCGACAACTTCGCGAGACCACCACATGTCCATCTTGGCGTCGGTTCGGTTGCGAGCGTCCCGTCGCTCAGGTTTCCCCCGTACTCCCACCCATTCGACAGCGGCAGGGGCGAACCAGCGGAGCGCCGTGACTTCATGAGCAGGGGCGACCGTATCGGCTTCGTCGACCCCAACGTGTTCTCGGTCGTTTTCGTTCCTTGATGAACACCTTCGGCGTCGTATCGGTCGTCTCCGCTCTGCTTTGCGTGACGCTTGCTGGCATGACGGCACGCATCCTCATGCGTTTTTACGGCGCACCGAGCGAGAACGGACGGTTCGCGTCGATCGATGGCTTGCGCGGAGTCCTGGCGTTTTCCGTCTTTCTACATCATGCGTCGATCTGGTATTTCTATCTTCGAACGAACGCCTGGGCGCTTCCACCATCGCGGCTGTTCGTCCATCTCGGGCAGACCAGCGTCGAGCTCTTTTTCATGATCACGGCGCTGTTGTTCATTCGCAAAATCAGTGGCGTCTCGTTGGGAGGGCGTGGCTGGCTTACCCTGTTCGTGCATCGGCTGTTCCGGCTCGGCCCCCTCTATCTAGTGGCGATGACCGTGTTGTTCGTGCTCGTGGCTTGGGCCTCCCATTGGAAAGCCAACGAGCCGCTGGTCCAGATCTTCGTCGAAATGTTGCGCTGGACCGTCTTCACGATCGGCGGCAACGTCGACATCAACAAGGTGCAGGCGACATCCGTTGCGATCGCCTATGTGCCGTGGTCGTTGCATTACGAAGTGGTGTTCTACCTCGCACTTCCGTTGCTGGCGCTGGCCATTGGCCGGAAGGTCCCGATCGCATTGTCGTTGGCATGCGTCTGCATGCTGGCGCTGGTATCGATCAAGCTTCCCGAAGCGGGACGATACTTCTACGGATTCGCTGGCGGAGCCGTTGCCGCGTACGCAGTGCAGTTTCCCGTACTGCAACGATTCGCCCGGTCACGGGCAGGGTCGCTGGCCGTCGTCGCGTTCGTACTCGCCGTGATCGTTTTGTTTGACACCGCCTATCAGCCGGGGGCCATGATCTTGCTGACCATCGCTTTGACGATCGTCGCGTGTGGTGCGGATCTGTTCGGCATCCTGACGCGTCCGACCGCTTTCTTCGTGGGGGAGGCGGCTTACAGCCTCTATCTGCTGCATCCTCTTTTCTTGTTCGTCACGTTCAAGATCGTCATGGCGCGATCGACCGACGTGAGGTCGTCTCCGCTCCTGTTCTGGAGCGTCATACTGATTCTGACGCCGCTACTCGTGTCTGCTTGCGTCATGACTTTCCGATGCATCGAGCGACCTGGCATCGCGGCCGGTCGGCGCGTCGATCGATGGATCACCCGGCTGAATGATCGTCGTCGAGACGACGCCACCGGATCCTTGCGAGTGGTCCCTTGAAAGCTCGTGACGCTGCTTTGGGTCGGGCGGTGCCAACGCGATCAATGGAACCTCGTCGCTAATATGATCACCCACACCTTCGACTACATCATCGTCGGCGCCGGCACCGCCGGCTGCGTCCTGGCCAACCGCCTTTCCGCTGACCCGCGCGTCTCGGTCCTCGTCGTCGAGGCCGGCGGCATGGACGACTACGCGTGGATCCACATCCCGGTCGGCTACCTCTACTGCATCGACAACCCGCGCACCGACTGGCGCTTTCGCACCGAGGCGGAGGCCGGGCTCAACGGCCGCGCCCTGCTCTACCCGCGCGGCAAGGTCCTCGGCGGCTCGTCGTCGATCAACGGCATGATCTACATGCGCGGGCAGAAGCACGACTACGACGACTGGGCCTCGGCCGGCAATCCGGGCTGGAGCTGGGACGACGTGCTGCCGTTCTTCAGGAAGAGCGAGAGTCACTGGGCGCTCGACGAGAAGGCGCTTCGTCGCACGCCGACGGAAGACGACGCGGCGGTGGACGAACGTCGTCGCTTCCACGGCCACGACGGCGAGTGGCGCGTCGAACAGCAGCGGCTGCACTGGGACGTCCTCGACTCGTTCCGCGACGCGGCCGCAGAGGCCGGCATTCCCCGCACCGACGACTTCAATCGCGGCGACAACTTCGGTTGCGGCTACTTCGAAGTCAACCAGAGGCGCGGCATTCGCTGGAACGCGTCCAAGGCCTTCCTGCATCCGATCATCAAGGGTCCGCGCGAGCGCGACAACGTCGTGCTGGTCACCGAGGCACTGGACACGGCACTCACGTTCGACGGCACGACCTGCACCGGAGTCACGTTCAAACAACGCGACGTGGCGTTCGCGGTACTGGCCCGCGCCGAGACCATCCTGTGCGCCGGCTCGATCGGCTCGCCCGCGCTGCTGCAACGCGCGGGCATCGGCGCACCCGGCCCGTTGCAGGCCGCGGGCATCGGCATCCGTCATGCGTTGCCGGGTGTCGGCGGCAACCTGCAGGATCACCTGCAACTGCGGATGGCCTACAAGCTGACCAACGCGCGCACGCTCAACACCATCGCCGGCAAGTGGCACGGCAAGGCGTGGATGGCGATGCAGTACATGACGACGCAGAAAGGGCCGATGTCGATGGCGCCGAGTCAGCTCGGGGCGTTCGCGAAGAGCTCGCCCGATCAGCCGTACGCCAACCTGCAGTACCACGTGCAGCCGTTGTCGCTCGACAAGTTCGGCTCGCCGCTGCACACGTTCCCGGCGTTCACGGCGTCGGTGTGCAACCTGCAGCCGGCGTCGCGCGGCACGGTGCAGGTGGTGTCGCCGGACCCATCGCTCGCGCCGAAAATTTCACCCAACTACCTGTCCGCAGCGGTCGATCGCCAGGTCGCCGCGGACTCGATGCGTCTCACGCGCGCTATCGTGTCGCAGCCGGCGATGAAACGTTATGCGCCGGCCGAGTTCCTGCCCGGTCCGCAGTACGAGACCGACGAGCAACTGGCCATCGCCGCGGGCGATGTCGGCACCACGATCTTCCATCCGGTGGGCACCTGCAAGATGGGTCCGGCCAGCGATGCGCTGGCCGTCGTCGATGCCGAACTGCGCGTCCACGGCATCGCGAAGCTGCGCGTCGTGGACTCGGCGATCATGCCGCGCATCACGTCGGGCAACACCTGCTCGCCGACGATCATGATCGCCGAGAAGGCGGCGGCGATGATCGCGGCGTCGTATCGGATCGCTTAGCGGAGGCGTCGACGACGCACGAGCGCAGCGCTCATCAGGCCGATCGCGAGCCATGCGAACCGCGCTGGTTCCGGGACGGCCGCGACGCCGTTCGACGGGGCGCGAAAGCCGAAGGCTCCGGCGTCGTCCATCGAAGTGTCGAAGAGTCGACATTCGGCGACTGAAATCGGACGGTGCGCCAGGTTTTGCTGATCCCTGGGTCGAGCGCTTTGTGCGACGTCCCGGGGCCCGTCTGCACGCGGACCAACCGTTGCGGACGCCGGCTGCGACGGCGGGCTCGCAAATGGGCGGCGTCGCCCCCGCCGCTCAAGCCTTCACTTCGAACACCTGTTCGAAACCGCCAAAAATCATCCGCTTGCCGTCGAAGGGCGCAGACGGGTTGCCGGGTGCAGACGGATCCATGCGTGGATCTTCTCTCATCTTCTTCATGCCGGCGTCGCGCGTGGCCTTGTCCGGCCATTCAACCCACGAGAAGGCCACCGTCTCCTCGCCAGTGGCCTGGACTGCGCGGCGGAAGTCAGTGACCTGGCCGTCGGGGACGTCGTCGCCCCAACCCTCGAACACACGAGTCGCGCCCAGCTCGATGAACAGCGAGTCGAAGTGGCGCGCGTGCTCGACGAACTGTTGCTTGTTGGTCGTGGGAACCGCGATCACGAAACCATCGATGTATGACATGTCTACCCCTCGTTAGGTTGACCGGTGTGCGCACTCGCCTGAGGGCGTCTCGTATCCCGTCGACGTACTACCGGAAGCGAGATCGACATTCCCTGCACGAGGACATGCGACCTGCGGCGCCGATGCAGATGCTTGCAGGGTCGGCTGCAGCGAGGCCCTCCCTCAGCCGCCCCTGTACCACCATGTAACCCGCATCCGGGAAGAAAATATGGTCGCGCACGAGCGAAGCGGTATCAAGGATCGATCCGGTGCTTGAAGCGCGGCACGTTCGCGGCGTCGGTCTTTCTGAGTGCCGCACCGATCACGGCCCGGGTGTCGGCCGGATCGATCACGTCGTCGATCAGGCCCAGGGCTGCTGCCTCGTAGGCGCTCGATTGCTTCGCGACCCGATCCATGATTTCGGCCCTGCGCCGCTCGGGATCGGCAGCGTTCGCGATTTCCTTGCCGTGGACGATCTGCACCGCGGCTTCCGGGCCCATCACGTCGAAATGCGCCATGGGCCACGCGACGATCGTGTCCGGATCGAGCACGCGGCCGCCCAGCGCGATGTATGACAGTCCGATCGCCTTGCGCACGATGATCGTGACCTTCGGCACCGTGACGGCCAGCACCGTGTTGAGCAGGCGCGCGGCGAGCGTCACCATCCGGGCCTTCTCGATCTCCGGCCCGACCAGGAATCCCGGGGCGTCGCAAAGGAAGACCAACGGCACGTGGAACGCATCGCACAGGTCGATGAACTTGCGGACCTTGTGCACCGCCTTCTCGTCGAGCACGCCGCCGCGAACCGCCGGGTTCGATGCGACGAAGCCGACCGATCTTCCATCGATGCGCGCGAACGCCGTCACGAGGCTGGCGCCGTACTTCGCGCGATAGAAAAACAGCTCGCCGGCGTCGACGATCAGCGCGAGCACGCGCCGCATGTCGTACGCCTGGCGGCCGCTGTCGGGGACGAGCTCGCGCAGCCTGCGTCGGCCTTCGGCGTCGTCCACCGCCGCCGCACGCGACGCGACGCGCGGCGGCAGCGCATCGCAGTGCGATGGCAGATAGGACAGGAACTGCCGGATCGAATCGAGGCATTCGCCCTCCGTGTCGCCGACGTGATCGGTCTGGCCGGTGACCGTCGCGCTGACGTCGGCGCCACCGATCGCCTCGGAGGTGACGTCTTCCTTGATGCCGACCTTGACGACCAGCGGTCCGGACATCCCGATGAAGCCGGTGCCGCGGGCCAGCGTCGTGAAGTCGGATTGCGCAGCCGTGAAGGACGGTCCGCCGAACGCGGGCCCGAGGACGGCTGCCACCTGCGGCACACGGCCGGACATGCGGAAGTGATCGCCGAAGCGCGCGCCCATGCCGGCTGCCATGGCGCCGAAACTTTCCTGGACGCGCGATGCGCCGGCTTCCATCAGCGCGATGAACGGGGCCTTGTGCGCCAGCGCAGCGGCCCGTACGCGCGCGATCTTCAGCTCACCGACACGGCCGCGCGTGCCGCCGAGCACCGATGCGTCATCCGCGGCCAGGTAGACCAGTCGGCCTTCGATCGTCCCATGGCCTGTCACGACGCCGTCGGCCGGCGTCCGATCGCTCAGGTCCGGATGACCACTGTGTGCGAGCCGGCCCATCTCGACGAAACTGTCGACGTCTAGCAGCAGCGCGATCCGTTCACGCGCGGTCAGCTTGCCGAGCGCATGAAGCCTTTCGACCACAGCGGGCGTCGTGGCATCCTGAATCGCGCGATGGCGCCTTTCGAGTTCGTCGATGTGCTGCTGATCCATGGCTCGTGTGCGTACCGGTCGGGCCTCGCGCCGACCCGAAACAAGATGCCTGTCTATGGAAGAGCCAGGAGATATGAAGCGATCGATCATTATGCGATAGCGTGGTGACCCGCGCCGCGCCCTGGATCGCTGGCGTCACGAGGCCCTTGCCGTGACGCGACCCGTCACGAACGATGCAGGCCATGAAGCGTCGCGCGAATTTATCAGGAGACCTTGCATGATTCGCCCCAGTCGTCGAGCCGTGCCGCAGATCGGCCGTCTTTCCTTTCCGCGTTCCTGCCGCACGCGAGCAAGCGGCTTCGCGGCCATCGGCGTGATCGCGTTGAGCGCGTTCGCCGGCGTCGCGGCGGCGGCCGGCGCCACGAGTCCGGCGGTCGACAAGGATACGTTGGTCGTGGCGCTCGACAAGGAGATCCAGAGCCTCGACGCGCAGGTCACGGCATCGGGCGACTCGCAGCGCTATGCGATGCAGATCTACGACACGCTGTATGGATTCGATGCGAAGGGCAATGTCGTGCCGCGCATGGCGGACTCGGTGCGCATGAGTCCCGACAAACTGACCTATACATTCACCCTTCGCAAGGGCATCCGCTTCCAGAACGGCGATCCCTTCACGTCCGAGGACGTCAAGTATTCGATCGAGCGCATCATCGAACCGGCGTCGAAGAGCACGCGCCGCCCGTACTTCGCGCCGTTCGTCGACAGCGTCCAGACGCCCGACCCGCTGACGGTCGCGATCAAGCTGAAGCAGCCCGACGGCGTCTTCATGAACAAGATCGCCGGCTTCCTGTTCATCGTCGGCAAGAAGTACACGTCGCAGCTCGCATCGCCGGAAGCGTTCGCCGCGGCGCCGATCGGCTCGGGTCCGTATCGGGTCAAGGAGAACAAGATCGGCCAGTATCTGGCGCTCGAACGCTTCGACGGGTGTTACGGCGAGAAGCCGCACATCAAGACGCTGATCTACAAGTACATTCCCGAAGGCAGCAGCCGCGTCAACGCCATCCTTTCGGGCGAGGTCGACATCGCGGCACTGATTCCGCTACCCGACGTCCAGCGCCTCAAGGCCGAGAAGACGCTCGATGTGATCACCAATCCGGTCTCGTCGCCGATGCACGTGCGGCTGTACTCCGACGTCCCCGGCGAGCCGCTCGCCAAGCGCGACGTGCGTCTCGCGCTCAACTACGCGATCGATGCGAAGGCGATCATCGACGGTGTGTTCCACGGCGTCGGCGCGCCGATGGGCAGCTTCATCTCGGCGTACTACCCGTATGGCGGCGATCCTTCGCTCGCGCCTTATCCGTACGATCCCGCGAAGGCCAAGGCCCTGCTGAAGCAGGCCGGCTACCCCAACGGCTTCGAACTGACACTGTATGACTCGGTCGGCACGCCGAAGGAATTGGCCGAAGCGGTGAGCGCCTATTGGTCGCTGGTCGGCGTGCGCGCGAAGATCAGTCGGATCGACTACGCCGCCTGGAGCCGCCTGAACAACACGCACAAGACCGGGCCCGCGACGACGACCCAGTTCACGAACGCCATCTACGATCCGATCCACCCGGTCGCCGGCTCGTTCTCCAAGGACGGACCGTGGGCCGACTACTCGAATCCGGAAGTCGAAGCGTTGCTGAAGGAACTCGACGGCACGTCCGGTCCCGAAGCTCGCGGCGCGCTATTCCGGAAGATCGGAAAGATCCTGCACGACGACGCCGCGGCCGTACTCGTCACGGAACTGTTCAACGTCTACGCGAAGAAGAAGGACATCGCCTGGGAAGTGCAGCAGGGCTCGGGCTTCATGAACTTCCGCAAAGTCGAATGGCGATAGCGCGCGCGGACGCGAGTACGAATGGCCGAATGACGCAGGGCCGCAT
>CAZZWS010000128.1:0-11706 GCA_964657795.1 Beijerinckiaceae bacterium
GCAGCGCGTTATGTTACCGGATTCACCCCGACGAATCAAAGGTCGTGGCCCGTCGCGCGCGCGGAATGCGACGCGCTTCCGGCGACCGATGGATCGACTTAGAATGCGGCCGTCCCTTGACGCCGTCATTTCCGGAGCAGATCGCATGAGCATGATGAAGGACTTCCGCGACTTCGCCGTTCGCGGCAATGTCGTCGACCTCGCCGTCGCCGTCATCATCGGCGGCGCGTTCGGAAAGATCGTCGACTCGCTGGTCAAGGACCTGATCATGCCGATCGTCGGCTGGATCTTCGGCGGACTCGATTTCAGCAACTACTTCGTCCAGCTCGGCGTCATCCGTCCCGACCAGCAGGCGAAGATCGGCCATGCCGCTCCGTTCTCCTACAAGGAACTGGCCGACGCGGGCGTGGCGGTTTGGGGCTACGGCAGCTTCCTCACCGTGCTGCTCAACTTCATCATCCTCGCGTTCATCATCTTCTGGATGGTCAAGCTGATCGGCGCGGCGAAAGCCCGGACCGAGACGCCGGCGCCCGCAGCCGCGGTAACCACCCCCGAAGACATCGTCCTGTTGCGGGAGATCCGCGACGCCCTGAAGCAGAGGACCTGATCCTGACGCCCCGCTCGTTCCATTCTCGCGAAAGGCGGGCGCAGCCCGCCTTTTTCGTTCGTGCCCGGCGTGTTCGTCCGATGCGCGCCGCATGACGGTATCCGCATCCAGCGGCGTCATGCTGCGACGCTTGTGGCTGATCTTCGCGCAGACGGTCACCGTCGGCATCGCGTTGCTGTTCATCGTCGAGACGTTGCGTCCGGAGTGGCTGCAGATGGAACGCCACGTCGGCACCGTGACCATCAACGAGGCGTCCGGACCGGTGAAGGGCGGCGCTCTGCCGGTGTTCAAGGGCTCGCGGGCCGACTCGTACAGCGACGCCGTGCGCGTCGCAGCGCCTGCGGTCGTCAGCATCGACATCAACGGCGAAGGCCGGGGTGCGCACGATCCGTTCTCGGACGATCCACGGCAGCGCCGCCAGCAGAACCGGCGGCTGAACGAGGGTCTGGCCGAACGCACGCTGGCTTCGGGCGTCATCGTCAGCAAGGACGGCTACCTCCTGACCAACCGCCACGTCATCCAGGGCGCCGACGAGATCACCATCACGCTGTCGGACGGACGCAGCGCGCAGGCCAGGGTCGTCGGCAGCGACGCCGAGACGGACATCGCGGTGCTGCGCATCGACCTCGAGGACCTGCCCGTCATCACGCTCGGTCGCATCGAGGACGCGCACGTCGGCGACGTGGTGCTGGCCATCGGCAATCCGTTCGGGGTCGGGCAGACCGTCACGATGGGCATCATCAGTGCGCTGGGTCGCAACCATCTCAACCTGTCGGCGTTCGAGAACTACATCCAGACCGACGCCGCGATCAATCCGGGCAACTCCGGCGGCGCGCTCGTCAACGCGAGCGGCTACCTGATCGGCATCAACTCGGCGATCTTCGCGAAGGGCTCCGGCGGCTCGCTCGGCATCGGCTTCGCGGTGCCGGTGTCGACGGTCAAGGAAGTCCTCGAAGGCATCATCACCAGCGGTGAGATGATCCGCGGCTACATCGGCGTCGAGCCGCAGGACATCACCCCGGCCGAGGTCGAGGCGCTGACCTTCGGGCGCAGCAAGGGCGCGTTCATCTCCGGCGTCTATCGCGGCGGGCCGGCCGATCAGGCCGGCGTGAAGCCCGGCGACATCCTGGTCGCGGTCGACAGTCACGCCATCACCGACACCATCACGATGCTCGACGCCATCGCACGGCTGAAGCCCGGCAGCACCGCGCATCTGAAGCTGCTGCGACGCAAGGAAGAGATCGACCTGAACGTCAAGGTCGCCTCACGCCCGAAGGCCGGATCGCTGCCGGACGACTAGGTTCCATCCTCAGCCATGCATCTGCCCGCCCTCTTCTCGTACCTGCAAGGCCTGCGCGAGAACAACAACAAGGCCTGGTTCGTGATGAACAAGCCGGCCTACGACATCCTGCGGCCGGAGTTCATCGTGCTGGTCGGCGGGATCATCGCGGGCCTCGCGGAACACGATCCGCGGATCGCCGAGGTCGACGCGCGGAAGGCGCTGTTCCGCATCCATCGCGACATCCGCTTCTCGAACGACAAGACGCCGTACAAGACCGGGTTCTCCGCGTCGATCGCCGAGCCCGGAGCGAAGAACACCGGACCGATGTATTACCTGCGGATCGGCGCGGACGGCGACCTGCACATGGGCGCGGGCTGCTGGTCGCCGGAGCGCGATCTGCTGGCCCGCATCCGGCGTGCGGCGATCGAAGATCACGCGAAGCTCGCGCGCGTGCTGAAGGAGCCGCGTCTCGTGGAGACCTTCGGCGGGTTGAGCGAAGAGGACAAGCTCGCCCGTCTGCCGAAAGGCTACGACCCGAAGACGATGCCGGGCATCGGCAAGTACGCGGAACTGCTGCGGCTGAAGAGTTTCGTCGTCGGCGTGGATCGCGACCTATCGAAGAAGTCAGAGGCGAAAGCCGCCGGCGCGCTGGCCGAGACGATCGTCGAGACCTTCGCGGCCGCGGTGCCACTCAACGAATGGCTGCGCAGCGCGATGCGAGAGCGGCCTTAAGTCGAGGCCACGCCCGCGCCGCGCCCTTCGCTGACCCGTACGAAGCGCGCGACCAGCAACCCCGCCTCGAACAACACGACCAGCGGCACCGCGAGCAGCAGCATCGAACCCGGGTCGGGCGGCGTGATGATGGCCGCGATCACGAACGACGCCACGATCACGTACGGCCGGATGCTGCGCAACGTGGCGACCGACACGATGCCGAGCCGCACCAGCACGACGACGACGATCGGCACCTCGAACGTCACCCCGAACGCGATGAACATCGTCATGACGAAGCTGAAATAAGCGTCGATGTCCGGCGCGACCTGCACCGACTTCGGCGCGAACTCGTTGATGACGCGGAACACCGTGCCAAACACGAAGAAGTAGCAGAACGCGACGCCGACCAGGAACAGGATGAAGCTCGACAAGATGATCGGCAGCGCGAGCTTCTTCTCGTGCGCGTAGAGGCCTGGCGCGACGAAGGCCCACATCTGGTACAGCACGACCGGCAACGCGAGGATGAACGCGACCAGCAGCGTCACCTTGACCGGCACCAGGAAAGGCGTGATGACGCCGGTCGCGATCATCTTCGTGCCGTCGGGCAACGCACTCAGCATCGGTGCGGCCATCAGGTCGTAGATGTGCGACGAGAACGGCGCGAGGCACAGGAACGCGACGGCGATGGCGAGCGCGGCCTTGACGAGCCGCGAGCGCAGTTCGACGAGATGCGAGATGAACGAGTCGCCGGCCTCCTGGTCATCCGCGCTGCCATGCCCGATCTTCTTCGGTGCTGCCATCCGGTCCGCCTAGCGCCTGCGATAACGCGCCACGCGCGCGGCCGCGGACTGGACGCGCGTGCGCTTGCGGCTGGCATTCTTGAACCACATCGGCATGGCGCTCTGGCGCGTGACCACGTTGCGCCTCCACTTGTTGCGACGGGCCGGCGGCATCGGCGACGGCGACGCGAAGGACGACGCGAGCGGCATCATCTGCGGCGCCGGCGAAGGGTCACGCGTCGATGCGTCATCGGTCTCGAACACCGAGCTGACCTCGGCGTGCGTCTCGCGGACGTGGTCGTGGACCGACGCCTCGAAGGAACTGGCCGCGGTCTTGACGCTTTCGCGCATCGCCCGCAACTCGTCGAGCTGCATCTCGCGGTTGACCTCGGCCTTGACGTCGGCGAGATAACGCTGCGCGCGGCCGAGCAACGTACCGACGGTGCGGGCGACCTTCGGCAGACGCTCGGGTCCGATCACGACCAGCGCCACGGCGCCGATCACCGCCAGCTTGGAAATGGGGAGATCGAACACGGATCAGAAGCGCGACGTCAGGCCGACACGACCGGCAGCGACACCGGAAAACGCGTTCAGGTCGGCATCGAAGGAAAGCAGGATTACGGTGCGTCGCACCCTTCAGCTATGCGTGCGGTCGCGCGCTTCGACGTCGATCGTCGAACGATCGGCGACGACCTTCGGCGGCACTTCGGGGCTTTCGGACCCGTCGCGCATGCCTGCCTTGAAGCCCTTGACGGCACCGCCGAGGTCTTCGCCCATGTTGCGCAGCTTCTTGGTGCCGAAGATCAGCAGCACCACGACCAGAACGATCAACCAGTGCCAGATGCTCAAACCACCCATGACTTTCTCCTGTCGCGCCGGGGCGCGTCACGTCCGCATGCGGCGTGGTTGTTGTGTACGGCTCAGCGCGGCTTCCACGGCCGGGGGCCGCCGAGCACATGCAGGTGGAGATGATAGACCTCCTGTCCGCCGCCGCGCCCGGTGTTGAACAGGGTCTTGAATCCGCTGGTGCCGTCGGGGCCGTCGTAACCCACGCCCTGCTCGCGCGCGAGTCGCGGCGCGAGGCCGACCATTCTACCCAACAGCTCGGCGTGTTCGCCCTCGCAGTCCGCGAGCGAATCGAGATGCACCTTGGGGATGACGAGCAGATGCACCGGGGCCGCGGGATTGATGTCGTGGAACGCGATGAACTCCTCGTCCTCGTAGGCCTTCCTCGCGGGAATCTGTCCCGCGACGATCTTGCAGAAGATGCATTGGTCATTCATGGCTATCAGACGATGGGATCGTTGGAAGAGTCGCTGCGGCGATCGGCCTTGCGGGCCGCGTATTCGTCGAGGCCCGACAAACCTTCGCGACGCGCGAGTTCGGCCAGCACGTCGGCCGGCGCGAGATCGTACTGCGCGAGCATGACGAGGCAATGGAACCAGAGATCGGCGGTCTCGGCCACGATGCGGCCGCGGTCGCCGTCCTTGGCCGCCATCACGGTCTCGGTGGCTTCCTCGCCGATCTTCTTGAGCACGGCGTCGGGCCGCCGCGACAACAGTCGTGCGACGTAGGACGTCGCGGGATCGCCGTCACGACGCGACTCGATCACTGCGGCCAGACGAGCGAGGACGTCGTCGCCGTCGGCGATGGTCACGAAGTCTCCTCGACGTGATCCCGCGGAGTGGATCGTTCGGTCCAGTGCGCGTTCGCGACGTCACCGTCCAGGCGTCGATAGAAGCAGCTGTGACGGCCGGTGTGGCACGCGATCCGCCCCACCTGCTCGACGGTCAGCAGCACTGCGTCGCCGTCGCAATCGATGCGGATGTCGTGCACCTTCTGGAAGTGGCCGGAGGTGTCGCCCTTGTGCCATAGCGACTGACGCGAACGGCTCCAGTACACGGCCTCGCCCCGAGCGAGCGTCTCGGCAAGAGCTTCGCGATTCATCCACGCCAGCATCAGCACGTCGCCGGTGCCGACCTCCTGAGCGATGGCCGCCACGAGGCCGTCGGCGTTCCAGGCCACTTCGTCGAGCCAGTCGGGGACGGTGTCGAAAGTTTCGCTCATGTCAGTCGCATCGCGATGCCGCGTTCGGCCATGCGGCGCTTGGCCTCGCCGACGGTGAACGTGCCGTAGTGGAAGATGCTCGCCGCGAGCACCGCATCGGCATGGCCGTCGATAACGCCGTCGGCGAGATCGTCGAGCGTGCCGACGCCGCCCGATGCGATCACCGGGACCGGCACCGCGTCGGACACGGCGCGCGTCAACGCGAGGTCGAAGCCGCTCTTCGTGCCGTCGCGGTCCATGCTGGTCAACAGGATCTCGCCCGCGCCGAGCGCGGCGGCCTGCTGCGCCCACGTCACCGCGTCGAGGCCCGTGGCCTTGCGTCCCCCGTGCGTGTAGACCTGCCAGCCGCCGTCACCATCGCTCTTCGCATCGATCGCCACGACGATGCACTGCGAGCCGTAGCGCGCAGCGGCGTCGGCGATCAGTCGCGGCGTGGCGATCGCGCTCGAGTTCATGCTGATCTTGTCGGCGCCCGCGTTGAGCAGGCGGCGCACGTCGGCCACCGAGCGCACCCCGCCGCCGACCGTGAGCGGGATGAAGACCTGCGACGCGACCGCTTCGATGATCGGCAGGATGAGGTCGCGCTCGTCGGAGGTGGCCGTGATGTCGAGGAAGGTGAGCTCGTCGGCGCCGGCGTCGTCGTAGCGCTTCGCGATCTCGACCGGATCGCCCGCGTCACGCAGCTCGACGAAGTTGACGCCCTTGACCACGCGACCGGCGTGGACGTCGAGACAGGGGATGACGCGTTTGGCTAGCATGGGTGCGGTGGCGAATGGGGGAATGTCATCCCGGCGCAGGCCGGGACCTGATCATCGATCGACCACGAATTGGGTCCCGGCCTGCGCCGGGATGACAAATCAGGGTGTGCTCAAGATCCGAAGTGTGCTCAGGGCCCGTTCAACTCGTCGGCCTTCTCCTGCGCCGACTTGAAATCCAGGTCGCCCGAATAGATGGCCCGCCCGCAGATGACGCCTTCGATGCCTTCTTCCTCGATCGCGCAAAGCGCTTCCACATCGGCGACGTTGGACAGGCCGCCGCTGGCGATGACCGGCACCGACACGCTCTGCGCGAGCTTCAGCGTGGCTTCGACGTTGATGCCGCTCAGCATGCCGTCGCGGCCGATGTCCGTGTAGATGATCGCTTCGATGCCGTAGCCCTCGAACTTCTTGGCGAGGTCGATCACCTCGTGGCCCGTCAGCTTCGACCAGCCGTCGGTGGCCACCTTGCCGTCGCGCGCGTCGAGGCCGACCATGATCTGGCCGGGGAACGCGCCGCAGGCATCGTGCAGGAAGCCGGGATTCTTGACCGCGGCCGTGCCGATGATGACGTAGGCGATGCCGTCGTCGAGGTAGCGTTCGATGGTGTCGAGGTCGCGGATACCGCCGCCGAGCTGCACCGGCACGCTGCCGCCGACCACGTCGATGATCGCCTTGATGGCGGATTCGTTCCTGGGCCGTCCGGCGACCGCGCCGTTGAGATCGACGAGGTGCAGGCGTCGCGCGCCCTGTTCGACCCAGTGCCGGGCCATGGCCGCGGGATTTTCGGAAAATACCGTGGCGTCGCGAAGATCGCCCTGTTTGAGACGGACACAATGTCCGTCCTTGAGGTCGATCGCGGGGATCAGCAACATGGGAGGGGAGGTGGAACGAGGAGCTGCGGGTTGGAAGCGGTCGGGAGTCGCGTGCAGTGCGAACCTGCTCGGCCCACGGCGTCATCGACAGGCATCACGAGCTTACGGATTCCATGCGACGAAATTTCGGTAGAGGGCGAGGCCGGCGGCGGCGCTCTTCTCCGGGTGGAACTGCGTGGCAAAAATATTATCCCGCGCGATGGCTGCGGTAAAGGGCAAACCATAGACCGCGGTGCCGGCGACGTCGGCCGCATCGGTCGGCCGCACGTGATAACTATGGACGAAATAGAACCAGCTGTCGTCGTCGATGCCGTCCCACAGCGGATGGGAGGTCTGATGGACGCGGTTCCAGCCCATGTGCGGCACCTTCAGCGGTCGCGCGTCGATCGGCTCGACGGCCGCCGCTTCGAGCGCCGAACCTCCGTGAGGATCGAAGCGCACGCATCGACCGGCGATCAGCCCGAGGCCCGGCGTCGGCCGACCGTCGGCGCTCTCGTCGCTGCTGTCGACCAGCATCTGCTCGCCGATGCACACGCCGAGCAGCGGCCGGGTCGCGGCGCACTCCAGGACCGCGTCGACGAGGCCGCTCTCGCGCAGCGTGCGCATGCAGTCGGGCATCGCGCCCTGCCCCGGCAGCACGATGCGATCGGCGGCCCGCACGTCGGCCGCGTCGGACGAGATGCGCACGTCGGCATCGGGCGCGGCATGACGCAGCGCCTGCGCCACGCTGCGCAGGTTGCCCATGCCGTAATCGACGATGACGATCATGTGACCATGTCACCCCGGCGCAGCCCGGGGCCTGATTGCCGTGACGATGATCAGGTCCCGGCCTGCGCCGGGATGACATGGTCAGGAGCCCCTGCCCCGTTCATAGCGAGCCCTTGGTACTCGGGATCGTCCCGGCCATCCGCGGATCGTGCTCGGCCGCCATGCGGAACGCGCGGCCGAACGCCTTGAACACGGTCTCGCATTGGTGATGAGCGTTCTCGCCGCGCAGGTTGTCGACGTGCAGCGTGCACTGCGCGTGATTGACGAAGCCCTGGAAGAATTCGTGCGCGAGGTCGACGTCGAAGCTGCCGATCATGGCGCGCGTGAACGGGACGTGCCAGACGAGTTCGGGACGACCGGAGAAATCGATGACCACGCGCGACAAGGCCTCGTCGAGCGGCACGTACGCGTGGCCGTAACGACGGATGCCCTTCTTGTCGCCGATGGCCTTCGCGACCGCCTGGCCGAGCGTGATGCCGATGTCCTCGACCGTATGATGCGCGTCGATGTGCAGGTCGCCGTCGGCTGCGATGTCGAGGTCGACGAGCCCGTGGCGCGCGATCTGGTCGAGCATGTGATCGAGGAACGGGACCCCGCTCGCGAGCTTCGAGTGGCCGGCGCCGTCGAGGTCCACGGTGACCGAGATGCGCGTCTCGGCGGTCTTGCGATCGATGCTGGCGCGGCGGCCGATCAGGCCCGCTTCGGTGGCGGCGTTCATGCAGGGTTCGATTCGTGGAGAGCGGAAACCAGAGCCGCGACGAACGTCGCGTTTTCCTCGGGCGTCGAGACCGTAACACGCAGGCAATGCGCGCACAACGGATGCGCGTGCGACAGGTCCTTGATCAGCACGCCCGAACGCCTGAGGTCTTCGAAGACCCGCGCGGCGCGGTCGCCCGCCGTTCCCTCGACCCGGAAGAGGATGAAGTTGGCGTCCGACGGGAACGGCGTCACGCCGGGCATCGCCTGCAACGTGACCATCAGGCGCGTCCGTTCGGCACGCAAGGTCGCGGCCTGCGCTTCGAGCATGTCGGCGTGTTCGAGCGCGAACGTCACCGCGCATTGCGTGAACACGTTGACGTTGAACGGCGGCCTGACCTTGTCGAACTCGTCCAGCCACGCCGGCGCGCCGCACAGATAGCCGAGCCGCGCGCCCGCGAGGCCGCTCTTGCTGACGGTCCGCAGCACCAACAGGTTGTCGTGCGCCGGCAGGTCGGCCATGAAGCTGTCGGACGCGAACGCCTGGTAGGCCTCGTCGACGACGACCAGCGTCCGGGTCTCGGCCGCAGCGACGATCACGGCCTCGACGTCGGCGCGCTCGAAACGGTTGCCGGTGGGATTGTTGGGATAGGCGATGAACGCCACGACCGGCCGATGCCGGCGCAATGCCGCGATGGTGGCTGTGCGATCGAGCGCGAAGTCGGCCGTGAGCGGCACCGCGATCGATTCGAGCCTGGCGAAGCGCGTCGACAGCGTGAACATCGAGAAGCCCGGCACGAGCGACAGCACAGCCGCGCCGTCGCGCGCGGCAGCCATCAGGATGATCGAGATCAGCTCGTCCGAGCCGTTGCCGAGCAGGACGTCGCAGCCGTCAGGCACCTGCATCTGCCGCCTCAGCAGCGTCCTCAGTTCGTCGGCGCGCGGCGGCGGGTAGCGATTGATCTCGAGGGCCGCGAGACGCCGGCCGAGCTGTTCGCGCAGCGCGAGCGGCAGCTCGTACGGGTTCTCCATCACGTCGAGCTTGACCATGCCGGTCGCATCGGGGACGGCGTACGCCTGCATCCGCCGGACATCGTCGCGGATGACACGCGCGATCATCTCGTTCGCGATGGTTGACTTCGCAACGATCGGCTGTGCGCTCATGTCGGCTTGGCGTCCAACCGGAACTCGGCCGACCGCGCATGCGCCATCAGACCCTCGCCCTGCGCCAGCGTCGACGCGAGGCGCCCCAGCGTCTGCGCGCCGGCGCGACTGACCGAGATCAGCGACGAGCGCTTCTGGAAATCGTAGACGCCGAGCGGCGACGAGAAGCGCGCGGTGCGCGCCGTCGGCAGCACGTGGTTGGGACCGGCGCAGTAGTCGCCGATCGCTTCGGAGGAATGGATGCCCATGAAGATCGCGCCGGCGTGACGGATCTTCGGCAGCAGCGCCTCGGGATCGGCGACCGACAGTTCGAGGTGCTCGGGGGCGACGCGATTGACGATGACGCAAGCCTCGTCGAGGTCGCGCACGCGGATCAGCGCGCAGCGGTTTTTCAACGACTCGTTGACGATCGCCGCGCGCGGCAGCGTCGGCAACATCGCTTCGATCTGCGTCGCGACCTCGTCGATGTAGCCGGCGTCGGGACACAGCAGGATGGCCTGCGCGACCTCGTCGTGCTCGGCCTGCGAGAACAGGTCCATCGCGACCCACGCCGCCGGCGCGGTGCCGTCGGCGACGACGAGGATCTCCGACGGACCGGCGATCATGTCGATGCCCACCGTGCCGAACACGCGGCGCTTGGCGGCGGCGACGTACGCGTTGCCGGGACCGACGATCTTGTCGACGGCGGGAATCGTCGCCGTGCCGTAGGCCAGCGCCGCGACGGCCTGCGCGCCGCCGATCGTGAACACGCGGTCGACGCCGCCGATCGCTGCGGCGGCCAGCACCATCGCGTTGCGCGTGCCGCCGGGCGTCGGCGTGACCATGAATACTTCGGCGACGCCCGCGACCTTGGCCGTGACGGCGCCCATCAGCACCGACGACGGATAGTTTGCCAAGCCACCGGGCACGTAGATGCCGATCCGGTCGAGCGCCGTGACGCGCTGTCCGAGCCGGGTGCCGTCGGCTTCGTCGTAGGTCCAGGTCTCGCTGCGTTGCCTTTCGTGAAAGCGGCGAATGCGGTCGGCGGCTTGTTCGAGCGCATCGCGTTGGTCGACAGGCAATGCATCGCGCGCCGCTTCGAGGTCGTCGTGCGGCACTTCGAGCATCGCGGCCGATGCGACGTCGACCCGGTCGAAGCGACGCGTGTATTCGAGCAACGCGTCGTCGCCGCGCTTGCGGACGTCCGCCACGATCGCGGCCGCAGCCTGGTCGACGGCCGAGTCGTCGTCGGTGTCGAACTGCAGCAACGCCGCGAGCGCCGCATCGAAGTCCGCGCTGGTCGTGTCGAGTCGCCTCACGAGGCTCATGCTGTCCCTTCCGATCGCTTGACCACCGCGCGTTCGAGCGCCGCGATCAACGGTGCGATGGTCTCGCGCTTCAGCTTCATCGCCGCCTGGTTGACGATCAGACGCGACGAGATCGGCATGATCGTCTCGACCTCGACGAGGTCGTTGGCGGCCAGCGTCGCGCCCGACGACACGAGGTCGACGATGGCGTCGGCGAGGCCGACCAGCGGGCCGAGTTCCATCGAGCCGTAGAGCTTGATGAGGTCGACGTGCACGCCCTTCATGTCGAAGTGTTCGCGCGCCGTGCGCACGTACTTGGTCGCGATCGAGAGCCGCGCGCCCTGCCGCACCGCGTGTTCGTAGTCGAAGCCGCGCGGCGCGGCGACCGACATGCGGCAACGCGCGATGCCGAGGTCGAGCGGCTGATACAGGCCGCCGCTGTCGACGCCGTCGCCGTGTTCGAGCAGCACGTCCTTGCCGGCGACGCCGAGGTCGGCCGCGCCGTAGGCGACGTAGGTCGGCACGTCGGACGCGCGGACGATGATGATGCGCAGCGCCGCATCGGATGTCGACAGGATCAGCTTCCGCGACGTTTCCGGATCCTCGGACACGACGATGCCCGCGGCCGTCAGCAGCGGCAGAGTCTCGCCGATGATGCGGCCCTTCGATAGCGCGAGCGTCAGCATGCCGGGTTCGTCGTTCCGGGTTCGTCG
>CAZZWS010000129.1:0-11678 GCA_964657795.1 Beijerinckiaceae bacterium
CGAACGACCGAAGCAGCCTTACGCCGTCCTGCACGTCGGTGCCAGCACGCCGCTCAAGCAGTGGCCGGCGGAGCGCTGGCGCACGTTGGCCGATGCCATCGCGCGCGATGGCACGACGATCGTCTGGACCGGCGGCGCGAACGAGCGGCCGATCTTCGAGGCGGTGGAAGCGCGGGAAGGCGAGATCGACAGGGTCGGTCGACTCGACCTGCCGCAACTGTTTCATCTCCTTGCCGGCGCGCGTCGGCTGATCTGCCCCGACACCGGCATCGCGCATCTCGCGCGCATCGTCGGCGTGCCGACGGTGGCGCTGTTCGGGCCGGGGTCGGCGGTGGTGCACGGCGCGGGTCGCTTCTGGTCCGCAGCGCCCTTCGACGTCGTCAGCATCGACGACTTCGCTTGTCGGGATCAGCGGACGTTGTATCGACGCGAGGTTGCCTGGGTCCGACGCTGCGGCAGGCGCTTCGATGCTGCGGCGTCACCTGCCGGAAAGAGCGACCCCGGCGCGTGCGGTCGCGCGCTCTGCATGGAAGCCCTCGGTGCCGTTCGTGTCGTCGATGTCGCGACGTTCACTTCGCGCCGTATCCCGTGAGCACGGTCCGAACCGTTCGTATGCCGATGACCAGATCGAGCGCGAACGACAAATGCTTGACGTAATAGAGGTCGAACTCGAGCTTGATCCGCGCGTCCTCGACGTCGGTGACGTGACCCTGATTGACCTGCGCCCAGCCGGTGATGCCCGGGCGAACGAGATGCCGGTAAGGGTAGTGGACGATGTCCTCGAAGAACGCGCCGGCGGTCTCCGTCCATTCGGGGCGCGGACCGATCAGGCTCATCGTGCCGTTCAACACGTTGAGCAATTGCGGCAGTTCATCCAGACGGAACTTGCGCAGGAGACGGCCGAGTCGGGTGACGCGTCCGGCCGCGTCGTCGGCCGTTTCCGGGACCGGCGCATCGATGCGTTGCGACCTCTCGTTCATCGTCCGGAATTTCAGCATGCGGAACGGCTTGCCGTGGACACCGATCCGCAGCTGTCTGAACAGGGCCGGGCCCGGTGACGTGAGCCGGATGGCCAGCGCGATGATCAGCATCGGGACGCCGGCGAACGCGAGCAGGACCGCGGCACCGGCCAGATCGAGCACCCGCTTGAGCAGGCCATAGAGCACCTTGCCCGACGAGTCGTCGAGGAAGCTGTCTTCGGTCTGTTGCAGCGACAGGCGACCGGTCAGCAGCTCGTGCACATGGTCCGCGGAATAGATGCGCACGCCGCCGAGCTTGAGGGCGCTGATCAGACGCTTCAGTGCCTCGCTCTTCGTCGAATAGCGGTCGATCACGACGCCGTCGAGCGTGGCGAGCTCGGCCAGGTCGGTCGTCGAGAACAGTTCCGCACGAGCATCGATCACCGGTGACTCGATGGCGTCGCGCGCTTCCGAAAGCAGTTGCATCACAGCCGGCTCGCAGATGCCGAGGCGCAGAACGCGCCCCCGGATCAACATCCGGACACCAGCGATCAGCCATGCCGTCTCCACGACGAACGCGAGGAACAGGATGGCGCGCGAGTAGAGCGCGTGCGTGACGCCGAAGAAGGCGAGTAACACGCCGAAGACTGCTGCGGTGCTGAAGATGATCCAGATGCTGCCTTCCGTCGCCGGCGTGTGGATGAAGCGATCGACGAGCAACGTGGCGGGCACCCAGGCCACGAGGCAATACCAGAGCGTGTCGAGTGCGATGCGGTCGGTCGTTACGTGCCCGTACGCGACCTCGGCGACGATCGCGATCAACAGTGCCGCGCAGAGGCCCGCGCCCGACCAGCGCAGCATCGCGATGCGACGACGCGCACCTTCGGTCAGGCGGGGTCCGGATCGCAGTTCAGCCATGGCGGTGGAAGGATGACATTGGCATGCTCGGGGGCGAAGCCCTCATGGCACGACAGGGCGCGACGCCAGTACCTCGCGGTACATGGCCAGTGTCGCGTCCACCATCGCGGCCATCGAAAAGCGTTGCTCGACGCGCATTCTGCCGGCCCGACCCAGGCGCGCGCGGAGGTCGCCATCGACCACGAGGCGGTTGAGCGCCGCGGCGAGAGCGGACGGGTCGCCCGGAGCCACGGTCAGCGCACAGACATCGGCGGGCGCGACGTCGTTGACCGCGTTGTCGAGCCAGCAATTGACGATCGGCTTGCCACAGGCCATGGCTTCCACCTGCACCAGCCCGAAGGCCTCGCTCGGGGCGAGCGAGGGCAGGCAGTACGCGGTACAGGCGTGGTAGTACGCCGGCAGATCGGCATCGCTGATGCGGCCGACGAAGTGGATGTTTCCGCGTCCGATCATGGCGTCGGCCCGCCGCACGAGGTCTCGCGTCAGCGGTCCCTCGCCGCCGAGCAGCAGGACGGCATCCACTTCTCGCATGGCTTCGACGAGGATGTCGAAGCCCTTGTAGTACACGTGACGCCCGAGCGCGAAGACGATCGGCCGTTCCTTCGCTTGCTCGCGCAGGCGCGCTGCACGGGCCTGGATCGCCGGAGTCGCCGAGAAGCGCGATGTGTCGACGCCATAAGGCACGACGTGTCGCTGGCGAGGTCGAAACGACCGCATTTGGGTGCTTCGCAGATGCGAGGGCGTGGCGCCGGCAACGGCATCGAGCGGATCGAACAGCGTTCGGGCGACCGCCCCATAGACTTTGCCGAAGATCTTCTGCCGCACGATGTCGCTGTGCCACGACGCGATGCGCGCGGCTGTTCCGCCCAGAGGCAGGCAGGCGAAACCGACAGGGTCCGGGAAGTGGGCGTGGACGATGTCGAAGGGCTTCGTCTTCACGAGTCGGCGTACCGCTGCTGGTGCTGACGGCACGATGGCCAGGCTCGCGATCGTGCCACGGCACGAAACTGCGACGATCTCGACGCCGGCGACTCGGGTGGTGACGACCCCGCCGTTCGGCCGGCCGATGTCGTAGACCAGGTTCGTGACATCCATGCCCGCCGCGGCCAGGCCTTCGGTCAGGCCCTTCACATGCGTCTCGATCCCACCGAAATGACGCGCCGGAAACTTGCCGAGATGCAGGACGCGCATCGGCCGCGCGTCAGCCGCCATTCAGGACGCGCCGATAGACCTGGGCCGTCTGGGCCGCGCAGCGCGCCCACGAGAAGGTCGCCGCCTGCGCGCATCCCAGCCGCGCCCGCAGCGCGCGCTCGCGGTCGTCTTCGGCCAGTCGCAGGATCGTATCGCGCAGGCCGTCGACGTCGTCGGGGGCGATCGTGATGCCCGCCTCGCCCACGACTTCCGGTAGAGACGCGCGATCCGATGCGATCACCGGTACGCCGCTCGCCATCGCCTCCGCCGCGGGCAGGCCGAAGCCCTCGTAGAGCGACGGGAACACGAACATGCGCGCGCCGCTGTAGAGACAGGGCAGGTCGTCCTCGTGTACGTAACCGAGCCTGCGCGCCCGCCCCGTGGCCATCAACGCATCGAGTTCCGCATCCGTGCCAGCCGATTTCCAGCCCGCCCCGCCGACGATGACCAGCGGGTAACGCTCGGCGATGCGCGACGGCAGCCCGACGTAGGCACGAATGACCTGAAGCAGATTCTTGCGTGGTTCGAGCGTGCCGACCGCGAGGACGAACCCGCCGAACGCGAGCCCGTGTTTTCGCAATACGCCTTCGCAGTCGGACGCCTTGCGTGGATAGAACGCCGGCGACACGCCCAGCAGTGTCGTGGTGACGCGATCTGGTGACACGCCGAATTCGGTGATGACCTCCTGACGCGTGAACTCGGAGTCGGTCAACAGGTGTGCCGCGCGCTCGATGGCAGGAGGCAGCAGCTTGTTCATGATCCGGATCCGAAGGTTCGGATGCGTTTCCGGATGACGCAGATAGGAGAGATCGTGGATCGTCAGGACGGTTGGTCCTTCGAAGTCGAAGGGCAGGTAGTTCGGCTCGTGATAAAGGGCAGGCTTGCGGATCTGCATGCCGGCGTTGAATCGATTCTGCTGAATTGCGCGACTTACTTCGTAAGGCTGTGGAACGAAGCGTTTGAACCATTTCTTGAAGCCAGCGAGATGCAGGATTTCGCGCGGCGCAGCGGTCGGCGCCCATTCGTAGCCGTAGAAATACTGCATCTCGAGGTCGGGTGTGGCGGCCAGCGCCTGCGCGATGTGCAGCGTGTATTGCCCGATGCCCGTCAACGGCCGGATCAAGGCGGACGTGCTGAGGGCGACGCGCAACCGTCGCGTCGATGGCGCCATCAGCTCGGGCTGATTCATCTCTGCCGGTTTCACGAAGTCTTCGGTCCGCTGTTGCGCACGCGCGCGAGCAGCGCTTGCAGCACGATGCGCTCGCTTCGCCGTCCAAAAGTCGCCAGCCAGATCACGAGAAAAGTGCCTGCCGCCACGAAGCCCACCGCGAGAAGCGAAAACCAACCCGTCACCAGCGATCCAAGATAGAACGTGCATCCCGCGACCGGGGCGGCGACCAGGACGAGGCGGATCTGCAAGGGCCACGAAGCCGGGCGGGCTTCGGCCCCCAGCCTGGACGCGATCAGGTTGCTGAAGATGATGGCCTGCGACATGCCGAGCAGTGCCGCAGCCGCAGCGCCCACCGCACCGAACCCCGGCGCCAGCAACACGACTCCGAGAATGGTCGTCGTGCCGCCGACCAATGCGAAGATCGCAGGCAGTCGCACTTCGCCGATGCCGATGGCGACATTGGATGCCACGACCGAAGCCGCGTTCATTGCGTAGCCTATGACCAGCAATTGCATGATCGGGGCGTAGTGAATGGCGAAGTCGGTTCCGATCCACGTTCTCAGGAACGGCGACGCGAGCGCGAACAGCGGAATGGCCAGCGAAGCGGCGATCATCAACACGAAACGGGTCGTCACCACGAAAGTCCGTACCAGGGAGTCATGGTCGCCCTGCGCGTGCAGCCTGGCGGCTCGCGGAAACGTGTAGGTCGCGCCGGCCGCGACGACCAGCAGGATCTTGTTCGCGATGTTCGCGCAGATCGCGTACGCACCGGCCGCCGCTGGCGAGACGACTGCGGAAACAAGCAATTTGTCGGTGTGATAGGTCGCCAATGAACTGGCCTGTGCGACGAAGGCTCCGGCTCCGAGAGGAAGGAAAGGAAGCAGACGCAGCGTCGACTTGTTCACGTTGGGTGTCAGGTCGTCGATCGCCAATACATCGAGCGTTCCCAACATACCCGACTCGCCGATTGATACCGGTGTCGTTTTGTTTCTGCGGGCTCT
The DNA here is from genome assembly GCA_964657795.1 of Beijerinckiaceae bacterium. Classification (GTDB taxonomy): domain Bacteria; phylum Pseudomonadota; class Gammaproteobacteria; order Burkholderiales; family Burkholderiaceae_D; genus CAHJXF01. Next base: position 5,241 of record CAZZWS010000129.1, read on the forward strand.
CCAGAGCATGCTGAACAAGGCGACGTTGGTCGCCGCGACCACGATGGTCCCGAGACCGACCAGTTCGAGAAGCGTCGCTCCATGAGTCGCCGCCACGGTGCAGCTGATCCAATACCCGAGACCGGCCGCGATCTGGATGCGCGCCGCCCGTCCATACTGTTCGAGGGCCCGCAACGGAATCAATGCGACCCCGTTGATCAGCGCAATGGGGATCGCGATTGCCGCAACGGCGAATACCGATGTTTCGCTTTGCAGGACCTTGTCGAGTTGAAGAACTTTGGCGACTGGATGGCGCCAGACGATCAGTGCGATGGCAAGCAAGGTACCCCACAAGAACAGGATGACCATCGTTTCGTTGATGACGCGATACGCATCCTGTCTTTGGTCCCGGGCGACGTATTGCGCATAGGCACGCATGCCCGCGGTGATCAATCCGAGGTCCAGCTGACCCGCGATCTGCGGCAACAGATTGAACAGGATCAGCGCACCGTAAGCCTCCCGCCCGAGTGTCCTGATGAGAATGGGCGTAACGACGAGCAGAAGCAGGAAGGGCACGCCCTGCGCGAGCAAGTTTGACACCGCTCCGAACAAGGTGCTGCCGATGCGCCTCATGCGTGTGGGCCAGCCGCGTCGATCGGACGGGTCATTTGCCGCGTCGCGTGCGCGTATGCGTCCGCATCTCCGTCCATCTCCGCCTGCTACCAAATCCTGGCGACGACCCGCAGGCGTCGGGACTTTGGCGATTCTCCATTCGCCGGTCGCCTGCATCGCCACTCGACGGCATGCGAATTCAACCGTCGACCATGGCTCGATACATCTTCTCGAGCGTCAGGCGAACGGGAATCGGCGTGATGGGACCCGTTGCTTCGGTCAGTGCTTGCGGATCGCCGGTCAATGTCTTGATGTCGTTGCTTCTGACGAATGCGGGATTGATGCGAACCTCGATGCGATATCCCGCGATCTCTTCCATCATCTCGATGATGGCCTTCAACGAAGTCGGGATTCCCGTGCAGATATTCACGACACTCGATCGGAGCGTGCTCGTCAGGAGGCGGCAATAGATCTCCGCGACATTCTCCACATCGGAAAAGTCGCGTTCAATATCCGTGTTTCCGAGTTCGATGAAGGACTTGCGTTCCGCGAAATGCGAGACGATCTTGGGAACCAGGAATTCGACAGCTTGACCGACGCCCGTGTAATTGAAAGGTCGCGTGATCACGATCGGCAGGCGTGAAAAGAATGTCGCCGCCATCATTTCCATCGCCAGCTTGCTCGTGGCGTAATGATTCGCCGGATGGGGGCGTTCGCCCTCGCGGATCAACACGCCTTCACGATGCCCGTAGACGTTGGCGCTGCTTGCCAGGATCACCTTGCGAGGCGGGGAGGATAGCGCCGCCAGGGCGCCGAGCAGATTCACCGTTCCGACGGTGTTCGCAGCGTAGAGACGAGCCGGATCGGATTGAACGAAGCTGATCGCGGCCAGATGGATGACGAAATCCGGATTCAATTCGGTGACCAGCGCGTCGCAGTCCGCCGCCGATTCGATGTTCAGCACACGATCGTTCGGTCCTGCGTCGGCGAGCGTCGTGCCGATGACGCGATAACCGGCCGCTTCCAGCGCACGACGCATCCACCAGCCGGTGAAGCCGGCGATGCCGGTCACGAGTACCAGGGGCTTCATGGATTAGAGCGAGGCGCGGGCTGCGACGACCATTGCAAGCTGTCGAAGCTCGATGGATGAATCATGGCAGTGACCGTGTTCTCGTCAGAATGACGACCCGCGCTCGTTACGGGCCAGGTCGGCCTCGACCATCATCCGGCAAAGCTCTTCGAGTGGTGTCTGTGCCGACCACCCGAGCTTCTCGCGCGCGTAGGCCGCGTCGCCGATCAGCAGTTCGACCTCCGCGGGGCGATAGAAACGTGGATTCACCCGCACCAGGATCTTGCCCGTCGCCGCATCCCGCCCGACTTCCTGCTCCGCCTTGCCAGACCATTCGATGGCGTAGCCTCCGGCAACGAACGCCATCGTCACGAAGTCGCGGACCGTCTCGGTACGGTTGGTTGCCAGGACGTAGGTATCGGGCTGTTCGGCCTGCAGCATCCGGTACATGCCGTCTACGTACTCCTTCGCGTAGCCCCAGTCGCGCTTGGCGTCGATGTTGCCGAGTTCCAGTACGTCGAGCATGCCGAGTCTGATCTTCGCGACCGAGTCCGTGATCTTGCGCGTGACGAACTCGCGGCCGCGCAGTGGCGACTCGTGATTGAACAGGATGCCGCTGCAGCCGAAGATGTCGTACGACTCGCGATAGTTGATCGTCATCCAGTGCGCGTAGAGCTTGGCGACGCCGTACGGGCTGCGCGGATAGAACGGCGTGTCTTCCTTCTGCGGGATGGCCTGCACCTTGCCGAACATCTCCGACGTCGATGCCTGGTAGAAGCGGATCTTGCGATTCAGCAGGCGAATCGCTTCGAGAAGATTCAGCGCGCCGAGGCCGGTGATATGGGCCGTGGTCGTCGGCTGCTCGAAAGACACGCCGACGAAACTCTGCGCGGCGAGGTTGTAGATCTCGTCGGGTTCGGCGCGCTGGACGAGGGAGAGGCTCGTGCCCAGGTCGGTCAGATCGTATTCGACGAGTTCGAGGTTGGGATGGTCCTTGACCCCGAGCTCTTCGATGCGCCACAGATTGACGGAACTGGTCCGGCGGTAAGTGCCGAAGATCTTGTAGCCGTGGCCGAGGAGGAGTTCGGCGAGGTAGGCGCCGTCCTGACCGGTGATGCCGGTGATGATTGCTGTTTTGGTCATGGGTGCCAAGAAAAGAAGAGCTCTCGAACGAACGGCTTCAAAAAGGCAGCAGCGTCTCGTTCACGTCGCGCCGCATTATCCCTGCTTCTGGCACCCCGTTCTCGACGGCGGGCCGCAGCGGTATGTCTAGCGGGGGTGCCTTTCCCTGAACGCCAGAAATTTGTACAGCAGAAAGGTCGTGAATACCGGCAACGACAGGGCGATGGCGTGGGCGATCTCCTTGGTGTATTGCGAGAGTCCCAAAGCGATCAAGCCCCGGTTGACCTGTACTGCCACGAACCAGACGATGGGAAAGTTTCCGAGGTTGATCAACACGAAGTCGCGCGCCCGTGCGGGGCGCGGTTTGTCCGAGCGGGGAAAGACGTAGAGGCTGTTAAGGACGAACGCCGCGATCATGCCGAACAGATAGGCGAGGGCGACCGCCCATGCGAAAGGCAACCAGACACTCAGGACCAGCCGTGCCACCCAGTTGAGCAACGCGGCGAGCCCTCCTACGAGCACGAACTGCGCGAACTGTCGTGTGAAGAAATGCCGTATCAAGCGGCCACCGTCCCACCCGCCGCCAGCGCAGCCATCCTCCGTCCGAAATCGATGCTCTCGGAAATGCCGCGGTCCTCGGGGTAGTAATAGGACGTGTCGGCGACCCACAGTCCGGCGACCGGCAACGCGACGGGCGGCAGGTGTTCGAGATAGCCTGGATCGCAGATCGGCTGTGCATGGCGATACCGGCTCGCGCGCAGGTCGATGAAATCCGCATCGGTGAGGGCCGGGTTGATCTTCTTCAGATAGCGACGAACCTTGTCGAGAAACGCCGTGTCGGGCTCGGCGAACTTGGGGTGCTCGCCGGGCATGTAGAACGGTACGTAGACCACGTGCTGGTCCAGCGGCCGCAGGTTGGTGTATTCGACGATGCCCGGAATGTCCATTTCGGGATCGTTGGTATTGACCCAGAACTTGTCGGTGACAGCCTTGCGCAGCTTGACGATGACGCAGACCACCGCGATGTTCTGGAGCGCCGCAAAGCGGGCCAAGACATCGGACGGCAAGTCGGGCATCAGTCGCGGCACATAAGGCAACGGGACCGTGCTGACGACCTTGTCGAAAATCTCCAGCACACCATCGACCATCACGCCACCCACCTTGCCGCCCTCGATCACGACCCGAGTGACCGGTGACTGGAGACGAAACTCGCCGCCATGACCGACGATGTCATCACGAATCGCGTGGAGCAGCGTTTGGGAACCCCCTTCGAGATAGCCCAGCTTTTCGCGAAACAGGCTGTAGCGCGAGCGTCCGATGCGACGGATGCGACTCCAGATCCACGCGGCCGACAGATTGCTGCTGAAATCGTAGAACTTGTAGTCGAACAGGCGGCGCCAGAGGACTTCGTACGCTTCGGCGCCGACCCAGCGGCGAATCCAGCCTGTCGCCTTGACATGATCCAGAGGCTTCCAGTCGCGGCGCTTCGTGCACAGGAATGCATGCAAGCCGTAGCGCACCTTGGCGACGATGCCGAGTCCCTTGAACTTCAGCAGGGCGACGGGATTGCCCCAGGCCTGCAGGCGACCCTGATACCAGTAACCCATCTTCGTCTCGACCCAGCGCATGCGGTCCGAGAGGCCGAGTTCGTCGAGTACCTTCAGGAAGGCGTGATCCGAGATGCAGTGGAAGTGGTAGTAGCGTTCGATGCTCAATCCCGAGAAATCGAACGCCGCGGTCATGCCGCCGACGCGGTCGTCCGCTTCGAAGACCACCGGTCGATGCCCGTCGCGTGCCAGTTGATAGGCGACCGCCAGGCCCATCGGTCCGGCGCCGAGTACCGCGATGCGCTGCTTCATCGTCAGAAGTCCAGCGCCACGTTGCCGTAGGCTGGATCGTTGAAGGTTTCGTCGATCGCCTTGGCGAACGGCGTGTACGGCACGCCGAAGATGCCGGGCCAGTCGATCACCTCGAACTCGTCCTTGGCCACCAGCGCCTTCAGCTGCTGTGTGGTGAACGGTGGGTTCGTGTCGAAGCGGCTCCAGATCCACAGCAGCGTGAGGAACAGGCCATACGGGATGGTGACGATGATCGCGCGAGCGCGGGTGACGCGCTTGATGATCCGGATCATGTCGATGTAGTCGAACTTCTCGTGACCCGAGATGTTGTAAATGCCGCCCGCGATGCGCTTCTCGATGCAACTGATGATCACTTTGCAGAAATCGCCGACATACAGCGGCTGACGCATGAAGCGTCCGTCGCCGGGAATCGGAAACACCGGCATCTTCTTCATGAATCGCGACAGCCAGCCGAGGTGCTTGCGGTCGAACCAGCCGAACATCAGCGTCGGCCGGAGGATCGGGCATGGGATGCCGCTCGCGAGGACCAGTTGCTCCTGTTCGATTTTGCTGCGCGTGTAGAAGTCGTCCGCGATGGACTCCACGACCGAAGAACTGATGTGGACCAGATACGGCACGTTGCAGGCCTTGAACGTGTCGAGGATGAGACGACTCGCATCGACGTTGTTGCGCACGAAGTCCTGATAATCGATACCGCCGATCTGGGCCTGCAGCATCACCACGACATCCGCGCCGTCGAAATGCGCTTGCCAAGGACCAGGCTCCGCGAGGTCCGCATATTCGGCGGTGATGCCTGGCTGCAGGCGGCTCAGCACCGCGAGATTGGCGCGATGCTTGTCGAGCACGACGATGCGCGTGTAGCCGCGCGCAACGAGGCGTGCGACGAGGTTCTGCCCGACCAGGCCCGCGCCGCCCGGAAGGACGATCTTCGAGTTCAGTGACATGCGTCAGATGTTCATCTTGTGGAAAACGAATCGCGGCAGATTGCGGATGACCAGCATGATCAGCGCCCACTTGGCCGGCGCGTAGATCACCGGCTTTCCACTCGCGACGCCGTCGACGATCGACCGTGCGACGTCCGCCACGTCGGCCAGCTTGCCGCCCGCCGCCTTCAGATGCGCCGTCATCGGCGTATCCGTCGGGCCGGGCTTGACCAGCGTGACGGTGACTTTCGTGCCCGCCAGTCGATGTTGCAGCCCTTCCGCGTAGCGTTCCATGAGTCCCTTGGCGGAGCCGTAGACGTAATTCGATTTGCGTCCGCGGTCACCGGCCACCGAGCCGATCAATGCGAGCTGGCCGTGCCCGGCTGCCAGCATCGTCCCGACCAGCGCCTCCGCGATCAGCGACGGTGAGACCCCGTTGATGATCAGGGCTTCGGCCTCCGCCCGCAGGTGGCGCTCGCAGACGGATTGATCGGGCAGCGACCCATGAGCCACGAGAGCGATGTCGATGGGGCCTGCCGCCGCGATGTTGCGCACCGTCTCTTCGATCGACACCGGATCGGTGAAATCCATCGTTGCGCAGTGGATCGTGACGGACGGCGAGCGCACCCGCAGATCGGCGGCGATCCGATCGAGCTTGATCCGGTCGCGAGCGATCAAGTGGAGGGTCGTGGGGCCGGAGGCGACCCAGAGGCGCGCGCAGTGCTCCGCGATCGAAGACGTGGCGCCGAAGATCACGATGGTGCAGGGTCCGGGCGCGGGCGCTTGATCGCCGCTGGCGTCGGCGGCAGTCGAGGGAGCGGTCGCGGGCTGGTCGGTCATGGTCTGCTCCCGTCCTAGCGCTCGCCCGCGGCGG
>CAZZWS010000130.1:0-10953 GCA_964657795.1 Beijerinckiaceae bacterium
TGCGACGGCGTCCGCGCGGTGGGTGCTGCTGATGACGGTCGACATTTACGGATAGTATGAGTGTCAACTGAATCTGACAACTGCGATATGTCACACGGCGTTTACGGAACCGATGCCAGCGGTCGGGAAATCGGTGATCTGGGGCGCAGCGCGCAGGGCGATCAGGACCCCCGGGCAGCGATCGGATCGAGTCTTCATCTGGTGGTTCGAGGTCTCGCCTGTCGCCGCGGGGAACGTCGGCTCTTCGAGGACCTGAACCTCGACCTGGCAGCCGGTGAACTGGTCTGGTTGCGCGCGGCGAACGGCTACGGCAAGACCACGCTGCTGCGGGTGCTCGCAGGACTCGCCAGGCCCGATGCGGGAACGATCGAGTGGCACCACGGCGACGTCGCGTCGGGCGGCCGACCCGATTCGCTGCTGTTCCTCGCCCACACCAACGCGCTGAAGGACGACCTCACCGTCGCCGAGTCGGTTCGGCTGATGGTCTCGCTGCACGGACTCGCGGCGAGCGACGGGGCGATGGCCGCCGCCATCGACCGCTTCGGACTTCACGGTCGTCGAGACGCGCCGATCCGCACGTTGTCGCAGGGTCAGCGGCGTCGCGTCGCGCTGACCCGGCTGGCATTGTCCGACCCGCGGGCGACGTGGATCCTCGACGAGCCGTACGACGCGCTCGACGTCGACGGCGTGGCGCTGGTCAGTACGTTGCTCGCCGAGCATGCGGCGGGCGGCGGCAACGTGCTCTTCACCAGCCACGTATCGCCGGTGCTGGTCGGCGTGACGGCGCGCACCGTGACGCTGGACGAAAGGCAGCGGGCAGGAGCGGTGGCGGAAGCGCCATGAGCGGCATCTTCGTCACCATCCTGCGCCGCGACCTGCGGCTCGCGGCACGCCGTCGCTCGGACGCGCTGCTGCCGCTCGCGTTCTTCGCGATCGCGGCGAGCCTGTTCCCGCTCGGCATCGGGCCCGAGCCGCAGACGCTGCGCATCGTCGCGCCCGGCGTCGTGTGGGTCTGCGCGCTGCTGGCCGCGATGCTGTCGGTCGCGCAGCTCTACGCCGGCGACCTGGCCGACGGCTCGCTCGACCAGATGTTGCTGGCCAGTGGCTCCGCGCTGCCGGTGGCCGCCGCGAAGGCCTGCGCGCACTGGCTGCTGACCGGCCTGCCGCTGACCATCCTCGCCCCGCTACTCGGCCTTCTCTTGGGCGTCGAGCCGCCGTCGATCGCCGCGCTCACCGCGTCGTTGCTGCTCGGCACGCCGATCCTCAGCGTACTGGGCGGCCTCGGCGCGGCGCTGACGCTGGGCGTGCGCAGCGGCGGCGTGCTGATGATCCTGCTGGTGCTGCCGCTCTGCGTGCCGACGCTGATCTTCGGCAGCGCCGCCGTGGTCGCGATAGACTCGGGACTTTCGGCGCGCGGTCAGTTTTCACTGCTCGGCGCCCTGCTGATCCTGACCTCGCTTCTTGCGCCGCCGGCCACCGCGGCGGCCCTCAGGATCGCCACGGAGTAGTCGTCCCCCGAGTCATCGTTCGTGCCCCGCCCCGTCCGCCTCTTCCACTTCGCTTCGCCGGCCCGCTTCTACACGCTGGCCGCGCGCTGGACGCCCGTCCTGTGGCTGCTCGCGGCCGGCTTCGCTGTGGCGGCGTTGTACATCGGCTTTTTCGTCGCGCCGACCGACGCGACGCAGGGCGACGCGTATCGCATTATCTTCATCCACGTGCCGGCGGCGTGGATGTCGATGGTGCTCTACATCGCGATGGCCTTCTGGGCCGCGATCGGCTGGGCGCTCAACGCGCGGCTCGCGGCGATGTTCGCGCGCGCCATCGCCCCGACCGGCGCGCTGTTCACGTTCCTCGCGCTGTGGACCGGGTCGCTCTGGGGCCGGCCCACCTGGGGCACGTGGTGGGTGTGGGACGCACGGCTGACGTCGGAACTGATCCTGCTGTTCCTCTACCTCGGCTACCTCGCGCTGGTCGACGCCATCGACGACACGCGGCGCGCCGACAAGGCCGGCGCGTTGCTGGCGATCGTCGGCAGCGTCAACGTGCCGATCATCTACTTCTCGGTCAAGTGGTGGAACACGTTGCATCAGGGCGCGACGATCACGCTGAGCTCGGCGCCGACGATGGCGCAGTCGATGCTGATCGCCATGCTGCTGATGACGATCGCGTTCTGGGCCTACGCGTTCGCGATCGTCTTCAAGCGCACGCAGGCGATCGTGGCCGAACGCGAAGGCCATGCGCAGTGGTTCACGGCGATGGCGGCCACATGATGGATTCGGCATGAACTGGCACAACCCGGCAGAGTTCTTCGCGATGGGCGGCTACGGCCTGTACGTGTGGGGCGCGTACGCGGTCACCGCGGCGTGCCTCGCGACCGAACCGATCCTCGCGGCGCGACGCCATCGTCGCGGCCTCGCCGACGCGACATCGGCTGCGACATCAGCCTCCATGCGCGGCGAGACCATCCTGGACGCGTCCCGATGACGCCCCGCCGCAAGCGGTTCAGCATCATCGGCGGCGTGCTGGTCGCCGTGGCGGCCGTCGTCGCGCTGATCCTCAACGCGTTCCAGAGCAACCTCGTGTTCTTCTATTCGCCGAGCCAGGTCGCGCAGCACGAGGCGCCGGCCGGTCGCGCGTTCCGCATCGGCGGCATGGTCGAGAAAGGCACGTTGCAACGGGACGGGACGAACATCCGGTTCGTCGTCACCGACACCGCGCAGAGCGTGCCGGTGCGCTATGTGGGCATCCTTCCGGACCTGTTCAAGGAAGGCAAGGGCGTGGTCGCCCAGGGCAAGCTCCAGGACGGCGTGTTCGTCGCGCAGGAGATCCTGGCCAAGCACGACGAGAATTACATGCCGCCCGAAGCGGCCGACGCGATGAAGCGTGCGCAGCAGGGCAAGGACCAGAAGCTCGCGGAGACGATCGTGCCGTCGGCGACGGCGCCGGACATCCGGCCGAAGGGGATGAATTGAAGAGATCGTTTTGGCTGCGTTCGTGTCGTCCCATCCTACTGGGGTGACACAATCACGTCAGTCGATGCAAAGGGTCTTCTCATGAAACTTACTGCGGTTTTTGAAAAGGTACCAGAGGGATACATCGGCTTCGTGGAGGAATTGCCGGGTGCGAACTGCCAGGCTGCGACGCTCGAAGAAGCCCGCGTCGATCAGGCCGAAGCCGTCAAACTCGTCCTCGAAGCCTATCGGTCCCTTTCTGAGGAGTCGCTGTTCGGAAGGGACGTGACCCGCGAGACGATGGTCGTCGCGGCAACTTGAAACGTCTCGACCCGATTCGTCATCTTGAACAGCATGGGTGCATGTTGCATCGAGAGGTGGCAGCCATTCGGTCTATGTCAATCGTGCGACTCGACGAACGTCCACCGTGCCGCGCCATCGCGAGATCAGCGAGATGTTGGCGCGGAAAATCTGCAAGGACCTCGAGATCGCGATGCCGAAATGAAGCAGGTCCGAAATGTTCGATGCGGCGTCTCGCATCACCGATCGACTGGACCCCGGCCTTCGCCGGTGTGACAGATACCAAAGGGTCTGCAAAGCCATGATTCCCGAACTCGGTCACTTCGCCCTCTGGCTCGCACTCGGCGTCTCGCTCGTTCTCGGAACCCTCCCGATGATCGGCGCCGCCCGCGGACGCGCCGACTGGATGACGCTCGCCCGGCCGTCGGCGCGCGTGCTGTTCGGCCTTATCGCGTTCTCGTTCGCATGTCTCGCCGTCTCTTTCGCGAGCAACGACTTCTCCGTGCTCTACGTCGCGAGCAACTCCAACAGCCTGCTGCCGCTGCACTACCGCATCACGGCCGTCTGGGGCGGCCACGAAGGATCGATCCTCCTGTGGCTGCTGATGCTGACGTTCTGGACCGCGGCCGTCGCGCAGTTCAGCAAACATCTGCCCGAGGCGCTGATCGCCCGCATCCTCGCCGTGATGGGCTGGCTGTCGTTCGGCTTCGTGCTGTTCGTGCTGATGACGTCCAACCCGTTCGACCGCCTCTTCCCCGCGGCCGCCGAAGGACGCGACCTCAACCCGCTGCTGCAGGACCCCGGCATGGTGATCCACCCGCCGATGCTGTACATGGGCTACGTCGGGCTGTCGGTCGCGTTCTCGTTCGCGGTGGCCGCGCTGATCGGCGGCAACCTCGACTCGTCGTGGGCCCGCTGGGCCCGGCCGTGGACCACGGCCGCCTGGTTCTTCCTCACCATCGGCATCGCACTCGGCAGCGGCTGGGCGTATTACGAGCTCGGCTGGGGCGGCTGGTGGTTCTGGGATCCGGTCGAGAACGCGTCTTTCCTGCCGTGGCTGGTCGCGACCGCGCTGATCCATTCGCTGGCCGTCACCGAGAAGCGCGGCAGCTTCAAGTCGTGGACCGTGCTGCTCGCCATCCTCGCGTTCTCGTTGTCGCTGCTCGGCACGTTCCTGGTCCGCTCGGGCGTGCTGTCGTCGGTGCACGCGTTCGCGACCGATCCCCGACGCGGCCTCTTCATCCTCGCGTTCCTCGTCATCGTGATCGGCGCGTCGCTCGCGCTGTACGCGTGGCGGGCGCCCACGGTCGGGCTCGGCGCGCGCTTCGGCCTCGTGTCGCGCGAGACGCTGCTGCTCGGCAACAACGTGCTGCTGGTCGTCTCGTGCGGCGCCGTGCTGCTCGGCACGCTCTACCCGCTCGCGCTCGACGCGATGCTGCATCAGAAGATCTCGGTCGGACCGCCGTATTTCGAGACGGTGTTCGTGCCGCTGATGACGCCGCTGATCTTCCTGATGGGCGTGGGGCCGCTCGCGCGCTGGAAGCAGGCCGAACTGCCGGACCTCGCGAGGCGACTCAAGTGGGCGGCCGGCACCGCGGTCGTCGCGGCGATCGCCGTGTCGTGGCTGCACGGCCACGTCGGCCTCGTCGGCGCGCTGGGCTTCCTGATGGCGTTCTGGATCGTCGCGTCGGTGGCGACGGATCTCGTCGAGCGGCTGCGGTCCCCCGATGCCGGGTTGTTGCAGCGCGCGCGTCTCATCCCGCGCGCGATGGTCGGCATGATGATCGCGCACCTCGGCGTCGCGGTCTTCATCCTCGGCGTCACGCTGGTCCGCACCGGCGAGGTCGAGCGCGACGTCAAGATGGAGGTCGGCGACCAGACCGAGATCGGCGACCACGTCTTCACGTTCCGCGGCGCACGCGAGGTCGCCGGCCCCAACTACAAGGCGGCCCAGGGCACGATCGAGGTGGCTGATGGCGGTCGTCTCGTGGCGACGCTGCATCCCGAGAAGCGCATCTACACGGCCACGCAGGCCGTCATGACCGAAGCGGCGATCGAACCCGGCATCACGCGCGACCTCTACGTCTCGCTCGGCGAGCCGATCGTTGACAAGTCAACCAACGGATCCACGGGAACCGGGGCCTGGGTGGTACGCGTCTACGTCAAGCCGTTCGTCGACTGGATCTGGGGGGGCTGCCTGATCATGGCAATCGGCGGACTGCTCGCGGCGACCGATCGGCGTTATCGGGCGCGTGCGCGGAGGACTCAAACGCAGTCGAAGGCCGCGCGCGCGGATGGTCGTGTGATGGGCCCGCTCGATCGTCCCGTCACGACATGAAGCGTCTCGGCTTCCTGATCCCGCTGTTCGCGTTCATCGTGCTGGCGGTGATGCTGGCGATCGGACTCAACCGCGATCCACGCGAGGTCCCTTCGCCGCTGATCGACAAGCCCGCGCCGACGTTTCAGCTCACGCGCCTCGACGACCCTGCGACGACGATCGCGCTGGCCGACCTGCGCGGCAAGGTGTGGATGCTCAACGTGTGGGCGTCGTGGTGCGTGGCCTGTCGCGAAGAGCATCCGCTGCTGGTCGCGTTCTCGAAGAAGAACCTGCTGCCGATCTACGGCCTCGACTACAAGGACCAGCGCGACGACGGCGTGGCGTGGCTGTCGCGGATGGGCGACCCGTATCGGGCGTCGCTGTTCGACGGCGAGGGGCGCGTGGGCATCGACTTCGGCGTGTACGGCGTGCCGGAGACGTTCATCATCGACAAGACCGGCACGATCCGCATGAAGCACATCGGACCGCTGACGCCGGAGGTGATCGCGACGGAGATCGAGCCGCTGGTGAGGAAGCTGAATGCGTGACGCCACTGGTCTCGTTGGTCGCGCTTTCATTCGAGCGGTCGCGACGCCCCTCGAACCGTCGTTCCCGCGAAGGCGGGAACCCGGCGTCTTTCGTCCACTGGGAACGACGGCATGAAGATGGCGCAAGGGTCGCTCGTGGGGATGATGCGTTCATTACTCGCCACCGCGCTGCTGCTCTGCGCGACCGCCGCCTTCGCGAAGGAAGCCATCCCCGAAGCGGAAGACCCCGCACTCGAGGCGCGGATGCTGCACGTCACGTCCGAACTGCGCTGCCTCGTCTGTCAGAACCAGACCATCGCCGACTCGCACGCCGACCTGGCCGTCGACCTGCGCAACCAGGTCCGCGAACAGTTGCGGGCCGGTCGGACCGACACCGAGATCGTCGACTACATGACCGCGCGCTACGGCGACTTCGTGCTCTATCGACCGCCGTTCAAGGCCATCACCGTGCTGCTGTGGCTCGGCCCGGCACTGATGCTCGGCGGCGGTCTGCTCGCGCTGGCGCTGGTGCTGCGACGGCGCAGTCGTCTGTCGCCCGACGCCTTCGAACCCGACGAGGACGACATGCTCATGTCGGCAGAAGGCAAGTGATGACCGACGAAGCCGAGCCGACGTTGCCCACGTCGATCGCATCGATCCGCGCGCAACTGCTCGCGCTTGACGAGGCGCGGGCACAGGGCAAGCTCGACGAGGTTTCGTACGAGGCCGCGCGGCGCGAAGCGGAACGTCGGCTCGGCGCCGCGGTGCTGGCGGCACCCCCGCCGGTGGTTACCGCACCGGCCGTTCGATCGACGCCGTCGTTGCGACTCGTGGCAGCCGTGGTGGCGGCCGTGCTGGTCGTCGCGGTCGGCGGCTACGCCTTCACCGGCTCGCCGTCGTTGGCAGGACTCGGCAAGCCGCCGGTCGCACCCGTCGCGCCGCCCGATGCCGCGGCCACCGGCGCCTCACCGGGCGATCGCGAGGCCGGTCTGCAGCAGATCGCCGAGATGGTCGATCGACTCGCCGCCCGGTTGAAGGACAAGCCCGACGACGCCGAAGGATGGACGATGCTCGCGCGGTCGTACACGGTGCTGACGCGTTATCGCGAGTCGCTGCCCGCCTATCGACGCGCGGTCGAACTGCAGCCGCGCGATGCCGGCCTGCTGGCCGACTACGCCGATGCGACCGCTGCCGCCAACGATGGCAAGCCCGACGCCGCATCGAACGCGCTGATCGAGCGCGCGCTGGCGATCGATCCGAAACAGCCGAAGGCCCTCGCGCTGGCCGGCACCGTCGCGTTCGAACGCGGCGACTACGCGACGGCGGTCATGCAATGGCAGAAGATCGCCGACGCGTTGCCGCCGGGCAGCGAGTTCCATCAGCAGGTGATGGCCAACGTCGACGAGGCCCGTCGTCGCGGCGGCCTCCCCGCGCCGAACGCGCGAGCGATGCCGGGGACGAGCGGATCGATCGCATCCGCGTCTTCGAACCCTGCATCGTCGAGCCCGGCGCCATCGAACGCGACCGCATCGGCCGCTTCCGGCCGTGAAGCCCTCACCGGCGTCGTATCGCTAGCCCCCGCGCTCGCGGGATCCGCATCGCCCGACGACACCGTGTTCGTCCTCGCGCGGCCCGAGAGCGGGCGCATGCCGCTCGCGGTGTTCAGGGCCAAGGTCAAGGATCTGCCGCTGCGCTTCAAGCTCGACGACAGCATGGCGATGACGCCGACGATGAAGATCTCGGACATGAAGCAGGTCGTCGTGGCGGCGCGCGTTTCGAAGAGCGGGAACGCCATGTCGCAGGCGGGCGACCTCGCGGGCCAGGTGGGGCCGATCGCACCGGGTACGCGAGATCTCGCGATCGTGATCGGCCAGAGGGTGAGCGCAAACTGAAGATTCGCGGCGCCGCGCGGGCTGTCGAGCTGCGGCGCGACCGGATCGGCAGGGCCATCGCCGAAACGCAATCGAAGATTCGCGTTGGCGTTACCGGCTGCCTTCGATAAAGTATTGGGTCAGCAATCCGCACCCATTCCCACTCGACTTCCCGTATTCGAACCGATCGATGGAGAGCGCCATCATGCCGTGGCAATACAGTCGACGGACCGGAGAACCGCGCGACGGACGGGTCGTCGGGACCGCATATTCCGGGGCGGGGGCGGGCCATGACAATCCTGCGATGCAGCAGGTGCGGAACGTGGAGCCGATCCCGCGAGGTCGATACACGATCGGGACGCCGCGGAACACCGATCATGGTCCGCATCTCCTCGATCTGGCACCGGTCGAGCACGACGCTCTCGGAAGGACGAATTTCCCGATTCACGGCGACCGACGCACGGGACCGGCGGGAAACGCATCGCAAGGGTGCATCGTTCTGTCTCCGAACATGAGACATCAGATCTCGACAAGCGGCGATCGTCAGCAGACGGTCGTGGAATGACATCCTGAGATCGCATCTCTTCTCGATATCCCTGCTTCTCGCCCTGCCCGTCCACGCGGCCGATGGACCGCCGTTGACGCCGCCTGCCATCTCCGGTCTCATCGCCCGCGATGGTGCGGGCGTCACCGTCCAGCGACTCGTCACGAACAAGCGATCGCCGCAATGGGACGCGGTCCTTCGGCAGGTGGAAACGGGCGACGATCGCTGGCTCGCCGTTGCAAGGGAACTGTCCGCCGGCACGGACGCGGGCACGTCGGAAGGGTTGCAGGTCGCGCTGGCCACGGCCTTGCCGAAAAATCCTGCCGGCGTCCTTCGGCTCGCGGGGACGCAGTCCTTCCTGTCCCTGACGAACCTCTGCAGTGCGCCATTCATCGAACCGCAACCGGCCTTTTTCAGGCGCTACCTGTCGCGCACGAGAAAGGCACTGCTTCGCCTGAAGGATGCGGCGACCGAATCGCAACGACTGGAATGTCTCGCCGAGATCGACAAGGCGATGACCGAGCAGTCGTCGACCAGATGACCCCGACGGCAGCGGTGCGCGCGCATCCTGCCCGGAGCGCGCCGCGCGATGGGCGGGGTCGTCGCGCGCGACCGGAATGGCTCCCACGTGTCCGCCGGTGCGCGCCAGTCATCACGCACTGAACCAACGCACGAACCACAGTATCGACGCCGCCGAGCGTCGATCCCGATCCGACATGCCGATCTCACGCCGCTACTTCCTGAGCGCAACGCTCCCCTTGCTGGCCGCCTGCACGACGCCGTTGCCGCTGATCCCGCCGCCACGGAATGACGATGCCGCGGACAAGACCGCCGCCCTGCGTCTGCAGGCCAGCGCCGAGGCGCACGGGCTCGCCGCGTATCGCGGCCTGCACGACATCAGCGTGAGCTATCAGGGACAGTGGCGGCCGTTCGTCGGTCGCATCCAGCCCGACCTCGTCGATGCCGGCTATCGCGGCGGCTCGCAGGAACGGCTGCTGCCGCACGACGCGCTCGTCGCGCAGTCGCACGCCGGTCCGGCGGGCCACAAGGAAGTCGTGTGGCGACGCGCCGCTCGATCGGTCGCCGCATCCGGCGACTTGGCCGACGACGTCGCTGGCGATATCAAGGTGTGGCGCAACGACGTCGGGGCCAGCGACGGTCCGACGCTCGAAGCGGCCGCCCTCGTCGCCGAGGCCTACGCGATGTTCCTGCTCGGACCGCTGTGGCTGATCGACCGCGGCCTCGTCGTCCGCTCGCACGGCAGTGAACGCGTCGACGGCCGCGACTGCGATGTCGTCGAGGTCTGGCTCGAGCCCGGTCTCGGCGAAGTCCGTCTCGATCGCGTCGCGCTGTGCATCGATCGCGCCGACGACCTCGTGCGACGCTTCCGCTTCACGCTCGAAGGCACGGCCAACACGCGTGGGGCCGTTGCCGAAGTCGACACGTTCGATCATCTGTCGCGCTTCGGGCTGCGCTGGCCCACGCGCTTCTACGAACGGGTCGTGCACCCCATCCACATCCCCGCACACGACTGGCATCTGACGGGGCTCGACGTCGACCGCGGCTTCGCTGCGGGCGACATCGCCGGACCCGTCTTCACGGGCCTCGCGTCGCGGCCCGCAGCGACCCTCTGATCCTCCGGGCGCGCCGTCAGGCGGAGCCGGTGATGCGGCCCGATTCCGGGACGCCCCGCGCGACCGCGTGCCCGACGATCATCGAGGCCGTCCACGCCGGCTGCTCCTCGTGCGCGAGATGGCCGAGGCCGGGCATGACGACCACGTCGGTCCCCGGCACCCGCGCGGCCACGCGATGGGCCTGCTGAGGCGGGACCGCGCGGTCGTTGCCGCCGACGATCAGCAGCGGCGGCGGCTTCAGACGCGGCAGGTCGGCCCAGGTCCGGTCGAGATTCCAGCCGGCCATCATCGCGACCGCACCCGCCACATGGCGCCGGTCGCGAACCAGCGAGCCGTACAGCCGCGCGCCTTCGTCGTCGAGCTTCGAGCCGGTGCCGTCGACCAGCCGCTTGACCGCGCGATCGTCGCCTGCGAGACGGCTGACGAGTCCCGGGAAGCCCGGCGTCAGCGCCAGCAGCTTGGCCACCGGCGACATGAAGCGCAGCGGCCCCGCCAGCGGCATCAACGCCGCGTTCAGGCCGATCAACGCCTGCAACGACAGCTGCCCGTCGAGCGCCATGCGAACCAGGATGGCGGCGCCGGCCGAGTGACCGACGGCGATCACCGGCCGCAGATCGAGCACGCGCAGCAACGCCGCGAGCGATCGCGCCATGCCGTCGACCGACATGCAGGACTGCGGCGGCATCGAACTGCCCGCATGGCCGGGCAGGTCGGGCACGACCAACGTGAAGTGCGCGGCCAGCAAAGGCACGAGGGCACGGAACGAATGGCTCGACGCGCCGGTGCCGTGCAGCAGCAGCAGCGCCGGG
>CAZZWS010000130.1:10963-11644 GCA_964657795.1 Beijerinckiaceae bacterium
TCCGCGACCGACGACCGACACGTGCCAGAGCACGCCGCCGGCGTCGATGCGCGGACCGGCGTCGATGAGCGACCCGTCGGTCATTCGCGACGACCCGCGTTCTGCCGGATCAGCGTCGACATCTCGGCCGCGCCGGCATGCGGCAACGGTCGGTACACGGCGCCCATCTCGCGCGCCAGAAGCGCGGCCTGCGGATACGGTCGCGGCGACGTGTCGATCAGCAGCACGTCGGCCTGCAACGCGCGCAGCGTCCGTGCCGACACCAGCGCGTCGGCATCGGCCTGCGCGCGGCCGCCGCTGCCGGCGCGCGCGACGTTGGCGCGTCCGTCGGTGAGCAGCACGGTCAACGCGGTGTCCCCGCGCCGTCGCAGCGCGACGATCAGCGTGCGCGTCGCATCGAGCGCGCTCGCGAGCGGCGTGCCGCCGCCGCCGGGCAGACCCGCGAGGCTGCGCCGCGCGCGCACCAGCGAGCGCGTCGGCGGCAGCAGCAGCAGCGCTTCCTTGCCGCGGAACGCGAGTACGGCGACCTGGTCGCGACGCACGTAGCAGTCCGCGAGCAGCAGTTCGACCGCGCCCTTCGCCTCGGCCAGGCGATGCAGCGCCGACGAGCCCGATGCATCGACGACGAACACCGTCGTCGTCGGATGACGTTCCTTGAAGCGCACGACGTGAAGGTCCTCG
>CAZZWS010000131.1:0-5823 GCA_964657795.1 Beijerinckiaceae bacterium
CCGTCCCGGCCCTCCGCGATGAATCACTGGCTGATGAAATCCGAACCGTCCGAAGTGTCGGTCGACGACGTCCTCGCGATGCCGAACGCGACGGTGCCGTGGTTCGGCGTGCGCAACTACCTGGCGCGCAACTTCATGCGCGACCGCATGAAGGTCGGCGACAAGGTCCTGTTCTATCACTCGAGCTGCCCCGAACCCGGTGTCGCCGGGCTGGCGCGCGTCGCGAGCACGGCCTACCCCGACGACACGCAGTTCGATGCGAAGGGCAAGTACTTCGATGCCAAGGCCACGCGCGAGGAACCGCGCTGGATGCTGGTCGACGTGCAGGTGACGAAGAAGACCCGACTCGTGCCGCTCGCCGCATTGCGCGCGCATCCCGACCTGACGGCCATGGTCGTCCTGCAACGGGGCAATCGGCTGTCGATCACGCCGGTCACGGCCGGCGAGTACGCGACCATCGTCAAGCTCGCGAAGTGACGGCCATGGCGACTTCCCTGCTGCCGTGACACCGCTCTTCCTCGGCATGTTCATCGGCCTCGGCCTGCTCACCGGCTTCCTGGCCGGCATGCTCGGCATCGGAGGCGGGGTGATGCTGGTGCCGTTCCTCGCGTGGGCCTTCACGGCCAGCGACTTTCCGCCGCGACACGTCCTGCACATGGCGGTGGCGACCTCGCTCGCCACCATCCTCTTCACGTCCGTGTCGAGCATCCGTGCCCATCATCTGCGCGCCTCGGTACGCTGGGACATCGTCCGCTGGATGGCGAGCGGTGCGGCGGTCGGCACCTTCGGCGGTGCGCAGGTCGCGAGCCTGATCAGCACGCGCGGG
Source organism: Beijerinckiaceae bacterium (assembly GCA_964657795.1). GTDB lineage: Bacteria > Pseudomonadota > Gammaproteobacteria > Burkholderiales > Burkholderiaceae_D > CAHJXF01. The sequence goes on from CAZZWS010000131.1 coordinate 827, forward strand.
CTCGCGATCATCTTCGCGCTCTTCATGGGTTGGTCCGGCGTCGACATGCTGCGCAAGGCTCGTCGACCGCAAGCGCGCATCGGCGGCCCGTTGCCACCCGCATCGGCATTGCTCGGCGTCGGCGGCGGCATCGGCTTCATCGCGAGCCTGATCGGGGCCGGCGGCGGATTCCTGACCGTCCCGTTCCTCGGCTGGCGCGGCGTGCCGATCCGCGAAGCGGTGGGGACCAGCGCCGCGGTCGGGTTCGGCATCGCGGTCGGCGGCCTCGTCGGCTACGTCTTCGCGGGCTGGCACCTGCCCGGCATGCCCGCGTACACGCTCGGCTTCATCGACCTGCCGGCGCTCGCGTGCTGCGCCGGCGCCAGCGTCGCGACGGCCCCGATCGGTGTCCGCGCCGCGCACACGCTCGCTCCGTCGACCTTGAAGACGGTCTTCGCGACGCTGCTGATCGGGCTCGCGCTGTCGATGGTCGGCAAGGCGTGGCGCGCCGCATGAACGACATCGCCGAAGTCGTCGAGCTCGAGACCAGCCCGATCACCGCGTGGCACGGGCATGCGGACCACGCCGGGCTGCGATCGGTGATCGAGCGCGGTGGCGTGGTCGTCTGCCCCGCCCTCGCATTCGACGTGACGGATCCCGAGCGCGCGCTGTTCGACCCATCGCTCGCCGACCCACGACGCAAGAGCATCTATATCCGCGCCGGTCGTCCCGGCGTCACCGGCACCACCGCCACAGGCGAAGCCCGCGATGTCGTGACGGCGATGATCGAACGCTACGCCGCCGCGAGCCATGCGTTGATCGACGGCCTCTTCCCTGGCTACGAAGCGCGGCGGCACGCGACCGGCACGAGCTTTCGCCCGCGGGCGATCGGCGACACCACGTCGGGCGAGGCGCTGTCGTGGCGGAAGGACGACACCCGCCTGCACGTCGACGCGTTTCCGTCCAACCCGACCCACGGCGCGCGCATCCTGCGCGTCTTCACCAACGCGCATCCGACGACGCTGCCGCGTTCGTGGCGCGTCGGAGAACCGTTCGCCGCGATGGCCGCGCGCTTCCTGCCCCGCACGCGCGCGCTGCCGCCCGGCGGCGCCTGGCTGATGCACCGGCTCGGCATCACCAAGCGACCGCGCTCGGCGTACGACCACCTGATGCTGCAGCTCCACGACTTCGCGAAGGCCGACCTCGCGTATCAGCGCGACTGCCGGCAAAGGGCCGTGGACTTCATGCCCGGCACGACCTGGATCTGCTTCTCGGATCAGGTCATGCACGCGGCCATGTCGGGACAGTTCATGTTCGAGCAGACCTATCGGCTGCCGTTGGCGTGCATCGCCGACGTCGACGCGTCGCCGTTGCGCGTGCTGGAGCGATTGACGGGGCGAGCACTGGTCTGATTGCGACGAGAGGATGTCTTCCGGGCTTCTCGAAGACGAGAGTGCACAGCGAAGAACCACCGTTGTCAGGAGCCCCCAGCGGGTCACATTTTTCGGGTACGGCCGCGGAGGGGCTTGCATAATCGCGCTTCATTCCATCCTCAACGACTTCGATGACCGTCCTGACCGATTACCCCGCCCACGGCTCCACTGCCGCGCCCGAGCGTCATCCCGACCGTCACCCGAGCGGCCTCCCGGTCCTGTTCCTCACCGAGATGTGGGAACGTTTCAGCTATTACGGCATGCGGGCGCTGCTGGTCCTGTATCTCGTCAATTCGCTGCACTACGAACGCAAGGACGCGCTGGCGCTGTACGGCCTGTACACCGGGCTGGTCTATCTGACGCCGATCGTCGGCGGCTATCTCGCCGACCGTTTCCTCGGTCGTCGCAAGGCCATCCTGATCGGGGGCGTCACGATGGCGCTCGGTCACTTCGCGATGGCCTTCGAGCCGCTGCTGTATCTCGCGCTCGGACTACTGATCATCGGCAACGGCTTCTTCAAGCCCAACGTGTCGACGCTGCTCGGCTCGCTCTATCGCACCAACGATCCCCGGCGCGACGGCGGCTTCACGATCTTCTACATGGGCGTCAACCTGGGCGCGTTCCTGGCGCCGCTGGTGGCCGGCACGCTCGGTGAGAAAGTGGGTTGGCACTACGGCTTCGCATCCGCCGGGGTCGGCATGGTGTGCGGCCTGATCCAGTTCACGCTCGGCCAGAACAAGATGGAAGGCCAGGGGCTGCCGCCCGGCAAGATGCGACTCGACGCGAGCGACTGGATCCAGATTTTTTTGATCTCGGTGCTGATGATCCCGCTGGTCTATCTGGTCATCGGCGGCTCGCATCTGCTCGGCCCGTACTGGCAGGCGCTCGGCGGCATCGGGCAGTTGACGCTGATCGTCGTGGTCTTCGCCGTGTTGTGGTTCGCCGGCCGCGCACGGGGTCCGAAGGAAGGCATCGAGTCGCTGACCGGCGAGGAATGGCGACGCATCGTGGCCATCTTCATCATGGGTTTGTTCGTGGTGTTCTTCTGGATGGGTTTCGAGCAGGCCGGCGGCACGATGAGCCTGTTCGCGGACCAGCAGACCGACCGCATGCTGTTCGGCTGGGAGATTCCGGCGTCCTATTTCCAGGCCATCAATCCGCTGGCGATCGTGATCCTGGGTCCGTTCCTGTCGGCGATGTGGACGCGCATCGATTCGTCGCGCTTCGCGATCCCGACGCCGGCCAAGATGGGCCTCGGCATGATCATCCTCGGCCTCGGCTTCGTGGTGCTGGCGATCGCGGACGCGCGTGCGCAGACGCTGGGCAAGGTCGGTCCCGAGTGGTTGTTCTTCGTGTTCGTGATCCACACGGTCGGCGAGCTGTTCCTGTCGCCGATCGGCCTGTCGATGGTGACGAAGCTCGCGCCGATGCGGCTGGCGGCGATGTTGATGGGACTCTGGTACACGGCCAATGCGTTGGCCAACTATCTGGCGGGGTCGCTGGAGGACATGTTGAAGACGTCGCAGATTCCGTTGTATTGGTTTCTGGTGGGGTCGTCGGTGGGGGCGGGGGTCGTGCTGCTGGTCATCACGCCGTTGATCAAGAAGTTGATGGGTGGTCGGGGCTGAAGAGATGCCAAGATGAGGCGGTCCAATTGCGGTCGTTCACGTCTAATTCATGGAGACACAGACTTTTGCCGTACTTGGCGTTGATTTTGCATCACGTCAACCCGAATTGCTGTTATCTAGATCACGTCAGACCGCAAGTTTTCTGCTTTAGACAGATTCGCAATAATTAGAGGCATTGATGATGAAGGGATTTTCACTCGGATCGATTAGCGCAGTCTCGGCAATCGCACTTGGCGTTTATTGTGCATGTCGTGGTTTTTATTCAAGTCCGTACGACAGTTGGGACCTTGGCACATTCTGAGGGAGCCTGTGTGCACTTTTGGGAATCACTTGTGGTGTGATCGGTGAAATCGCTGGTCCCTCGATGTCGCATCACCGAACATCGGCCATATCCCCGTCTAATTAAACGTTCCAGCGGGCCACTGGCCACTAATTTGAATCTTTCGAGGACTCGAGTGTGTCGCAGCAGGTCAGCGCCGTACAAGGCGACATCACCAGGTTGAATGTCGGGGCCATCGTCAACGCCGCGAATTCGTCCTTGCTCGGTGGCGGTGGAGTCGACGGCGCCATACACCGAGCGGCAGGTTCGGACCTCGTACACGCATGTCGTCTACTCGGTGGTTGCAAGACGGGCCAGGCAAAGGTCACCAAAGGCTTTCGCCTACCAGCCGAGTACGTCATTCATACGGTTGGTCCGGTTTGGCATGGCGGCCAGAACGGCGAGTCGGAGCTGCTGGCGAGCTGTTACGCAGCGTCACTCAAGCTCGCAGCTTCATTAGGAGTCACTTCAGTGGCGTTCCCGAGTATCAGCACTGGCATCTACGGCTATCCCATCGAGGCGGCTGCTGGATGCGCAGTCGCCACAGTACGAGCGCTCCTCCCCGCATTGCCGGTGATCCAAGAGGTTGTCTTCTGCTGCTTCTCAGCGGACGATCTTGCAGTGTATGAGCGTGCCCTCGCCAACGCAGTCACCTGACCGTCCATCGAGCGGTCGCGAAGGCCGCTTCGCGCCCTTTGCGTCGATGCTCAGTTGATCGTGAGACATCGCATCCAGCTGCTGCATAGCCATATCTGCTTCGTCGAAATCCTCAAGCCATAGAAAACACCACTGTGTATTTGGGAAAGGCCTTCAACACCTTTCCATCCGCTGTCAGCAACTTCAATCCAATACGCATAGCGATAGAAACGAATTCGCAATCGTATGTACTGCAGTCGCTTTCTCTGACCAATTCCAGAACGCGTTGGGAATCGACTTCGTGTTCGCTTCCGATCAATAGGGCCTCCGCCTCGCGTGAACCGCGATGCGGCTTCGAAGGTCAACTGCTTTCTTCGCAGATAGCCCCGAGCACATTCCGAAACTCGCTGCGCCAGAGCAATGGCGCGATCCAGTCGCGATCTTTCTTCAGCCAGGCTTCGACAAGAGCCGTGAATCTCCAGGAAGAAAGAGATAGGCGATGACGTTGGTGTCGACCACGATCACCGTCGACCCTCTCGTTTGAAGACCTCGATGTCTCTGGTCGTGAACTTGCCCTTCGGCAACCCATCACGAAGGACGCGCGCTCGGGCGATGACCTCTTCGGCCGTGGACCGTCCAGGGAGAAGGACCGCTTCGAGACACACGAGGCCTCGCTGTTCAAGCTGCGCCGATGACCCTCGGCCGACGCCTTGAGCCGGACGTAGACCTCATCCGGAATGTTCTTCAACGCGAGGGGTGGTGGAGATGGCGGTCTTCTCGGTGGAAAAACCCTTTTGGTTCCGTTTCGGTTCATCGTAAAGATGCAGTCTGTCGATGTTCCGCGACCCGCAGGCGAAGCCCGATGAATGGAAAGACGAGGCTCGTGCCGTATTGACGCGGCTCGTCGCGCCACGTTGACGACCGCGGGGGAGGCTGTTATCGTTTGGTGAACGTTCGTTCACCTACGAATTCCAGCCGAATTTTTCAGCCGACCCCACAGCC
>CAZZWS010000131.1:5833-11562 GCA_964657795.1 Beijerinckiaceae bacterium
CACAGCCTCCTTAGCCGTCGCCACCATGCCCCGTCCCCGTTCCGATCTCTCAGGCCATCTCGGCGCCCTGCAGGACTACTTCGTCGCCAACGGCGTCATCCCGTCGCTGACCGAGCTCGGCAAGCTGTGGGGCATTGCCGGGCGGGCGTGGACCCATCGCGTGGTCGCGCGGTTGAAGGAAGAAGGCTTTCTCGAAGAGGCCATCGGCAAACGGCTCAAGCCGGGTGCTCGCTTCTTCGAGCGCACCGTCGCCGATACCGTGCGGGCCGGCCTGCCGCAGGCGGCCAACGATCACGGCCGCGAGACTTGGGCCATCGATCAATACCTCATCGACAAGCCGTCCGAGACCGAGCTGTTCCAGGTCCGCGGCGAATCGATGATCGACGTCGGCATCCACGAGGGCGACTTCGCGGTCGTCCAGAAGACCTTGTCGGCCACGCCGGGCGATGTCGTGCTCGCGTTCGTCGACGGCGAGTTCACGCTGAAGACGCTGGCCCGCGACAAGACGGGCTTCTATCTCGAAGCGGCCAATCCCGCCTTCGCTCCCATCCGTCCTGCGCAGAACCTCGAGATCCACGGCGTCATGGTCGGACTCTTCCGCAAGACCGTGGCGCCCCGCGTCGGCCATACCCGACCTCGACGCTGAATCGCTTCACGAATTCATCGTCGATCGCTGTCTCGGTTTGATTCGAACGTAGCGGTCGGTCCCTCGTCTTCCGTTGCTGTCGTCGATCCCCGTGATCGACGCTGTTGATGTCGGCCGCACGTGTCTTTCGTTTGCTGGTCGTCTGCCTGTCTTTTTAGTCGGTGTGACGCTGCTCAAGGAATGGGCCGCGTCAGCGCGCTGACGATGCCGTTTTGCTGTTTGCTGTTTCCGTCCCTGTCGCCTGCATCGGTCGTTGTCCCCATCGCCTCCTGCAATCGACATCGATGCCGTCTCCCGCCTCGAATGTCGAACATTCGAATCCACTGCTCCGATCGATCCCATTCATGGCCTCCCTTCCGCTCTTCTCGCCCTCATCGTCTTTCATGCCGAAGAGCAGTGGGTCGTTCACGCTGCCCCGCCCTGCAAGCCCGAGGCACACGGCGGAAAAGTCTCGGCCGACGACGGAGTCGGCGACACGACTGCCACTTCGTTCCGCCGGGGAGCCGACCACGCAGCCGGCGACCGGGTCGACACTTCGGCAATCGACGATGCGACCGGCACGGTGGCCGTTGACGGATTCGCCATCACCGCGAGTGACTACAGGAAGGGCGGAAGCCTTCCCATACGCGGCGTCACCCGCTTCGGCTCCATCGAAAACGTCGGCGACACGGCCATCTTTTGCCGACGCGAACCGGCAGCGTTCGCAACCGGTCATGCGATCGCTGTTCGATCCGATGCCGATGCCGACGCCGTTGCCGCTATCGCGGCGGACCAACTCGCCACCATCGATGCCGGTGCAGCAGCCCGCATCGATGCCGACGCCGACGCCGACATCGATACCTTCGCGCGCGACGACCGGGCCGACTTGCTCGACCACACGGTCGACGACTCAGTCGACGTCGCCGCCGGCCTTCGTCGCCATGCCGACCGCATCCCCACCCTCCACCGTCGAGCGCACCGAAGCCGCGTTGCGCGAAGCGGGTCTCGCCGGTCAGTTCTGGCGCGGCGATGCGTTGTCGGTTTCGCCGTTGCCGTCGACCCCGAGCGGCTTTCGGGCGCTCGACGAGGAACTGCCCGGCGGAGGCTGGCCGTCGCGCTGCCTCACCGAGTTGATGCTGTCGCATACCGGCGTCGGCGAGATCCGCTTCATCGCGTCGACGTTGGCGGCGTTGACGCAAGCCGGTCGCGAGATCGTCCTGCTCGCGCCGCCGCACGTGCCCGATCCCACGGGCTGGGAACAGCTCGGCATCGACATGCGTCGCGTGCTGATCGTCCGCACCGAACGTCCGGCCGATCGGTTGTGGGCCATCGAACAGAGCCTCAAGAGTTCGGCCTTCGGTGCGCTGGTGGCATGGCTGCCCGAAGAGAAGACGCTGGCGCGTCACGATGCGTTGCGGCGCCTGCAGTCGGTGGCGGCCGCCTCCAACGGCCTCACGTTCCTGATGCGACCGGCCGCCGCGCAATACCACGCGTCGCCCGCGCCGCTCAGGCTCACGTTGTCGGCAGGCCTTCCCCAAGGTGCGCGCCGGACGCTGTCGGTGCGACTGGTCAAGCGTCGCGGACCGGTGCTGGCGAGACCTCTGACATTGATGCTGCCCGAGGTGCATCGCAGTCTGAAAACGTTCAGCCTGGCTCTGACCGAGACATCGACGTCGCTTTCATCATCCGCTTCGCCATCGCCGCTTTCGTCGTCACCTTCATCGCCATCGCGTTCACCGTCATCGCCGTCATCCTCGTCGACCGCTTCGTCGTCGCTTCCGTCGTCGCTTTCAGAGTCACTCTCATCGTCGCCCTCTTCGTTCCATCGATCTCAGCACACCCCGGCCACCCTGACCTCCACGTCGTCACCCACGGTACGTCCACCCCTCCTCGCACATGCACTGGCTGGCTCTCTACTGTCCGACGTTGCCGCTTGACTGCATCCTGCGGCGCTGGCCGGACGGGCTCGATCCCGCGCTGGCCGTGACCGAACTGGACGGCAGTCGACGCCTGGTGATGGTCGCGACGCGGCGCGCTCAGACGGGGGGCGTCTTCGCCGGTCAATCGGTCGCGACGGCCCTCGCGTTGTCGCCCGACCTGGTGCTCGTCTCGCGCAAGCCCGAAGACGAGCGCCACGCGCTGACCGAAGCGGCACTCGCCGTCCTGCGTTTCACGCCCACGGTGGTGTTGCGCGCGTCGGGACTGTTGATGGAGATCTCGGCCAGTCTCAAGTTGTTCGGTGGCCGCCGCGTGTTGAAGAGAGAAGTCGAGGCCACGATGAAGACGCAGGGCTTGCGCATCGCCACGGCCGAAGCGCCGACACCCCATGGCGCATGGTTGATGGCGCAGGAAAACGCCCGACGTCGCGATGAGGTCTTGCGCAAGGCCGGTATCGACGCCGCTACCGACGCGACAAGTCCCGGCCGCCACATTTCGGAAGCTTCGGTCAGGGTTTCGCCTTCGAGGGTGTGGTCGTCACGACCGTCGTCGGCAACCTCGCCCACAACTTCGCCCTCGCAGCCAACTCCAGCGAGGCCGGTCGGGTTCCAGGCCGCGCTCGACACCGTACCGATCGCCCATCTCGACCACGGCCGCCATCAGTTGCGTCGCATGGACGGCATCGGCTGCTACAGCATCGCCGATCTGAGACGTCTGCCGACGAAAGGACTCGCGCGTCGCTTCGGTACGGCGCTGACCGACGAACTCGCGCGGGCAACGGGCGACAAGCCTGATCCACAGGTCGTTTTCCAGGCTCCCACCCGCTTCGACGCGCGGGTCGAACTGATGGCCCGCGTCGAGACCGCAGAGGCCCTGGTCTTCGCCTGCCAGCGCCTGCTCGTGCAACTGACCGGGTGGCTGTCCGCCCGACGAGCCGCCGTCCGCGGCTTCACGTTGATGCTGCATCACGAACGCTGGACACGCGACGCCATCGAGCCGACGGCGGTCGTCATCGCACTGGCCACGCCGACCCGGGAACTCGATCGACTGTCCACGCTGGTCCGCGAACGTCTTTCGCGCCTCGAACTGAAGGCGCCGGTCCTCGAACTCGTGCTCGAGGCCCCGGCCATCGTCGAGGAAGAAGAGATTGATGGCCGGCTTTTCCCGGAGCGCGATCAGGCGACCGACAGCCTGGCCCGACTACTCGAGAAACTCACGGCCCGGCTCGGTCCGGAAGCGACGACGCGCGTGGAACGCGTCGCCGATCATCGGCCGGAACGCGCCTGGCGCACGGTAGCGGCAGAGTTGTTCGATCGAGGAATACACCAGGCGATTCCCAGGCCACGCAAACTTCCCGGGTCGTCGAAGGTCCCATCCACCACGATGGCGACACCACCCGAGGTCTCGACCTTCCTGACGCCCATCACGCCCGGCTGCACTTGCGGGCCACGACCCGCCTGGCTGCTGACCGAGCCACGACAACTCGAAGTCCGATCGCATCGCCCTTACCTGGAGTCGCAGCCGCTGCAACTCGTGGCCGGCCCCGAACGGATCGAGAGCGGCTGGTGGGACGACGCGGCCGCCACCCGCGACTACTTCATCGCCGAGAACGCCGCGGGCCACCTCGTCTGGATCTATCGGGAACGCCTGCTGGCCTTCGACCGGCCCCAGTGGTATCTGCAGGGACTGTTCGCATGAGCGGGAGGTGCCTCGATCGTATGCCTCTTCTCTTCGTCGATCCCGCGCAGGCGCGAACCCGGCGGCGTTCGTGCGACACCGGCCATCGCGATACGACTCCGGGTTCCCGCCTTCGCGGGAACGACCGAGCGAAAAGATCGACGATCGACATCGGACGTCTGGATCCCGCATTTGCTTTGCGTTGCTGGCAGATCGCCTATCCCTTCCTGTTCGTCGTTCTCGCGCAGGTGCGCGTAGTGGAAACCAGTGTCGTCGGTCGAACATGAACGCTCTCGAACTTGTCATCCCGGCGCAGGCCGGGACAATCGAGCTGTGGTTGCTTGGGCCCCGGCCTTGCGCCGGGGTGACAAATACCAAGAGCGGTCCTGCAAACGACACTGGGTTCAGGCCTTCGCGGGAACAACGACCGTGTCGACCTCTGTGCGCTGACCCTCTGAACCCGCCATCCAATTCCATGCGTCTAGCCTTCGTCGATCTCGAAACCACCGGTGGGTCACCGGTCAAGGATCGCATCACCGAAGTCGGCATCATCGAGGTCGATCTCGACGAGCACGGCTCGGGCGTGCATCCGATTCGCGAGTGGTCGGCCCTGGTCAACCCCGATGCGCCGATCCCGCCGTTCATCGAGACGCTGACCGGCATCACCAACGCGATGGTCGCCGGGGCCCCACGCTTCGAGGAGCTGGCCGACGACATCCTCGCGCGGCTCGATGGGCGACTCTTCATCGCGCACAACGCCCGCTTCGATCATGGCTTCCTCAAGAACGCGTTCCGGCGGATGGAGCGTCCGTTCCGGCCCCCGGTGCTGTGCACGGTGCGGCTGTCGCGGAAGCTCTATCCGGGCTACTCCCGGCACAACCTCGACACGCTGATCGAACGGCACCGGCTGGTCGTCGACATGCGCCATCGCGCGCTCGGCGACGCGCGCCTGTTGTGGCAGCTCTGGCAGAAGCTGCACGATGCCTTGCCGGCCGATCGGATCATCGAGGCCATCGACCAGCTCACCGCGCGACCCAGCCTGCCGCGCCATCTCGATCCCGACGTGCTCGACACGCTGCCGAAGAGCGCCGGCGTCTATTTTTTCCACGGCGGCACGGAGAGCGACCCGATCGAAGAGCCGACGGCGCGACCCACCGACGAGGTCGCCGGAGAAAAAACGCATCGATACGTCATCGACGAGAAGGCGACACCCCACATCGAGGAGCCGCGACCGCTCTACATCGGCAAGGCGAAGAACCTGCGGCAACGGGTGATGGCGCATTTCACCGGCGACCACCTGTCGGCCCGCGAGATGGAGATCTCGCAGCAGATGACCCGGCTCGAATGGATCGAGACCGGCGGCGGCACGCAGCACGACCTGGGCGCGCTTCTCACGGAAGCGACGCTGGTCAAGCGGCGCATGCCTGCCTACAACCGGCAACTGCGGAAGAACGAGGACGTGTGCGCGTGGCGGCTGGTGGTCGACCAC
>CAZZWS010000132.1:0-11377 GCA_964657795.1 Beijerinckiaceae bacterium
CGGCGATTGCCGCGACGATCGACCCGGCGACCGATCTGACGAAGCGATGCTGGTGCTGACCGCTCTGTCCCCGCGATGAAGACACGCGCACCGACGATGGACGCTTCGCCCGATCTGGCCGGCCACACTCCCATGATGCAGCAGTACCTGCGCATCAAGGGCCAGCACCCGCACACGCTGCTGCTGTATCGCATGGGCGACTTCTACGAGGTCTTCCACGACGACGCGAAGCGGGCGGCGCGCCTGCTCGACATCACGCTCACCGCGCGGGGTCAGTCGAACGGGCAGCCCATCCCGATGGCGGGCATTCCGTTCCATGCCCTCGACGGCTACCTGGCGAAGCTGATCGCGTGCGGCGAGTCCGTCGCGATCTGCGAACAGATCGGCGATCCCGCGACGAGCAAGGGCCCGGTGGCTCGTGAAGTGGTCCGCATCGTCACGCCCGGCACGCTGGCCGATGCGGGCCTCCTGCCGGACAAGGCCGATCGCCTGCTGGCCGCGATCAGCGTCCGCCGATCGCCACGGCTCAAGGCGAAGGTCGCGGGCATCGCCTGGCTCAACTTCGCGTCGGGCGATCTGCGGCTCGTCGAATGTCCGGTCGATGCCCTCGAACGCCTGCTCGACCGCCTGCAGCCGGCCGAGACGTTGATCGCGGAGGACGCCGACGACGACTGGTCCGCGGCGCTTCACGGGACACGCTGCGCGCCGCACGACTTCGACGATGCGGCCGGCAGGGCCGCGCTGTGCGCGCAGTTCGAGGTGCAGAATCTGGGCGCGTTCGGCATCGTCGACGAGACCGTGGCGCTCGGCGCCGCGGGCGCGCTGCTGCGCTACCTGCGTCGGACCCAGGCGCTCGATGGTCGCGATGCCACCACGCCACCGACGCGCACGCTCGCGCACATCGCATCGTTGTCGGTCGAGCGCGAGGACCGCAGCATCGCGATGGATGGCGCGACGCGCCGCAACCTGGAGATCAGCGAGAGCCTGTCGAGTGCCGAGGCTCGCGCGCGCACGAACGCGCCGACGACGCTGTTCGAACTGCTCGACGTCTGCGTCACGCACATGGGCAGCCGGTTGCTGCGCACGTGGCTGCACGAGCCGCTGCGCGAGCGCGAGCTGCCCACGTGTCGTGCGCTGGCCGTCGAGGCGTTGATGGAGCGCACCGGCGCCGCGACCCATGCGGACGCGCTGCGCGTGCGGCTCGAAGGCACGGCCGACGTCGACCGCATCGCCGCGCGCATCGCGCTGCGCAGCGCACGGCCGCGCGACCTCGCGGGCCTGCGCGACGCGCTGGCGAAGCTCGACGGGTTGCGGGCGTTGCTGGCGGCAGCCGACGATCGGCTTCCGTTGCTCGGGAGATCGTTGCTTTGTCAACTGATCGAATCGTTGGCGACACCCGCCGATGCCAGTTCGCTGTTGACGCGTGCGATCCAGGACATGCCCGCCGCGCTGGTCCGCGAGGGCGGCGTCATCGCCGATGGCTACGACGCCGACCTCGACGCGTTGCGTGCCCTGTCGAGCGACGCGGGCGCTTTCCTCGTCGATCTCGAAGCCCGAGAGCGTGCCCGCACCGGCATCGCCACCCTGCGAGTCGAGTACAACCGGGTCCACGGCTTCTACATCGAAGTCGCGCACGGGAAGGTCGCCCAGGTCCCGGACGACTACCGCCGACGCCAGACGACCAAGAACGCCGAGCGTTACATCACGCCCGAACTGAAGGCGTTCGAGGACAAGGCGTTGTCCGCGCGCGAGCGCGCGCTGGCTCGCGAGAAGCAGCTCTACGACGAGGTGCTCGATGCCCTGGCGACGGCCATCGTCGAACTGCAGCGCATCGCGCGCGCCATCGCGGCCGTCGACGTGTTGTGCGCATATGCCGATCGCGCGTTGGCGCTCGACTGGGTCAGGCCCGAGCTGGTCGAGGAGCCGGGCCTCGTCATCGAAGGCGGCCGGCATCCGGTGGTCGAGGCCCAATGCGCCGTACGCGGCGAAGCCCGCGCCGGACAGGGTGGGGCGGAGCGCTTCATCGCCAACGACAGCCGCCTCGGTCCGAAGCGCCGCATGCTGATCGTCACCGGACCGAACATGGGCGGCAAGTCGACGTTCATGCGGCAGACGGCGTTGATCGTGTTGCTCGCCTACGCGGGCTCGTACGTGCCGGCGACCACCGCCGTGATCGGCCCCGTCGACGCGATCTTCACGCGCATCGGCGCGTCCGACGACCTCGCCGGCGGTCGCTCGACGTTCATGGTCGAGATGACCGAGGCCGCCGCGATCCTGCATCGCGCGACACCGGCCAGCCTGGTCCTGATGGACGAGATCGGTCGCGGCACGTCGACCTTCGACGGCCTCGCGCTGGCCTGGGCCATCGCGCGTCGGCTGATCGAACACAATCGGGCGCTGACTTTCTTCGCCACGCACTATTTCGAACTGACACGGCTGGCCGACGAGTTTCCGGCGGTGGCCAACGTCCACCTGTCGGCGGTCGAGCACGGCCGCGACATCGTGTTCCTGCACGCGGTCCAGGAAGGCCCCGCGAGCCGCAGCTACGGGCTGCAGGTCGCGCGCCTCGCCGGCGTGCCGCACGGCGTGATCCGCAGCGCCGAGAAGCAGCTCGCCGCGCTCGAGGCGGCCGCGCGCGACTCCAGCGCGCAGCGTGACCTGTTCGACGTGCAGTCCGACCCCGTCGCAGGGGTCGATCGGGGCGATGACCAACGCGACGACCAACGCGTCGCGGTGGACCTGCTCGATGCCCTGGCCGCGATCGATCCCGATCATCTCGCGCCGCGCGATGCGCTCGACGCGCTGTATCGCCTGAAGCGCCTCGCTTCGGGCGATGCGACATCGTGAGCGTCGCGGGTCGCGGCGTCCTGCGGCGGACCGTCTTCGTCGCGTGCACGGCCTGCGCGGTCGCGGCGCAGGCGCAGGGGGATGCCGGAGATGCGACGAGCCATGCGGATGCGGGTGGCGCGTTCAGCTTCGCGGTGGTCGGCACCGTGTCCGCGAACGACCGCGCGTCGACGTCGGTGTTGCGTGGGATCGGCGACGATCGGGCCCGCTTCGTCGTCCACTTCGAGATGGCGGCGCCCGGTGAGGACGCCTGCGGCGAGCGCCCGACCGAGCGCCGCCGCGTGCTGCTCGACGCGAGTCCGAAGCCGGTCGTGCCGGTCATCGCCGCGGTCGAGTGGGCCGACTGTCCGGGGGCGCGTAGCGATCCGATGGAGCGTCTCGAACGCGTCGACGACCAGTTCTTCGGCGGCAACGAATCGCTCGGCCAGGCGCGGCTGTCCTGGCTGCGCCAGAGCGCGGTGGCGCGCTTCAAGCGCTATCGCGAGAACCTGCGCTGGCAGTCAGGTTCGATCCTGTTCGCGACGATCAACCTGCCGGCCGACAACAACGGCTTTCGCTTCGGCGCCGGTCGCAACGGCGAGTTCGAGGAACGTCTCGTCGCGAACCGTGCCTGGCTGGAGCGCACGTTCCGGCTGGCGCAGGAGCGCAGGCTGCCGGGCATCGTCCTCTTCGTCGACGGTGCGCCGCGCTTCGCGCTGCCGCTGCGCCCGCCCGACAATCGTTTGCATGAACGGGATGGCTACTACGAATTCAAGCTCGCGTTGCGCGAGCTGGTGACGACGTTCCGCGGCAAGGTGCTGCTCGTGCAGGGACACTGGGCCGGCGCCGGCGCGAGGCCGTCGGAGGTGGACCATCCGCTCCACGACGCGAGCGGCAAGCCTCTCGACAACCTGGTCCGCATTCCGGTCCCGCACGACGCCGACGAGCGGGACTGGCTGCGCGTGGACGTGGATCCGGCCGATCGATCGCTGTTCCGCGTGGCGCCGCAGCGCCTGTTCGACGATCCGAGCGGGGAGTTGTACGGCACGTCGCGCGGGAAGTGATCAGCGGCCCTTCGTCGCGTCGACGAAGCCGTCAATGTCCCGTGAACGGATTGAAGCCTTTCGCCGCCAGCGCCGCCCATGCGGTCGCGCCCAGGTGCGGCAAGTGATAGTAGAAGAAGTCGTCGGTCACGGAGTCTGGCCCGATGGCGAGCCCGGTGTTGATCCGTGGCTCGGGCGTGGCGAACAGCCAGCCTTCTTCGGTCTGATGACGCGCGAGCAGGGGCCACAGGGGCGTTGCCCGCTTTGGCAGGCCGCGCAGCGCGAAGACGGACGCGACCTGCGCGGTGCCTTCGGTCCAGACGCCGTCCGGTCCACGATTGAAGCCGTAGCCGCCGGCGACGCCGTGCGCCGTGTCGACGAAGGCCAGCGCCCGCATCCAGTCGGCCGGTGGATCGGGTATGGCGATCAACGGCCAGATCTGCGCGTCGAGTCCCGAATGATCGTGATCCGAGGTCCGGCCGTCGGGACCGGTGCCGATCAGGAAGCGACCCTCCTTCGCGTCCCACTGACTGTCGACGAAGCGCCTGGCGATCGCCGCCTGCGCTTTCGCATCGGCGTCGGGTGCCATGCGATCGAGGGCCGTCCACGCCGCTGCCAGATCGACGTTCTGTTCGACCGACTTCCAGCCCTGCCGAACGACGGTTCCGGCATTGACGAAGAAGCCGCCGACGAATCCCGCGGGCGCCTCGCTGCCGAACGTGTTCTTGCGCGTCCAGTCGAGCACCCTCCGCGCCGCCGCGAGGTAGGCCGCCTCGTGGCTTTGACGATAGGCCTCGAGCAACGCCAGCGCGGCCCACGCGCCGTTTCCGGTCGCGAAGCTGACCTGATACGGGTCCTGGTTCCACGCCTTGCGCTCGACGCTCCAGTAGCCGGGCAAGGTCATCGTGGGACCCTTGACGGGGCCCGACGCATAGGCGTTGCGCACCCGACCGTCGTGATGCTCGGGATCGGTCGTGGTGGCCAGCACCAGAGCATCGGCGATGCGCCTCGCCGACGACGGCTTGCCGCAGGCGAAGAGGGCGATGCTGGCCAGCGCGTTGTCGTAGGTGAACGCCACGTCGCGCAGCGCCTCGATGTCGGTGGCCTTGCCCTGCAGCGGCTGGTAGCTCGCCAGCAGCAGGGGGCCGCCGGGTTGCGAGGCGACGGAGCGATCGAGCACGGCGCACGTGGTCTTCGCGAGGTCCGCGCGCGGGTCGGCATGTGCGAGCGACGCGATCAAAGCCAGGCACCAAAACACGCTGGACTTGCAGCCGCGACCATTCTTCATCGATGGACTCCGCGTAAGGAAGGTAGCGAAGTATCCACGGATCGACCGCCTCTATTCACTCGCGGGTGTGAAGCGACGCTGATGGTCGAGGCCGTCGCGGACACGATCACTTCATCGGGTGCTTG
The DNA here is from genome assembly GCA_964657795.1 of Beijerinckiaceae bacterium. Lineage (GTDB taxonomy): Bacteria > Pseudomonadota > Gammaproteobacteria > Burkholderiales > Burkholderiaceae_D > CAHJXF01. The sequence goes on from CAZZWS010000132.1 coordinate 5,283, forward strand.
TCCCGCCATTCCTGCACCGCCGCCAGCGTATTGCTGACGTGTTTCTCCGGGCTCAAGGCCGAGTAGACGTAGCTCACGGTCCCGTCGGGGACGATCACGAACGACGTGCGATCCGCGTAGCCGAGAACGGGCAGCTTCGCGTCGTAGGACTTGATGATCTTCAGATCGGGGTCCGCGGCCACCGCGAACTTGTTGCGGCACTCGCTGACCGAAAATTTGTTGAGCGTCGCGATGTCGTCGTGGGACACGCCGATGACGGTCGCACCCAACGCCTCGAACTTCTCGGTCGCTTCGGCGAAGTCGTGAGCCTCGATCGTGCACCCCGCGGAGAAGGCGGCCGGATAGAAATAGAGCACGACCGGCCCCTTCTTCAACGCGTCGGACAGCGTGAACCGGAACTCCCTGCCGGCCAGCGACGCCGCCGTGGTGAAGTCGGGTGCAGCCGTGCCGGGCTTGAGCGACGCCAGGGCCGGCAGGGCAATCGCGACCAGGAGTGTGGCGGCGAGGACGAGCTTGCCGGATGTTCGAAGGGACATGGCGACTCCTGTGAGGATCGTGGACGCGGGTTGTGCCTCGATTTACGATGCGACGGCGATTTCAGATTCAGCGGCGCGGTGACGTGCAGGGACGCGGTGTGATGCTCCGGGCAGCCCGTGCACCGTGGCGCCATGGGCCAATGTCCAGAACCTCGTGCCCGGTGCGAAGGCCGGCTTGGACGAGCACCGGAGCGAGGGCCTTCTGGGCATCGAGGAATGCCCACGGAAAAGCGCCGCGGGCGATGTGCTGATGCTGCAGTAGGACCCGTACGACCGCGGAACGAGTGCGAAGGAGGATGCCACCGGCTTCGCAGAACGCGGCGTGGGCGCGGAGGACCGAACAGCGTGCGGATCGATGCTGCCTCGCTACCGCCCGAGGATCGCGCGCTGAAGGCGCAGGCCGATCACCTCGAACGGCATGTCGTGTCGCTCGCCAGCGCGTCGCGGCCGGCGAGGCAGATCGCGGGCTCCGCGACGCGCAGTGGGTGTCGCGACCGGGCCGAGGTCCTGCGCTCCACGGACCGCCGATGATGCGCTTCGTGATCACTGGTCGACACCCGGGACGGCCGCTCGGCGTTCCGACTACGATGGGAATCGTTGCATCATGAACGCCGAAGCCGCGTCGCGTCCTGCCCGCTGTGGCAACGGGAACGCGCGATCGACGATGCCGTTCGGCAAACTGCGTGAAGGAGATCGTTGTGAAGAGAATCGCCGTCGTCGCTTTCGCCGCTTTCGCTTGCGCTCCAGGATGGTCACAGACGCCGCCGGATTTCTCCGCCATCGACACCCAGCTTGAAGCGTGTTCCAACCAGCATCCAAACAACCCCGGGGTTTCGAACTGCACCATGCTGGCCAAGGCGGCGGCCGACCGCCGGCTGAACGAAGTCTATGAGGCTGCGTTGCATACGCTCAATCACCCCGGTCCGACCCACGCGCCGTACGATCCCGAGGTGCCCAGGCGCTTGATCGCCGCGGAACGCGCCTGGATCGCGTTCAGGGATGCGGAGTGCAATTTCCAGAGCACTGTGGCGCTTGGCGGCACCGGCGAAGGCTATGCCTATGCTGCATGCCTCTATGAAAAGACCAAGGCCCGAGTCAGGGCGTTGACGGCGCCGGAAGCGCCGCAATACTCGAGATGACTCGAGGCCCGAGGCGCATGGGGCAGCTTGCTGCTTCCTGGGGCCGAGCCTTTCTGGTGGCAATGGATGCTCGCATGCGGCAGCACGGCGCGGTTCTGCGCACGTTGTGATGGACGAATCTCATCCATTTTTAAGACCTGATCGCCGAGCTGCGCAGCAAGGCCGACACCAATGTGCAGTTCGCGTAGCTTGTCGCGCTGGCCTGCTGTGCAATGGTCGAGACAAAGAGCGGTGCCATCGCGCGGCGACCTGCACGACGTTCAGAGTTCACTGGATGCAACCCTGTTAAAAAACCGTCGTGCGACGGATGACCTCTTTTTCTGCGAATCCATCGGTTGCTGCATCGCTGGCGCTGCTTAGCGCATGTGTTGGCACTCGGTTCCTCGCATACGAAGGGCGCTCCGATCTCGTATTTGAGGGGACGGGCGGCGGCCGCACTGTTGTAAACGGGATCGATTTCTGCGAACAGGGAGATCCTCCTCGGCGCTAACGCCCGATCGGCTATATCAAGACGAGCGCGGGAATGGCGCAATCTAACCAGCGAAGATGCGGGCCGAGGTTGCCGATGAGGCCGAGGCCGCAGGTGGCGATGCCGTGATGATGCTGTCCTCCACTGCCATCACCGGTTACGCAAGTACCCGGAGCGGATCGTCGACGACGACCTACAACGGTCGGATGCAGACGACGACAGGTGTTGGCAGCGGGGTGATCGTTCAGCAGAAGCGAGGGGCAGTTCGCAGTTCTGACATACGTCCAGTCGCTCGCTCGTGCAATAACCTATCCAGTCCTCCATGAGCGCGCGCCGCTTCTGCAGCAGATCGCCGCGTTGACAAGCCGCCTCGGACTCATCTGCGAGCTGGTGTGCGCGGGCATGCTCAATAAGCTCGCGTGCGTGACGGGCCTGCTCGCCGGCCCGGTCGCGGATCGTCGCGGTGGTGCCCGATCCACTGCTTCCGACCATGGCGCGGGAGGCTCGCCTGCAGGCCACGGCCCACGCCGCCGGGTTGTCGCCGGTGCGCAGTCCTTTCGCCTTCGCTGCGTCGAGGATCGTCTCGATTCGAGTCCGCAGGAGCGATGCGGTCTCTGGCGTCTTGGCCGAGATCGGCCGCAGCACGGCGACGATGGCGTTCGCATCGATGTCGCCCATCGACTTTTCGCCGAGAACGGGATTAGGTCGTCGCGAGCGTCGACTTCCGCTGCGCCGCGTCCTTGTCGTTCTTCCACTACGCATTGTCGTTCTTGATGCAGGCATCGGCGAACACCTTGAACGTCCGACGCTTCGCGACCTCGCCTTGCGTGCTGCGAGCGGGTCGCCGCGAACGCCGACGATCTCGCTTATCGCCGCCGCCTTCGCGCGCGCGGCTGCGAGCGGCACCCTCCCGAAGCCGCCGAGCCCGATGTCCACTTCGAGTAGCATGAGGTGAGATGGCAAGAGCCTAATCGAGAGCCGGTTCTCCTATAAAAAACGGCCCCGAAGGGCCGTCGTCATAGAGCGTTCTGGCGGAGCGAGTGAGATTCGAACTCACGGAGGAGTTGCCCCCTCGCTAGTTTTCAAGACTAGTGCCTTAAACCGCTCGGCCATCGCTCCCGCGTCGGCGATTGTACCGGCCCGTGCGCATGCGACGAGCGGCGCGAAATTCACGTCTACAATCCGCCCCGTGATCCGCGCCGCCCACTTCCATCGCATCGCCGTGTTCGCCCTCGCGACGTTCGTCGCCATGGTCTGCGTGACCGGGCTGACGCCGATGATCCATCCGGCTTCGCCGTCGATCGCGTACGAGCAGGTCTGCTCTGCCGACGGCACGAAACAGTTCGTCGCGGTGGGCGACACGGCGCCGTCGCACGAGATGCACGATCACGCGGCGCACTGTCCGCTGTGCATGCCGGTCGGCGCGCCGCCGTCGGTCTTCATCGCGCTGTTCGAGCCGGTCCAGCCGCTCGCCCGCGTCCGGCAATCCATCCCCGCCGCACGCCTCGCCGGTCTCGTCGGCGCGCCGCTTCCGGCCCGCGGGCCGCCGTCCTTCGCCTGATCGACCCGCCTCTTCGGAGGCCGTCTCGCGTCGTGCCTCCCTGCACGCCACGCGACCGTCGACTCATCGCAAGGAACATCATGACCACGCTTTGTCGCGCGTATCGTGCGCGCGCTTTCATCCCCTGCGGCATCGTCTGCGCCGGCCTGACGATGGTCTCGGCCGCGCGTGCCGACGAGCAACCGTTGCCACCGCCCGACCAGAAACTTGACTCGGTCACCATCACCGGCCCGCGACCGTCGTCTCTGCCGACCGAGATCCCGACCACCATCGAGACCATCACGAAGAAGCAGATCGACGAGACGATCAACGCGACCGACGCCGAGGACGTGCTCAAGTACTTCCCGAGCCTGATCGTTCGCAAGCGCTACATCGGCGACTACGACCACGCGGTCCTCGGCTCGCGCGCGTCGGGCACCGGCAACAGCGCGCGTTCGCTGGTCTACGCCGACGGTATCCTGCTGTCGAACCTGCTCGGCAACGGCGCGTTCTTCGCGCCGCGCTGGGACATGGTGATGCCCGAAGAGATCGAACGGGTCGACGTGCTCTACGGCCCGTTCTCGGCCGCGTACCCCGGCAACTCGGTCGGGGCCGTCGTCGACTTCGTCACGCGCATGCCGACCGCGACCGAGGCGCATGTCAAGCTCACCGCGTTCGAGCAGCATTTCCGCCAATACGCGAGCGATGCCCGCTACGGTGGCGGCGAAGGGAGCGTCTCGATCGGGAGTCGCATCGGTCCGTTCGCGTGGTGGGTCGACGCGACGCATCTCGACAGCGAAGGACAACCGGTGTCGTTCGCGAACCGCCTGCTGTCTTCCGGCGTGCGTGGCGGTCCGGGCGCGCCAGTGACCGGCGCGGTCTTCGGCCAGAACCCGAAGGACCAGAACTGGTACCTGCTCGGTTCGACCACGCAGACCCACACGACGCAGGACCACGCGAAGGCCAAGCTGTCGTACGACATCGCACCCGACATGCGCGCGACCTATGTGTTCGGCACGTGGAAGAACGACTCGGTGCGTTCAACGGCTTCGTATCTGCGCGACGCTGCAGGCAATTCCGTGTACTCGGGCAACGTGTCGATCAACGGGCTCTCGTACGCGTTGACCGCGGGCGACTTCGCGCCGACCCGCAGCCAGCTCGAACACGACTCGCACGGTCTGTCGATCAAGACCGCGACGAAGTCGAACTGGGACTTCGAGACCAATGCGAGTCTCTACGCCTATCAGGAAGACCTCGTGCGGACGCCGACCGTCGCGGTCGCGAGCGCAGCGACATCCGGTGCCGGGACCATCACCGATCAGAAGGGCAGCGGCTGGACCACGCTCGCGACGAAGGCCACGTGGCGACCAGATCCCGGCGTCGCGAATGTCGAAAGCTTACACGTCGCCGAGTTCGGCGTGCAGCGCGACGCGTTCAAGCTGCGTACGCGCGTCAGCAGCACGGCCGACTGGATCGCCGGCGGCCCGACCGGACCGGTCTCCCGATTCAACGGCGACACCGACCTCACCAGCCTGTGGGCGCAGGACGCGTGGCGCTTCGCGCCGGACTGGAAGGCCATCGTCGGACTGCGGGCCGAGCGCTGGACCGCGCACGACGGCCAGATCGCCAATGCGACGCGCCTGCTGACCTACGGCGATCGACAGCAGGATGACTTTTCGCCGAAGGTCGCGGTCGGTTACGGCGGCGTGCGCGACTGGAACTTCAAGGCGTCGGTCGGTCGCGCGCTGCGCTTCCCGACCGTGTCCGAGCTGTACCAGGGCGCCATCGTCGACAACGTCGTCACGCTCAACGATCCCGAGCTGCGACCCGAGCGTTCGTGGACGTCGGAGCTGACGGCCGAACGGGTGGTCGATACCAACAGCGTGCGCTTCACGGTCTTCCACGAGCGCACGCATGACGCGCTGTACGCGCAGACCAACGTAACGGTCACGCCCAACGTGACGAACATCCAGAACGTGGACCTGATCGCCACCAACGGCCTGGAGATCTCGGCGACCTCGAACGACCTCTTCTTAAAGGGCTTCTACCTCGCCGGTAGCGTGACTCGCGCGCTTTCGCACACGCTCGGTGACGCGAGTTTTCCCAACGCCGTCGGCAAGCTGCAGCCGCGCGTGCCGGACTGGCGCGCCAACCTGCTCGCGACCTGGCACGCGACGTCGCAGCTCACCGCGACGATCGGCGCGCGCTACAGCGGCAGGCAGTACAGCACGCTCGACAACAGCGATCCCAACGCCTTCACCTACACCGGCTTCTCGCGCTTCTTCGTGGTCGACGCACGCGTGCGCTATCGCCTCGATCCGCACTGGGCCGGCTCGGTCGGCATCGACAATCTCAACAACGAGAAGTACTGGGCCTTCCATCCATATCCGCAGCGGACGTATCTGGCGGAG
>CAZZWS010000133.1:0-11331 GCA_964657795.1 Beijerinckiaceae bacterium
CGGGGCGATCGACGATCGCCCGGCACGGCGCGTCGCTCCGCGGCGCCGGCAAATCCCTGTCATCCCGATCGCACCGCTCCTCTTCGCCATTCCGAACATGTCCGCACCCAAGCACGCGCGCGTCCTCATCCTCGGCTCCGGCCCGGCCGGCTACACCGCCGCCGTCTACGCCGCCCGCGCCAACCTCAAGCCGATGCTGATCACCGGCATCGCGCAGGGCGGCCAGCTGATGACCACGACCGAGGTCGACAACTGGCCGGCCGACGCCGACGGCGTCCAGGGACCCGAACTGATGCAGCGCTTCCTCGCGCACGCCGAGCGCTTCGACACCGAGATCGTGTTCGACCACATCCACACGGTCGACCTCAAGCAGCGGCCGTTCACGCTGATGGGCGACGCGGCGCACTACACGTGCGACACGCTGATCATCGCGACCGGCGCGTCGGCGATGTATCTCGGCCTGCCGTCGGAAGAGGCGTTCATGGGCCGCGGCGTGTCGGGCTGCGCGACCTGCGACGGCTTCTTCTACAAGGGCCAGGAAGTGGCCGTCATCGGCGGCGGCAACACCGCGGTCGAGGAGGCGCTGTACCTGTCCAACATCGCGAGCAAGGTGACGGTCATCCATCGCCGCGAGAAGTTCCGCGCAGAGGCGATTCTGATCGACCGGCTGAAGGAAAAGGAGAAGGCCGGCGTGGTCGACATCAAGTGGAACGCGCGCCTCGACGAGGTGCTCGGCGACGACTCGGGCGTGACCGGCATGCGCATCGCGTCGACCAGCGACGGCTCGACGACGGACATCGCGCTGTCCGGTGTCTTCATCGCGATCGGCCACCGTCCCAACACGGAAATCTTCCAGGGTCAGGTCGAGATGCACAACGGCTACATCGTCACGAAGGGCGGTCTGACCGGCCAGGCCACCGAGACCAGCATCCCCGGCGTGTTCGCGGCCGGCGACGTGCAGGATCACGTCTATCGCCAAGCCATCACGAGCGCGGGTACCGGGTGCATGGCGGCGCTCGACGCGCAGCGCTTTCTCGAGAATCTCGACATGCCGGTGCCTGAAGACGAATCGGTCGCGATCGTCTGACGAGCCGAATCCGCGCGGATGGCGACGGGCGCGGCCATCTGGTGAAGCGGTAGGCTCGGCGGTTCGACCTCGCACGGCGGCCCATCACGCCGGCCTCGTCCGCCGACGAAGCGATGCGACGGTCGGACGATCGTGGCGGGAACGTTCGACTATCCTTCGATCCGTCGATCTACCGACTCGCCCTGACCCGATGAAAGCCCGCCTCCAAGGACTCGCCGATCTCGCGACGCTGCGCGACACGCTCCAGGCGGACGCGGCCGCGAAGGAGAAGCGCGCGCGCGAAGCGGCGGTCGCCGCGGCCTCCACCGCGCGCGAGGCCAATCTCTTCCGGGACGCGGTCGGCGCGGTCGCGCCCCTCAAGCGCGCGGCGCGCGCGACGCATCGCCCGACGCCGCCGGAGCCGATCGCGCGCCAGCGTCACATCGACGAGGCCGCGGCGCTGGAGGAATCCCTGTCGGATGGTTTCGATCCGGACGCGGTGCTGGACGTCGACGAACAGACCTCGTGGCGCCGGGCCGGGGTCGGCGTCGAGATCCTGCGGAAGCTGCGGCGCGGCGACTGGATCGTGCAGTCCGAGATCGACCTGCACGGCTGGCGGACCGAGGGGGCGCGCGACCTCGTCGCGAGCTTCCTGCGCGAGGCCGTCCGGCAACAGCACCGCTGCGTCCGCATCGTTCACGGCAAGGGTCACGGCTCGGTCGGCAAGCAGCCGGTGCTGAAAGGCAAGGTGAAGAGCTGGCTGACGCAGAAGGACGAAGTGCTCGCGTTCTGCCAGGCGCGGGAGCACGACGGCGGCGGCGGAGCGTTGATCGTGTTGTTGCGGCCGAGCTGAGGACGATGGCGACGAAGATCGTGTCGACCGGCGTCCTTCGTCGAGGCTTCGCCTCCCTTCGTCGCAACTAGGCCCACCCGTCCATCATCGCGACGAAATGCTCGAAGCCCTCTCAAAGTTCGTCCTCGATCTTGTCAGCGGTGCGATTGCGTCGCACGCCTTTCATGAGGTCGTCGATCGTAAGCAATGCTTATTGTCGCGACTTGCTCGATCGCACAGGTTCCTGTCGATGCGGCTTACACACCTGCGGTCCGGACGCCGCTGTCGCCGCGCAAAGGTGCGACTTATCAAGCGCCTGTCTACACGGGCATGGACCGTGCGTTCGTCGGCCGAACAAAACGAGACGGCAACCGCTTCGATGCGGTCTCACGCCGGACACCAGGAGACGAACGATGTTGGCAGGACTCAAATCGCAAGCGGCCGTGATGCTCATCGGCCTCGCCGTCGCCCCGCTGACGGCCACCGCGGACCCGATCAACGTCCTCTTCGTCGGCAACAGCTTCACGCACGGCCGCTATCCGGGCGCCCTCAACTACAACGCCGGACCCGCCAACGCGGCAGGAAACGGCGTCGTTCACGACCTGCTCTGCCCGACGGCCGGGTGTGCGGGAACGGTCGAAGGCGGTCCGGCCGTCACGCCGACCAGCGCCAACACACCGGGTGCGACGCTGGCCGATAAGCTCGCCTATCTGCAGGCCAATCCATCGTCGCAGTACACGGAAGTCGGTCCGTTCAGCGGGGCCTCGGGCATCTTCCTGCAGTTCACGAAAGACCTCGGGCTGAACTACAACGTGTCGCTGATCGCCGTCAGCGCCGCCACGCTCAACGGGTATCTGAACGGCACGTCGAAGGCCGATCTGCCCTTGATCACGCAGTCGAAGTGGAATCAGGTCGTGCTCCAGGACCAGAGCTTCACGCCGTTGCCGTCGACGATCACCGTCAACGGAGCGACCGTTCCGACGCGTGGCAATCCCGGCAACTTCACGTCCGCCGTGAACGGCATCGTCACGAAGATCGATCAGGCCGATGCGGCCGCCAGCGTCCCCAATGCCAAGATCACGCTGTACGAAACGCCGCCACTGGCCGCCTACGGCTACACCAGCAGCAACGCGAACGAGCCGATCGTCGGGACCAGCACCATGGCCCAGCAGAACGGCAACAAGGCCTACGCGCCGTACATCGGCGACACCGACCCGATCGGCGCGATGGCATCGGATCTGCACAACGCCTACTTCGGCGAAGCGGCCGCGTTCAACGCGGCCAACCCGAACGGCAGCAAGGTCGGCGTGGCGAATGCCGGCGACGCGTGGGTCACGGCCATCCGTCTGGGCCTGGCCGAACAGAACCCGTATCTGATCAATGAACCAGCCGGTCAGATCGACCTCTGGGACAGCGACCCGCTGCTCGCCTGCTGCACGGTGCCGGTCGGCTATCACCCGAGCGCGTACGGCGACTACCTCAATGCACTCGTGTTGTTCGGCCAGATCACCGGAATCAATCCGGAGACGCTGTTGAGCGAATTCGATTCGTCGAACACATCGTCCGCGGCTTATGCGCTCGGCATCTCGGCGCCGGTCGCGCAGGAGCTGGCGTTGGCAGCGGAACTGACGCTGTCCGCTCAAGGCGCGATCCCGGAGCCGGATGTGGGGCTGCTGTTGGCCGCGGGTGCCGTTGGACTTGGTGTCTTCGGGCGCAAGGCGAAGCGTTCAGTCTGACGCGACGTCATCAAGATCGCTGCACGCATGTGAGCGACGTCAGCGCAATGCGCTGTTCCAGAATCTCGAAGGCGGCGTTCCCGTCGAGGAATTGCCCGAACTCTTTCCGGGCGTGATGCTCGTCCAGTCTCGCGTGGTTCTGGAACACGTTGCGCGCAGCGCACTCGCCCCCGCCTGAGTGCGTGTCCTCTTCGATCAGGGAACGCCCGTGCCGCTGCGCCGGGTGCTCGTGGGTCACGTGGTCGTCACGGCTAACGAGCGAGGCCGGTCCACGCTCAACAACGGCGACCTTCTCTCCGTTGCCGAGGCGGAAGGATTCGATGTCGGGGTCACGACCGACACGATCTGCGCTAGCAGCAGAACCTCGCTTCGCGACGGATCGCTAACCTCGTCCTCGGCACGACAAGTTGGCCAAACCTTCAAGTCGACCGCAATGTAGAACGTCGCATCGAACGAGTCGACGACTCCCTCCGACGACCTGGAGATCGCGATCACCTGAAGGGCGAACTCGTAACGCAGCTCCCAGAAACGCGCGTCAACCCACCACGTCCGACGGCTGCTTCAACAGCAACGCCAGCAGTCGCGCGATCTCGTCCCTCATCTTGCGACGGTCGACGATCATGTCGATCGCGCCTTTCTGCAGCAGGAACTCGGAGCGCTGGAAGCCCTCGGGCAGCTTCTCGCGCACCGTCTGCTCGATCACGCGCGGCCCCGCGAAGCCGATCAGCGCGTGCGGTTCGGCCATCACCACGTCGCCCATGAACGCGAAACTGGCGGAGACGCCGCCCATCGTGGGATCGGTCAGCACGCTGATGAACGGCAGCCTCGCCTGTGACAGCTTGGTCAGCATGCCGGTGGTCTTGGCCATCTGCATCAGCGACAGCAGACCTTCCTGCATGCGCGCGCCGCCGCTCGCCGTCACGCAGATGAACGGAACCTTCTGCTCGATCGCGGTCTGCACGCCGCGCGCGAAGCGTTCGCCGACCACCGAGCCCATCGAGCCGCCCATGAAGCCGAATTCGAAGACGGCAGCGACGACGGGAACCGTGTGGATCGCACCGGCCATCACGACCATCGCGTCGGTCTCGCCGGTCGACTCCATCGCTTCCTTGAGTCGATCGGGGTACTTCTTGCTGTCCTTGAACTTGAGCGAGTCGATCGGCAAGGTGTCGCGGCCGACCTCGTAGCGCCCCTCGCCGTCGAGCAGCGCATCGATCCGCTGCCGCGCACCCATCCGCATGTGGTGGTCGCACTTCGGACAGACCATGCAGTTCTGTTCGAGGTCGGTCTTGTAGAGCACCGCTTCGCAGGACGGACACTTGACCCACAGACCCTCGGGGATGCGGCGTTGTGCGCCGTCGTTGCGTTGGATGCGCGGCGGCAGCAGCTTCTCGATCCAGCTCATGGGTGGTTTCTCCGTGATCCCCGAAAGGTCGATGTCCGGCGGTCCGATCGTCATGCGGACAACGCGCCGTGACGCGACCGGCTCGCATGATCGAGAGCCTCGCGGATGTCTCGCAGGAACGCTTCGACCCGCTTCAAGATCTGCTCCTGCGGCGCGCTCTCGATGGCCTCGATGATACGACTTCCGATCACGACGGCGTCCGCGAGTTCGCCGACCGCGACCGCGCTCGCCGCATCGCGTATGCCGAAGCCCACGCCGATCGGGATGTCGGTGTGGCGACGGATCAGCGGGATCCGCGAGGCGATCGATGCCACGTCGAGACCGGCCGAACCGGTGATGCCCTTGAGGCTGACGTAATACAGATAACCCGATGCCGCGCGCGCCGCGGCTTCGATGCGCGCGTCGCTCGACGTCGGCGCGAGCAGGTAGATCGTGGCCAGTCCGACCGCGTGCAGCGCCGCCGCGAAGTCCTCGGACTCCTCCGTGGGATAGTCGACCACGAGCACGCCATCGACCCCCGCGTCGCGCAGGCGCGCCGCCAACGGGCCGAGGCCCCCGAGCGTCGCAGCGAGCAGCTCGAACGGGTTGGCGTAGCCCATCAGCACGACCGGCGTCGCATCGTCGTCGCGACGGAAGCGGGCGACGCAATCCAGTGTCTCGACGAGGCCGACGCCGTTGCGGATCGCGCGCTCGGCGGCGCGCTGGATCACGGGGCCGTCGGCCGACGGGTCGGAGAACGGGACGCCCAGCTCGATCACGTCGGAGCCGGCGCGGGCGAGGGCATGCATCAGGTCGACGGTGATGTCGGCGGACGGATCACCGGCGGCGATGTACGGGATGAGGCCGGTGCGCTGGTCGGCCCTCAGGCGTCCGAAGCGGGTGGTGATGCGGTTGGTCATGGTGGGTGTCATCCCGGCGAATGCCGGGACCCGGTTTCAACTACGTCGAATTGGGCCCCGGCCTTCGCCGGGGTGACAAGAAATAAACGACCGAGGGAGATCATGCCCGTCCCTCCGCCTCACGCACGATGTGCAGGTCCTTGTCCCCCCGCCCCGAGAGGTTGACGAGGATGATGCGGTCGCGGTCCATCGTCGGCGCCAGCTTCATCGCATGCGCGAGCGCGTGGCTCGACTCGAGGGCCGGGATGATGCCTTCGATGCGGCAGCACGCGTGGAACGCGGCGAGCGCCTCGGCGTCCGTCGCGCCGACGTAGGTGGCACGACCGGTGTCCTTCAGCCATGCGTGTTCCGGGCCGACACCGGGATAGTCGAGGCCGGCCGAGATCGAGTGCGTCTCGACGATCTGGCCACGATCGTCCTGCAGGATGTACGTGCGATTGCCGTGCAGCACGCCGGGCGAGCCGCGCTGCAGGCTGGCCGCATGACGGGGCGTGTCGATGCCGTCACCGGCCGCCTCGACCCCGACCAGCGCCACCGCTTCGTCGTCGACATAGTCGTGGAAGATGCCCATCGCGTTGCTGCCGCCGCCGACGCAAGCCACGATCACGTCGGGCTGACGGCCGGCACGCTGCGGCATCTGCCAGCGGCATTCCTTGCCGACCACCGCGTTGAAGTCGCGCACCATCATCGGATACGGATGCGGACCGGAAACCGTGCCGAGGATGTAGAACGTGTGCTCGACGTTCGTGACCCAGTCGCGCATCGCCTCGTTCAGCGCATCCTTCAGCGTCTTCGATCCCGACTCGACCGGCACCACGCGCGCGCCGAGCAGATGCATGCGATGCACGTTGGCGGCCTGACGCGCCACGTCCTCGCTGCCCATGTAGACGACGCACTCCATGCCGAAGCGCGCGGCCACCGTCGCGCTGGCGACCCCGTGCTGCCCTGCGCCGGTCTCGGCGATCACGCGCGGCTTGCCCATCCGCTTGGCCAGCAACGCCTGCCCGACCGTGTTGTTGATCTTGTGGGCACCGGTGTGATTGAGGTCCTCGCGCTTGAGCCAGATCTGCGCCCCGCCGAGTTCCTGGCTCCAGCGCTTCGCGTGATAGATCGGGCTCGGCCGGCCGACGAAGTGGGCGAGCTCGTCCTCGAGTTCGGCCCTGAACGCCGGATCCTCGCGAAAGTGCGCGTAGGCGGCATCGAGTTCGTCGAGCGCGCGCATCAGCGTCTCGGAGACGAAGCGGCCGCCGTAGCGGCCGAAGTGGCCGCGCGCATCGGGTCTTGCGGACAGGGACGCGGTTGCACCCGAGTCCAATGCGTTGCGGGCCGCGTGCGACGCGGCCATCGTGGTCATGCCCATGATTCAGTTCTCTGGAAAGGTGCGATCGATGGCACGGACCGCGGCGACGAACGACTGCATCGCGGCCGGGTCCTTGATACCCTTGGCGCGTTCGATTCCCGACGAGGTATCGACGGCCCAGGGCCGGATGCGACGAATCGCGTCAGCGACGTTTGCTGCGCTCAAGCCACCACTCAAAACGACCCGACGCGCGCCGACGCGCGCCGTGTGCGACGAGGCGCCGATGAGCTGGGGCGGGACGAGCGACCAATCGAAGACCTTTCCGGAGCCGCCGTAGGCGGCGCTGTGCGTATCGAGGAGCAGTGCGTCGGCTCCATCGTGCGCGGCCGCGAAGTCTAGCAAATCGAGGCCGGGCACGACCCGTGCGGCCTGGAGATGCGGCACGCGGAACGCATCGCGCGGCACGGGCGCCTCGTCGCCGTGGAACTGGAGGTGGCTCAGCGGCACGGCGTCGAGGACCGCGTCGATCTCGTCGGGCGCCGCATCGACGAAGAGGCCGACCGTCGCGATGCCGGGCGGCACGCGCGACACGAGGCGAGCAGCCTCTTCGATCGTCACGCAGCGGGGGCTGGGTCGATAGAACACGAAGCCGAGCGCATCGACGTCCAGCGCGACCGCGGCTGCGACGTCTTCGTCGCGCGTCATGCCGCAGAGCTTGATGCGGGTACGTCGCGTCGCGGGATCGGCGTCCGGGGTGAGGAAATTCAAGGCGCGGGTGGTTCGTGCAGGGTCGTGCATGTCACGACGACGGATGCGGAAAGCCGGCGTGGATCTGCGCGAACGCGACCGGCGGAGGCAGCACGATACGCTCCGGGTAGCGCACCTGCGCGAGATACAGGCCATCGGGCATGAACGTGGGCGAGGCGCGCGTGCGATCACGAGCCTCGATCAGTTCTCGCAACCACGCCGCGCCGTGCCGGCCCCGGCCGATCGCGATCAGCGTGCCGACGAGGTTGCGGACCATGTGATGCAGGAACGCCGTGGCCTCGAACGTGAAGCGGACGAAGTCGCCGCTGCGTTCGATGCGCACCGCGTCCATCGTCTTGATCGGCGACTTCGCCTGGCATTCGGAACTGCGGAACGACGAAAAATCGTGCGTGCCGACCAGCGCTGCCGCGGCCTCGGTCATCGCGTCGAGGTCGAGGACGGCGTGCGTCCATCCGGCCCGGCCAGTCCAGTGCGGCGAACGCGTCGGCTGGTTGAGCAGCAGGTAGTGATACGTGCGGCCGATGGCGTCGAAGCGTGCGTCGAAGCGTTCGTCGACGGGCGCCGACCAGGTCACGGCGATCGACGGAGGCAGCAGCGCATTGACGCCGCGCACCCAGCCGTTCTGCGTACGCGACGCGTCGGTATCGAAATGGACGACCTGACCGAGCGCGTGCACGCCGGTATCGGTGCGGCCCGCGCACGCCGTCCTGACGGGCCGGTTCGCGAAGCGCGACAACGCGCTCTCGAGCTCGTCCTGCACCGTCTTGCGATCGGGCTGCGACTGCCAGCCGTGCCAGGCTCGACCGTCGTACTGCAGGCCCAGCGCGATGCGCGTCATCGGCGGCGCGTCGGTGACAACGACAGCGAGAGCGACGACGGCGACAACGACGACGACAACGAAACGGAGTCGACACCTTGCAACGACAACGGCGCCTGACAGCCGCTCGAACGCGTCATGAGCGGCGGCAGGACCGAAAGCCGCCCCCGATCGATCGAGATCAGTCGAGCTGACCGATCAGCGTGCGCGCGCGATCGGACTGCGTCTCGTCGCCGTTGCGCACGACTTCCTCGAGCAGCTCGCGAGCGCCCTCCTTGTCGCCGATGTCGCTGTACGCGAGCGCCAGATCGAGCTTGGTGGCCATCGCCTGCCATACCTCGGTCTTGGCGCCAAAGTCGGACTTCTCGGGCGAGCCGTAGCCATCGTCGTCGAGATCGAGGTTGATCTTGTTGAAGGCATCGAGGGGCTCGGTCTTCTCGAACGCGTTGGCGTGGGGATCGGGGCGGAAGTCCGACGAGCGGGGCGGCGATGCAGGCAGGTCGCGCGGCGTTCCCGCATACGGCTCGCTTTCCGCGATGATGCTCGACCCGAAGATGTCGGATGCGGTGAACCCGTCGTCGTCGACGGGCGGCGGCGCGGCGGGCCGATCGCCGGACGACGGCTGCTCGGTCCGTGCGCGGAAGGCCGGCAGATTGACCGCGGTCCGCGTCGACGCATCGCTGCCGCCGAAAGCCGATGCGGTGAACGGATCGACCAGGGACTTCGACGATTCGCTGGTGTCGAAGTCGAAGATCTCGTCGTCCGCGGCGGGCGCCGGCGAGACCGGAGCCGCTGTCGCATGCAAAGGAGCGACGCTGCCGTTGCCCCCGAGGCCGAGATCGAAATCGAGATCCATCGACGGCGGCGGTGCAGCCGATGCCGTCATGGCACGCGGCAGCGGATCGGTCCGCGTGTGATCGGCCGATGCCGGTGCGGGAGCCCGCTCGACGGACGCGCCGCTGCCGATATCGGACATGGCGAACGCAGCCTGCGCGGCGGCGAGGGCGGCCGTACGGTTGGCGGCCGATGACGCGCTGCTGACGCTCGGGGAGGCGACCGGCGCTGCGAACGGAGCCGCGAAGGGCGCCGCTGCGCCGGCGGCCATCGCGGTCTCGCTGTAGAGCGGGTTGCGCGGGTCGATGGACGCGCCGAGCGTCGCTGCCTGCTTCCAGTCGTCGCCTTCGCCACCGGTGGCCGCGTAGAGCTCGGAAGCCGTGGTCTCGAAGCTCTTGGCGTCGCCGCGCTTGGCGTAGATCTCCAGCAGCTTGAGGCGCACCGCCTGGCGCGTGCCATCGGCGCGCAGCGCTTCCTTGAGGATCTCCTCGGCCTGCGCGTCGCGACCGTACGCGATGTACACGTCGGCCTCGGCGACCGGGTCGACTTCGCTCTGCTCCGGCAGGCTGCCGCCGACCGGCACGAAGTTGGAATGGAAACCGCTGTTGGCCGTGTCGACCGACTGACCGCCCGTGGTGCCGAAGACCGAGTTGGCATGCAACACGCTGTTGTCGACGAAGATGCTGTCCTCGAAGCTCGCCAGCTTGCGTCGCCGACGCATCGTCACGAGGCCGTATCCGATCAGCAGCAGCGCCAGGACGATCAGCCCGGCCAGCAACAGCGTGTTGTCGAGCAGCGCGTCGTACCACGTGCCGTCGCTCGCGGACGACGCCGGGATCGGAGCGGGTGCGGCCTTGGTCGGCGCGGGCGGGGTCGGCGCGGGGACCGGAGCCGGGGTCGGCGCAGAGGTGGGAGGGCTGGCGGTGCTCGTCGTCTCGGGAGCCGTGGTCGCCGGAGGCACCGGCGGCGGGGCCGGTGACACGACGGTCGGCGGCACGATGGCCGGCGCCGGGGTCGCGGTCGAAGACGAGGTCGCAGCGGGCGCGGCGGCGGGCATCGGCGCCGTCGCCGCGACATCCGCGGGCTTGCCGCCGTTCTTCTGCAGTTCGGCCAGCGTCTGGCTCTTGAGCTTCAGCAACTGCTGCAGGTCGGCGACGTTCTTCTCGAGTTGGGCGAGCCGCGAACGGCTCTCCGTCAGTTCGCGGTCCTTGGCCGCGAGTTCCTCGGTCGACGGCCCTGCGACGCCGGTGCGGGGACCGGTCGCCGGGGCCGTGGTCGCGGAACGCGTCGCGTCCGGCCGCGACAGCTGCAGGCGATCACGGGCATCGATCGCGGCGGTGCTGTTGTCCTGAACCTGGGTCGACAGGCGACCCGAGGCCTGCTGTCCACTGGCGCGCGAGGTCGGCGCCGTCGCGGCGTTCTGCGCGAGACGTTCACGATAGCTGCCGAAGTTGGCGCTCTGCGCGATGATGCGACGGGCTTCCGGCCCATCGACCGCTTGCGCGCTCGCGGCGTCGGGCAGCTTGACCGACGTGCCGGCCATCAGTCGATTGATGTTGCCGCCGAAGGCCTGCGGGTTGTCGCGATAGAGCGTCGCGAGCATCTGGTCGAGCGACACGCTGTCGGGCTTGTTGGCCCGCGCGATCGAAAAGGCCGTGTCGCCGTTCCGCACCA
>CAZZWS010000134.1:0-11284 GCA_964657795.1 Beijerinckiaceae bacterium
GGTCGCAGAAGATTCGGACATGGTGGCCTCAGGGAACGATGACGCGGTCGTCGGGCGTCGACCCGTGCAGCAGATCGACCTCGGCGGCGCGGCGCGAAAGCAGGACGCGCTGGTTGAGATAGCCCTTGTCGGTGATCTCCCCGTCCGCGATGCTCGGCGCATCCGACAGCAGCAGGGCACGCGCGGGCGTGCGCGACGATCCGCCGCCATCCGCCGCGAGCGTGGCGAGGCCGCGACGGACGTGCGTGCGCAATGCCGCGGCGTCGAGCGCACGTCCCGAGGCGGCGACGAAGACGAGCAGGCCGATCTCGTCGCGGTCGTGACCGGTGACGACGACGTCCTGCACGTGCGGCGCCAGCGCCGAGATCGCGCGCAGCCGCAACGTACCGACCGAGACCCACGTGCCGGACGCGAGCTTGAAGTCTTCGGCCACGCGCCCGTCGAAGACGATGCCGCGCAGCGGGTCCGCGTCGTCGGCGAGATAGCCGGCGTCGCCGATGCGATAGAACCCGTCGTCGTCGAACGCGGCGCGCGTGGCCTCGGCGTCGTTGCGATAGCCGGGGAAGACGTGGTCCCCGGCAACCCGCATCTCGAGCTTGTTGCCGTTCGGGACGAACTTGACGCGCACGCCGGGCATCGGCAGGCCGATGACGCCGGGGCCGTCGATGTGCCAGTTGACGAACGTGATGGCCGGTGCGGTCTCCGTCGCGCCCCACGACGTCGTCAGCCACAGCGGCTCGTCGCGCACGCTCGCGGCCACCGCCACGAGCCGACGCCAGGTCGACGCGGGCATGCCGGCGCCGGAATAGAACAGCATGCGCAACCGGCCGAAGAAGTAGGCGGCGAGTTCGCGATCGGCTTGGAGCGCGGGCAGCAGAATCTCGTAGCCGCGCGGCACGTTGAAGTAGATCGTGGGCTGCACGTCGCGCAGATGCGCGATGGTGCGATCGACGAGTCCGGGCATCGGGCGCCCGTCGTCGATGTAGAGCGTGCCGCCCGAACGCAGCACCAGGTTGACGTTGTGATTGCCGCCGAAGGTATGACTCCACGGCAGCCAGTCGAGCAGGACCGGCTTCTCGAGGTCGAGGAAGCGCAGCGTCTGCCCGAGCATCTGCTGGTTGGCGCACAGCATGCGATGCGTGTTGATCACGACCTTCGGATGGCCGGTCGATCCCGAGGTGAGCAGGTACTTGGCGACCGTGTCCGGACCGATGCGATCGAACGCGTCCCGCACCGCCGCGGTCTCCGTCGTCGCGGCGAGGGTCGCGAAATCGAGCGCACCGGCATGCGTGTCGGCGTTGGTACCGAACACGGCCGGAGCGTCGATCCCGCAGTCGACCAGCACCGGGCCGTACACCGATGCGTCCGACGCGTAGACCAGCGCCGGGTCGAGCGCCTCGAGAATGCGGTGGATGCGCGCGAAGTCGCCGTTGGCGAGACGGGAGTACGCGCTCGACACCGTGGCCGTGATCCGACCCACGTGCATCGCCGCGAGCGACAACACGAGATGTTCGAGGCCGTTGTCGGACAACACGACGATGGGTCGGTCGTCCGGCAGGCGCAGATCGAGCAACGCCTGGCCCACGCGTCCCACGCTGGCGCGCAGTTCGGCCCAGGTCAGCGTGCGCCAGCCGCCCGTGCCATCCGGCTCGGCGAACGCCGGCGCGTGCGGCGTCTCGACGGCCCATCGTTCGAGCCAGTCGCCGATGCGCTTCGCACACGGACCGAGCTGTTCGGGCGATTCGAGCAGGAACGCGCCGTCCGGCAGCTCGGTGCGGCGGACGCCGCGCGGGGCGATCAGGCGCGGATCGTCGACGATGCTGTCGGGCAAGGGGTCTCCATTTCCATGCGGATGCCTCGCGATGCGACGACGTGCATCCGGATGCGCCTCAGTGCGCGAGCGATGCCGCCCGTCGCTCGACCGACGCCTTGCGGAAGAGCCACAGCGTCGACCCCAGTCCGCAGACCGCCGCGATGGTGAGCCAGATGCCCGGCGCGGCACGATCCTTCGTGGTCTCGATCAGCCAGGTCGAGATGACCGGCGTGAAACCGCCAAAGAGCGCGGTGGCCAGGCTGTAAGCGAGCGAGAATCCGACGACACGGACCTCGACCGGCATGACCTCGGTGAGGGCGACGACCATCGCCCCGTTGTAGAGGCCGTACAGCGCCGACAGCACCAACTCGACTTCGAGCATGCGCAGGAAGCTCGGTGCGCTCGCCAGCCAGCTCATCATCGGATAGGCCGACAGGATGGTCAGGATCGTCGTTGTGACGAGAAGTGGCTTCCGGCCGATGCGGTCGGCGATCGTGCCGCCGATCGGCAGCCAGATGAAGTTGGAGATGCCCACGCAGAAGGTGACGATCAGCGCGTCCCGGGCCGTCAGGTGCAGCACGCTCTTGCCGAACGTCGGCGTGTACACGGTGATGAGGTAGAACGCCGTCGTCGTCATCGCGACCATCAGCATCCCGGCGATCACGACCTGCCAGTTGGTGACCATCGAACGCAGCACCTCGGGCACCTTCGGATGATGCGTGCGCGCCTTGAACGCGTCGGTCTCCTGCAACGTGCGGCGCAGGATGAAGATGACCGGGACCGTCAGACAGCCGACCAGGAACGGGATGCGCCAGCCCCAAGCGTCGACCTGGGCGGCGGTCAGGTACTCGCGGACACCGAAGCCCAGCGCGGCCGCGAGGATGATCGACACCTGCTGACTGGCCGACTGCCAGCTGACGAAGAAGCCCTTCCTGCCGGGTGGCGCGATCTCGGCCAGATAGACCGACACGCCGCCGAGTTCCGCGCCGGCCGAGAAGCCCTGCAGCAGACGGCCGATCAGCACCAGGGCCGGCGCCAGCAGGCCGATGGTCGCGTAGCCCGGCACGAAGGCGATCAGGATCGTGCCGCTGGCCATCAGCGCGAGCGTGACGATCAGGCCCTTGCGGCGGCCGACGGTGTCGATGTAGGCGCCGAGGACGATGGCGCCGAGCGGGCGCATCAGGAAGCCCGCGCCGAACACGGCGAAGGTCAGCATCAATCGGGCGAATTCGCTGGAGACCGGGAAGAACGCGTTGCCGATGTCGGCCGCGAACAGGCCGAACAGGAAGAAGTCGAACTGTTCGAGGAAGTTGCCGCTGGTCACGCGGAGCACGTCGCCGACCCTGGAGGTCGGAGGCTCGACTGGATTGGCGACTGGATGGGATACGGCGGTCATTGCGGCGGTCTCCTCGCGTCGCTTGCAGCGACTTATCGAAATCAAGGCAGTCGCCATTCTAGGCGTGCACGCGACGAGAACGATGTGTTCGCCAATCATTGAGGCGTCAAGGATTTGCGGATAACATCGCCGACTGGCTTCGCCTGAAGCCCCTCGTGCGCGTCGTTGCAACGCGCACTCGTCAGCGACCCGCGTTCACGAGACGCGTGTCGGCTCCGCCGGATGCCCATGGCGTCCCGCGATCCCGAAAACACGATTTTTGAGGAACTGCATGAACGCGCCGCTATCGCCCCATCACCTGACGCCCGAGCTTCACGAAGCTCTCGGTCGCGTCACGCTCGACGACAAGTACACGCTGGCCAGCGGCCGCGCGTACATGAACGGCACGCAGGCCCTGGTGCGTCTGTTGATGCTGCAGCACGAGCGCGACGCGCGGGCGGGGCTCAACACCGCGGGCTTCGTGTCCGGCTATCGCGGGTCGCCGCTCGGATCGGTCGACCAGACGCTGTGGAAAGCCAAGAAGCATCTGGAGCAACATCACATCGCGTTCCAGCCCGGCCTCAACGAGGACATCGCGGCGACGTCGGTGTGGGGCTCGCAGCAGGTCAACATGACCCCGCAGGCGAAGTACGACGGCGTCTTCGCGATGTGGTACGGCAAGGGTCCCGGCGTCGACCGCAGCGGCGACGTCTTCAAGCACGCCAATGCGGCGGGCACGTCGAAGCACGGCGGCGTGCTGGTGCTGGCCGGCGACGACCACTCGGCCAAGTCGTCGACGTTGCCGCATCAGTCGGACCACATCTTCAAGGCCTGCGGCATTCCGACGTTCTTCCCGTCCACGGTGCAGGAATATCTCGACCTCGGCCTGCATGCGTATGCGATGAGCCGCTACTCGGGACTGTGGGTCGGCTTCAAGGTCGTGACCGACGTCGTCGAGGCTTCGGCGTCGGTGATCATCGATCCCGACCGCGTCGACATCAAGCTGCCCGAGGACTTCATCCTCCCGCCCGGCGGCCTGAACATCCGCTGGCCGGACAGTCCGCTAGAGCAGGAAGCGCGGCTGATGGACTTCAAGTGGTACGCGGCGATGGCGTACGTGCGCGCCAACAAGCTCAACCACGTCGTCTGGGATTCGCCGCATGCCCGCTTCGGCATCATGTCGAGCGGCAAGGCCTATCTCGACACGCGCCAGGCGCTGGAGGACCTCGGCCTCGGCGAACAGGAGTGCGCGATGCTCGGCATCCGGCTCTTCAAGGTCGGCGTGGTGTGGCCGCTCGACGCGTATCACGTGCGCGAGTTCGCGACCGGTCTCGAGGAGATCCTGGTCGTCGAAGAGAAGCGCCAGATGCTGGAGTACCAGCTCAAGGAAGAGCTCTACAACTACAGCGAGGCCGCGCGTCCCCGGGTCTTCGGCAAGTTCGACGACAAGCAGGGCGGCGAGTGGTCGATCCCGCAGGGCAACTGGCTGCTGCCGGCCAAGTACGAGCTGTCGCCGGCGTCGATCGCGAAGGCCATCGCCAGCCGTCTCGCGCAGTTCGACCTGCCGGCCGATGTCCGCACGCGCATCGACGCGCGTCTCGCGGTCATCGATGCGAAGGAGAAGGCGCTGGCACGGCCCCGCGTCATCACGGAGCGGAAGCCCTTCTTCTGCTCGGGCTGCCCGCACAACACGTCGACGCGCGTGCCCGAAGGCTCGCGCGCGGTGGCCGGCATCGGCTGCCACTACATGACGGTCTGGATGCCCGACCGCCGCACCGAGACGTTCACGCAGATGGGCGGCGAAGGGACGCCGTGGATCGGGCAGGCGCCGTTCACGAACGAGAAGCACATCTTCTCCAACCTCGGGGACGGGACGTATTTCCACAGCGGCATCCTGGCCATCCGCGCGTCGATCGCGGCCAAGGTCAACATCACCTACAAGATCCTGTTCAACGACGCGGTCGCGATGACCGGCGGGCAGGCCACCGACGGGTCGCTGACCGTGCCGCAGATCACGCGGCAGATGGCGGCCGAGGGCGCGAAGAAGATCATCGTCGTGACCGACGAGCCCGAGAAATACGATGGGCACTGGGACACGAAGCAGCGCGTGATCCAGAACGAGGAAGGGTCGATGGCCATCGCCACCGGCAAGAAGTCGAAGAAGCTCGGGCCGCTGCACGACAACCATCTCGCCGAAGGCGTGACGGTCCATCACCGCGACGAACTGGACAAGCTCCAGCGCGAGCTGCGCGAGATCGAAGGCACGACCATCCTCATCTACGACCAGACCTGCGCGTCGGAGAAGCGTCGTCGCCGCAAGAAGATCGTCGACGGCAAGCCGCTGTTCCCGGACCCGGCCAAGCGCGTGTTCATCAACGACCTGGTCTGCGAAGGCTGCGGCGACTGCTCGGTCAAGTCCAACTGCCTGTCGGTCGAGCCGCTCGAGACCGAGTTCGGCCGCAAGCGCGTCGTCAACCAGTCGTCGTGCAACAAGGACTTCAGCTGCGTGAAGGGCTTCTGCCCGAGTTTCGTCACGGTCGAGGGCGGCCGCGTGAAGAAGGGCAAGGGAAGCAACGTCGTCGGCGAAGAGATCGATCGCCTGTTCGACCTGCCGATCCCGACCGTTCCGGAGGTCGCGCGTCCTTACGGCATCCTCGTGATGGGTGTCGGTGGCACCGGCGTCGTCACCATCGGCCAGCTGCTCGGCATGGCCGGCCACCTCGAAGGCAAGGGCGTGTCGGTGCTCGACATGGCCGGTCTGGCGCAGAAGGGCGGCGAGGTCGCGTCCCACGTGCAGATCGCGGCCACGCCCGAACGCCTGCAGGCCACGCGCATCGCGACCGGCGAGGCCGATCTCGTGCTCGGCTGCGACATCATCGTCACCGGCAACACGGAGGCGATCTCGAAGATGCAGATCGGCAAGACGCGCGCGGTGATCAACACGGCGGACATTCCCACTGCCGAATTCGTGCGCAATCCGGACTGGAAATTCCCCGGCTCCGATCTCGCCGGCGAGATCCAGTCCGCATTGGGCAGCGATCGTGTCGGCAGTGCAGACCACTGCGAGCTGATCGACGCCAACAGGCTGACCGTCGCGTTGATGGGCGACGCGCTCTACACCAACCCGTTCATGCTCGGCTATGCGTGGCAGAAGGGCTGGATCCCGCTGACCGAGCAGGCCATCGTCCGCGCGATCGAACTCAACGCGGTAGCGGTCGATGCCAACAAGAAGGCGTTCACGTGGGGACGTCGCGCGGCGCACGACCGGACCGCGGTCGAGCGCGTCGCGTTCCCGGCCGAGGTCGTCGAGCTCAGGCGCGACGGTTCGAAGAAGCTGTCGGGCAGCCTCGACGAAACCATCGCGCGTCGTGTCGAGTTCCTGGTCGGCTACCAGAACCAGGCCTACGCCGGTCGCTACCTCGCGTTGGTCGATCGGGTCCGCAGCGCGGAGGCGCGTCTGGGCGGCAGCAGCGGCAAGACGGCCACGCCTCTGACCGAAGCCGTGGCCCGCTACTGGTTCAAGCTGCTGGCCTACAAGGACGAGTACGAGGTCGCGCGTCTCTACACCGATCCTGCGTTCATGGAGAAGATCAACGCGCAGTTCGAGGCCGACGAGAAGAACGGGCCGATCAGCATCAAGTTCAACCTCGCGCCTCCCCTGTTCTCGAAGCGCGACGAGCACGGCCATCTGATCAAGAAGCAGTACGGCCCGTGGATGATGACCGCGTTCAGGTGGCTGGCCAGGATGAAAGGCGTGCGCGGCACGGCTTTCGACGTCTTCGGCCGCACCGCGGAGCGCAGGGCCGAGCGTGCGCTGATCGAGGAGTACGAGTCGACGATCGCGATGATGCTGGCCAAGCTGGACGCGGGCAACGTCGATGCGGCCGTCGCCGTGGCGCGGGTGCCCGAGGAGATCCGCGGTTACGGCCACGTCAAGGAAGCCAACATGGTCAAGGCCGCCGCGTTGCGCGAGAGCCTGTTGTCGGCGTTCAAGGCGCCGGTGCAGGAGATCAGCCGGGCGCGCGCGGCCTGACGGAGTCCACCGATCACTCGACCGCGCCGATGCGGTCGAGCGTCATCGTGACGGTGCTGCCGTTGGGTTCGGTGTAGCGGACCTGCGCCGGATAACCACCGTCGTCCGCGACCCAGAGGTCGAGCGTGCGATCGTTCGAGCCGGGCTTCGGCGTTCGCTGGAAGTGGGTCGTCGCCAGGCGCCCGACCCCGCTGTCGATCGCTTCGGGTCCGAAGCTGACGAAGCTCCAGTGCTCCACGTCGTCGCGGACGTTGGCCACCGGGACCTCGATACGCGAACCGGCCACCGCGCGCGACGGATCGGCGAGTAGCAGGCCGCCGATCTGAAAGAGGATCGACAGGCGATCCTGGGCGCCGGCCAGCAACGGCACGCTGGCCGGCGATGCCGAGAACGTGACCGACTGGCGCGCGTCACGATTGAAGTTGGCGGCGATCATCGCGCGACGCCGCGTCTTCTCGGTGTAGCGGTCCGGCGCCAGGCCGCTTCCGCCAATCGCGCCCTCGCTGTGCGACGACAGCAGGTCGAGATTGAAGAACAGCGCCTTCGCGGTGGCGTCGAGCTCCACGCGGTAATGGCCGTCGGCGGTCGACCACGTGATCGTGCCGTTGCCGTAGATCGGGTTCGCCTCCTTGACGTTCTGCGAGATCGCCCTGTATTCGAGGCGCGCGGACAACGGCGGCGTCACGGCGACCGGTGGCGGCGTGGCGGATGGCAAATCCGGTGCAGCAGCGATCGCAGGCGTCGATGGCGCCGCGGCGACCGGCTCCGGCGGCTCGACGTCCGGCCGCGCCGTCACCGGCGGCACGGCTTCGTAGCTCTCCGGCACGGAGGTCTCGTCTGTCTGCGGTACCGCCGCGGCAGCGGCCCGCTTCGGTCTGATCGGGGCCGCGGACTTCTTCGGAACCGGCGACGCGGGCGCCGGCTCGAGCGTCGGCGTCGGCGCAGCGGCCCGGAGCGCCGGCATCAGCCGCGCGCGCAACGGCACCAGGACCGGTTCGTCGCTGGCTGGTTCGATCACGAGCCGGGGCATGGCGTCCAGCAGCAGCAGATGGACCACGATCGCGGCCACCACGATCCAGGCCCAGTGCCGCGTGCGGTTGAAGCCGGCGCGTCGTGGACGCATGGGGATGGGTGGAGACGAAGACACGGGAAGGGCATGTCGCTGGCGCTGTCATACACTCGTCCGACGCGCGGTATTGGAGCAGGCACGAGCAGGCACGAAGCGCCGCCGTGTCGCGCCATGATAGCTGCGCGCCTACAGGAGACGACATGAGCAAACCCGTTACCCCCGGCTGGCCCGAAGCCGGCGCCTTTCCGTTCATGCCGTTTCCGTTGCCGGGGACGACCGCGTCGCAGACGACGCCGATGGCGGGTCTTTCGGGCGGCATCGACCTGATCAAGGATTTCTGGAGCCGCCTGCCCGGTGGCGCCGCACTGCCGGGCTTCATGGTGCCGACGGTCGACGTCGAGGAACTCGACAAGCGCATCGGCGACCTGAAGGCGGCCGAACGATGGATCGAGGTCAACTTGAGCATGCTGCGCGCGACGATCCAGGGCCTCGAGGTCCAGCGCCATACGATCGCGGCCATCCAGGCGCTGACGACACCGGCGGCGGCGACCCCGCCACCGCCGGGCCCCGCGGAACATCCGACCCCGCAGTCGCCCGCCGCCGCGCCCGCGTCGAACGAATGGCTCGACTATCTGCAGGCGCAGTTCACCAAGGTCGCCCAGACGGCGATGCCGCCGTCCGCCCCATCCGGAGAGACGGCGAGTCGCGCGACGGTCGCGAAGAAAGCCGCCCCGCGCGCGCGAAAGACGACGAAGCCGCGCTGACAGACGAGGCCGTTCGGTCGATGGCCTGGACGATCCCGTGCTGGCCGCGACGGTCCATCCGTCCGTCCTGCGTTTCGTCGCGGCTCTCGCACGCTGTGTCGCCCGGGTCTTCCGGGGCTTCGAGCAGCCTCTAAGCTTCGTTCATGGATGCGCGACGACTGCTGCGCGCATGGAACCGCGCGTACCAACCCGTGAACGATCGATGAACGCTCCGCCGGAAAACAATCAGGAAGGCCCGTCGCGCCAGAAGCGCTGGGCCGAGGACCTCGGTGTCTTCGCCAACGACGCCACCGAACGTCTGGGCCGCTTCGGCCACCAGCTGCGCATCTTCAATGCCGGCGCGGCGAACTGGATCACGACGATCTCGTGGAAGAAGCTCGGCTTGCTGGGCTTCGTGATCCTGGTCGGCGCGTCGATCGTCGGCGACATCACCGGCTGGAACTCGTCCACGGTCCGCATCGATCCGATGACCCTGCGGAAACCCGTGGACATCGTGATCCGCACCGAAGGCAACAACGTCCACATCCAGCCGTCGATCGGGGGCAAGCCGACGCGCGCAGTCGACGTGCCGATCCCGGAGGTCCCCGAAGCGCCCGCTGCGCCGGCGGCGCCGAACGCGCCACAGAAGCCGCTGGCGCCGATCGCACCGCTCGCCTCCGCGACCCGTCACGGCATCGTGTTCGAGAGGGACGGCAAGCGCGTCGTGATCGATCAGGACGGCGTGCGCGTCCTCGAAGGCGAGGCGGCCCGCCTCGACGCCGAGGCCGCCGCGAAGGAAGCCGGCAAGGCCACGGAGAAAACGCCGGAGTCGACCAAGCCGGATGCCGCGGCCGCCGATCTCGACCTGGACGCGGCCTCGGCGGACGTGGCTCGCGCCGCCGGCCGCGCAGCGGTGGCGTCGCTCAATGCGGAACGGGTCCGCAAGACCGTCGCCGACGACATGGAGCTGCAGGTCAAGGCTGCCGTCGAGGACGCGAAGGACGAGGTGCAGAGTGCGATCAGCGACGAGATCAAGGCCGCCAGCCGGCGCGCGCCGCCATCGGCTGCGGCGGTGCTGTGGGGCTTCATCAAGGCGTTGATCGTGATGGGCTTCGTGTACCTGATCGTCCTCAAGGCGACGAGCAACACGAAGCGGCGCGCGGCCGTCGCGGTCGCGTCGGCGTCCGAGCTGGCCGAGCGCGAGAGCCTCAAGCGTCAGGTCTCCGAAGCGAAGATGCAGATGATGCAGGCACAGGTCGAACCGCACTTCCTGTTCAACACGCTCGCGTCGATCGATCACCTGATCGAGACCGACCCGCCACGCGCGTCGATCATGCAGAAGAACCTCATCCAGTACCTGCGCGCGGCATTGCCGCAGATGCGCGAGAACGTCACGGATCTGGGGCGCGAGACCGACCTCGTCCGCGCGTATCTCGAGATCCTCAAGGTGCGGATGGAAGAGCGTCTGCAGGTGTCGTTTGAGGTCCCGAAGGGGCTGCGCTCCGCGGACTTCCCGCCGATGATGCTGCAGTCGCTGGTCGAGAACGCCATCAAGCACGGCCTCGAGCCGAAGGACGAAGGCGGCCGGCTCGACGTCGCCGCGGAGATCGTGCACGGCGACCTGCACGTGATCGTGGCCGACACCGGACTGGGCTTCTCGCCCGGTGGCGCCAGCACATCGGGGACCGGGGTCGGCCTGACCAACATCCGCGAACGACTCAAGCTGCTGTACGGCGAGAAGGCGGCGCTGGTGATCGAAGCCAACCAGGTCGACGGCGTTGCGCTCGGCACCCGGGTCACGATCGCCGTGCCTTACCAGTCGCATCGCCCCACGACCTCTCCCTCCTTTTGAAGGACGACACGATCATGCGCAACTTCCTCTTTCTCATCCTCTTCGCGGTGGTCGTCGCGATCGCCGTCGGCGTCGGTGTCGGTTTCGGCGTCCAGTGGGCCGGCATCACCGACAACGCGACGCTTACGATCGGCGACGACACGTTGCGCGGGTCGGTGCTGGCGGCGTCGCTCGGCGGCCTCGCGGCGGTCGCCGCGATCGTCGTCGCGGTCGTGGTGTTGCTCGCGCTCGCCTCGGTGGCGATCGTGGTCCCGATCGCGCTGGTCATCGCCGTGTTCGCGACGGTCGTCGGGCTGTCGCCGATCCTGGTCCCGCTGTTGCTGGTGGTGGGGGCGTGTGTTCTACTTTCGCGCCGCAAGCGTTCCGCGGTGAGCCGTCCATCGAACGCTGGTTCATCGA
>CAZZWS010000135.1:0-11283 GCA_964657795.1 Beijerinckiaceae bacterium
TCAGCCGACATACATCAGCCGACGTAGCCGAGCGTCAACCCCATCTCCTTCAACAGCCGACGATAGCCCGCCGAGGTCCGATCGGCCGCGAAGTGCGCCTCGTCGGCGAGGTCGAGCGGCAGGTCCTCGGGCTTCTGCCGCTCGATGATCGCCTGGTCCTCCGCGAAGATCTGCGCGTTGAACGCATAGACGTCGTCCAGCGATCCGGTCTGGTCGAAGTTGCGCGTGATGGGCACGAACAGCCGGGTCTTCCGGGCCGACACGGGGCTCGCGAGATTGAGGATGTGGAGGCGCTTCTCGTCGGGGAAATGGATCGTGAGGCGCGCCGCGAACGGCGGGTAGACGTCGAAGGCGCGCAGCCAGCGAAAGTCGGGCGGCTCGAGATGTCGCAGCGACCGGGGATAGTTGCTGACGTTGCTCCAGTAGTCGGTGTGCAGCCCGTCGTCCGTGAACGTGGTCTCGTAGGCCGGCACCACCGCGTTGTCGCGGTCGGCGAACGCGTTGTGATGGACGAACGCGAAGTGCGCCACGTCGACGAAGCCCTCGACCTGCCGGCCCGCCGAACCGGCGATGTCGACGGTGGGCGGCAGGATCGCCTGGTAGGCCGGGTCGTCCCAGGTCGGCATCGGCGGGATGGTCGTCGCGTCGTTCGGCGCCAGGCAGGTCCACACGAGTCCGTAGCGTTCGACGGCCGGGAACATCGTCAGGTCGAAGCGGGACGACGGCTTCAGGTCCGGCTGCGCGGGAATCATGCGGCAATGGCCGTCGGGGCCATAACGCAGCCCGTGATAGGCGCAGACCAGCTCGTCGCCTTCGATCCAGCCCATGCTGAGCGGAACGCCGCGATGCGGGCACAGGTCACGGCTGACCCTGATGCCCGCCGGCGTGCGATGGATCACGAGTTCCAGATCGAGCAACGTGGCGGCGACGGGGCGGTCGACGACATCGACGACCCGGGCCACCGGAAACCAGTGACGCGCGAGGATCCGCCAGTCGTCCTTCGTGAACGTGCAGTCGCGCGGGGTGAAGTGTTCGGGCAGCGCCGCGCGATTCGGGATCGCTGCGATCGGAATGGTGGTCATGCGACGACATGTGCGAGGGAATGATCACGGGAATATAACCGTGACCCCGCGACCGCGGACCGGGATCGTTATCGCGACGGCGACGCCAGCAATTGCACGATGCTCGAAAAGTCCAGCGCGCCGCGCCCCGCCTGCCGGTTCAGTGCGTAGAGATTTCGCGCCAACTCGCCGAGCGGGATCGTGGCGCCGGAGCGCATCGCCGCTTCGACGGCCAGACCGAGGTCCTTGAGCATCAGGTCGTTGCCGAAGCCGCCGCTGTAGCCGCGCGATGCCGGCGCGTTGGGCAGCACGTCGGGCCACGGATTGCAGACCTCGGTGGCCCAGCTGCGACCCGTGCTGACGGCCATCATCGCGGACAGCGCCTTGGGATCGAGGCCGTGCGCGACGCCGAGGGCGAGGGCTTCGCCGGTCACGGCCATGATCACGCCGAGCGCCATGTTGTTGCACAGCTTGGCCACCTGCCCCGCGCCGGCAGCACCCATGTGGAAGACATTCTTGCCCATCGCCCCGAGCAGCGGTCGCGCGCGTTCGAGATCCTGTTCGCTGCCGCCGACGATGAAGGTCAGCGTGCCGGCGGCGGCGCCCGCGGTGCCGCCGGAAACCGGCGCGTCGATCATCGCGAGACCGGCCGTGCTCATCGCATCGGCGACGGCGCGGGCGGTCGCCGGCGCGATCGTGCTGCAGTCGATGACGAGAGCGCCCGGCGCGATGTGCGACAGCAATCCGGGGTCGCCGACGCCGTTACCGCAATACAGCGATTCCACGTGCGCGCTCGCTGGCAGCATCGAGATGACGATCTGGGCACCCTGCACGCTCTCGATGGCCGAGGTGGCGACGGCGAGCGACTGGCGCCGTGCCTCGTCGCATGCGGTGGCGCTCAGATCGAAAGCCGTGACGGTCCAGCCCGCCCGCTGAAGGTTGACCGCCATCGGCAGGCCCATGTTGCCGAGGCCGATGAAAGCGACACGCTGTTGTTCGGCCACGAGGGCTCCCTTGATCAGTGAAGGTCGGCGAGCGGATGCGGACCGTCGAACCTGGTTCGCAGATGCGCATCGATATCGGCCGGACTCACGTCGGCCAGCGTCGCTGGCGACCAGCGCGGGCTCTTGTCCTTGTCGACCAGCAACGCGCGCACGCCTTCCGCGAAGTCGTGGGCCATCGTGCAACCGACGCTCGCCTGATACTCCAGTCGAAAGCCGTCGGCCAGCGAGCCGTGCCGGGCCCTGCGCTGCATCTCGAAGCCGAGCGCGGCGGAGGTAGGCGATCCCCTGACGAAGGCCGTGGCCGCCGACGCGAGCCAGGGGTCTTCATGCCCGGTCAATGCAGCGAGACGCGTCGCGACATCGGCCAGCGTGTCGTTACCCATCGCACGATCGATCGCTTCGCCATGCACCAGCAGGTTGGACGCCGCCATCGCCGGCGGCGTCAGACCGTCGAGCAGATGGCTCAGCGCGCCGCGGTCGAGGTCGCGATCGCCCGACCATCGGGCGTCCGCGATGGACCGGTAGGCGGCGTCGCGATCCTCGTGGCTGAGCACGTAGTCCGCGAGACCTGCGTGGCGAAGGTCCGCCGCATTGAGCGACGCGCCGGTGAGCGCGAGGAACAAGCCGGTGCGCGCACGCAGTCGTGCGAGCACCCAGCTACCCCCCACCTCCGGGTAGAGGCCGATCGTGATCTCGGGCATCGCGAACCGTGTGCGGGGCGTGACCACCCGATGCGATGCGCCGACGAACAGGCCGACGCCGCCTCCCATCAGGATGCCGTGCCCCCAGCACAGCAGCGGCTTCGGATACGTGTGGATGCGGTGATTGAGCCGGTACTCGTGCTCGAAGAACGTCGCGGCCGCATGCGGCACGCCGCCGTGCGCGGACCGCATCGAATGGTAGAGCGCGACGACGTCGCCACCCGCGCAAAACGCCTTGTCGCTCGTCGAGTCGAGGACGACGCCGACGACTTCGGGGTCGGCTGCCCAGCTCGCCAGTCGCTCGCCGAGTCGATCGACCATGCGCTGCGTGAGCGCGTTCAGGCTGCCGGGCGAGGCCAGCGAGGCGCGCCCGAACACGTGCCCCGAAGCCGTCTGCAGCCGCTCGAAAACCACGCCGTCGCCACCGGTGGAACCGTCAGCCATTGATCCACTCCGGCTTCCGCTTGCCGAGGAACGCGGCGACGCCTTCGCGTTGATCGGCCGTGTCGAAGAGATCGACGAAGGCTTCGCGTTCCTGGATCAGCGCGTCGACGGGAGAGGCCGCGCGCGCCGACTGGATCAGTCGCTTGCAGGCCGCCACGCTCGTCGGGCTCTGACGCTCGGCGCTGCGCGCCATCTCCAGCGCCCGCATCGGTGCACCGCCCTTCGTCACCACTTCGTCGACGAGTCCGATGCGCAGCGCGGTCGACGCATCGACGCGTTCGCCAAGCAGGATGAGACGCTTCGCCCAGCTCTCGCCGACGGTCCACGCCAGCCACTGCGTCCCGCCGGCGCAAGGCAACAGGCCGACGGCCGCCTCGGGTAGCGCCATCACCGCATGCTCCTCGGCGATGCGGAAGTCGCAGGCCATCGCGCATTCGAGGCCGCCGCCCATCGCGTAGCCGTTGATGGCCGCGATCGTGACGCCGCGAAAGCGCGACAGCGCCTCGAACGCGGCCCCGAAGCGACGGGCCATCTCGCGAGCCCGCGCACGGTCGCCGTCGGCGAAGACCTTCAGGTCCGCGCCCGCGCTGAAGAACTTTTCGCCGGAGCCCGTCAGCACGAGGGTGTAGACGTCGCTGTCCGCATCGAGCTCGTGGACCAGGTCTTCGAGCGCCCGCAGGCTGTCGACGGTCCAGGTGTGCGCCGGCGGGTTCCGGAACGTGACGATGACGACATGTCCGTCCCGCTCGACCTGCAATCCGGCTCTTTCGCTACTGCTCATCGAATGCTCTCCGATCCCGCGTTGTCGAGCAGCCGTCTCGCGACGATCACCCGCATGATTTCGTTGGTGCCTTCGACGATCTGGTGGACGCGCGCGTCGCGCAGGAATCGTTCCAGCGGGTACTCGCGGATCACGCCATAGCCACCGTGCAGCTGCAACGCGTCGTTGCAGACCGCGAAGCCGACGTCGGTCGCGAAGCGCTTCGCCATCGCGCTGTAGACCGACGCGTCCGCCGCGGCGGCATCGACTTTCGAAGCGGCGAGGCGCACGAACTGACGGGCCGCGACGAGATCGGTCGCCATGTCGGCGAGCTTGAAGCGTAATGATTGAAAGTGCGATAGCGGGCTGCCGAACTGACGCCGTTCACGCAGGTAGCGCTGGCTGACGTCGATTGCGCCCTGGGCGGCGCCGACCGAGCAGCTCGCGATGTTGATGCGCCCGCCATCGAGGCCCTTCAACGCGATCTTGAAGCCGCCGCCTTCGTCGCCGAGCAACTGATTCGCAGGAACCCGGACGCCGTCGAAATGCACGGCCCGCGTCGGATGGCAGCACCAGCCGAGCTTCTCTTCCTTCCGTCCGTAGCGGACTCCCTCGGCGTCCGCCGCGACGACGAAAGCCGAAACGCCCGAAGCACCCGCACCTCCGGTCCGCGCCATGACGACCAGCACGTCGGTCGCGCCGGCGCCGGAGATGAAGGCCTTGCTGCCGTCGAGAACGTAGTGGTCGCCATCGAGGCGCGCGGTGGAGCGCAGCGACGCCGCATCGGAGCCGGCGCCGGGCTCGGTCAGGCAATACGACGCGAGGCTTTCGCCCGACACCAGCGACGGCGCCCATCGGCTGGCGACCTCGGGCTTCGCGAACCGCGTGACCATCCAAGTGGCCATGTTGTGGATCGTGAGATACGCCGTGGTCGACGGACAGGCCGCGGCCAACTCTTCGAAGACGATCGTCGCGTCGAGCCGCGGCAGGCCCAGGCCGCCGTAAGCCGTATCCGCATACAGTCCGCAGAAGCCCAACGCACCGGCCTTGCGGATCGCTTCTCGCGGAAAGACGTCTTCCGCGTCCCATTGCGAAGCGAACGGCGCGATCTCCTCGGCCGCGAACGCGCGCGCGGCTTCCTGGAAAGCGCGTTGCTCGTCGCACAGTTCGAAGTCCATGGGGTGTTCCGGACGCGTCAGCGCAGGCTGATCGTGGTGTTGACCCCTGCGGAAAGATCGTCTTCGAACCAGCGCGCCGTGATCGTCTTGGTCTGCGTGTAGAACAGGATGACCTGCTTGCCGTACGGGCCGAGGTCACCGAGCTTCGACGCCCGCGAGCCGCTGAACGAGAACAGCGGGACGGGAACCGGGATCGGCACGTTGATGCCCACCTGGCCGACGTCGATCTCCTCCTGGAACTTGCGTGCCACCGCGCCCGACTGCGTGAAGATCGCCACGCCGTTGCCGTTCGGATTGCCGTTCACGAGTTCGATGGCTTCGGCCAGCGTCTCCGTGGTCGCGACGCAGAGCACGGGTCCGAAGACTTCCTCGTCGTAGATGGCCATTCCGGGCTCGACGCCGGAGAAGATGGTCGGTCCCACGAAGTTGCCTTCGTCAGAACTGCCGTTCGAAGGCAGCCGGCCGTCGAGTTCGAGCGTCGCGCCTTCGGCGATGCCACGTGCGATCAGCGACTCGACGCGGTCCTTCGCGGCGCACGAGATCAGCGGTCCGACATCGGTCCCGGCGGCGGCGCCGTCACCGATCTTCAGGCCCTTCGCCCGCTTGACGAGCTCGGGCAACCACGTCGCGGCCTCACCGACCAGCACGGCGACGGAGACCGCCATGCAGCGTTGTCCCGCAGCTCCGAACGATGCACCGATCAATGCATCGAGCGTCTGCTTCTGATGCGCGTCGGGCATGACGATGGCGTGGTTCTTCGCGCCCATCATGCATTGCACGCGCTTGCCCGCCAGGGTCGCGCGTTGATAGACGTGCGTGCCGACCTTCGTGGAGCCGACGAACGAGATCGCCTTGATGTCGGGGTGGTCGCAGATCGCGTTGACGGCCTCCTCGGCGCCGTGAACGACGTTGAGCACGCCGGGCGGCACGCCGGCCTCCATCGCCAGTTCGCAGAGGCGCATCGTGACCATCGGGTCCTGCTCGGACGGCTTGAGCACGAACGTGTTGCCGCACGCGATGGCCATCGGGAACATCCATAGCGGGATCATCGCGGGGAAGTTGAACGGCGTGATGCCGGCGCAGACCCCGAGCGGCTGCAGCAACGTGTAGGTGTCGACCCCGTTGGCGACGTTGTTGGCCAATTCGCCCAGTTGCAGGTTGCCGATGTTGGCCGCGTGCTCCACGACTTCGAGGCCGCGAAAGATGTCGCCTTCGGCATCGGCGAGCGTCTTGCCCTGCTCCGCGGTCAGCATCGCCGCGAGCTCCTTCATGTTCTCGCGGATGAGCTGCTGATACTTGAGGAAGATGCGCGCGCGTTGCCCGATCGGCGTCTTTCGCCAGGTCTTGAACGCTTCGCGCGCCGACGCCACGGCCGCGTCGACTTCGGCGGCGGTCGCGAGCGGCACGCGCGCGATGACTTCCTGCGTCGCGGGATTGACGTTGTCGCGCCACTGCGCGCTCGTCGAGGCGACGCGCTTGCCGCCGATCAGGTGAGGAAGGTCGAGGGTCGCTGATCCATCGGGCATGACTTGGTCTCCAGGCCGGCATCTGAAGTGATGCCTGTAGCCCGAGATTATTCCACTTGTTCGACCGGGTCGCATCCGGGCGATCAGGGCGACGCCCGAGACGAGCCGGCCGTCACGAGCGAGCCGGCGTGTTCTTCGTCACGAAGGCCCTGACCTCCGGCGAAGGGAACGCCCGGACCAGCTTCGCATCACGGCTCGTCCCGATCGACGATGCGCACCGCGATCAGGTTCGCGTACGGTCCCTTCGCGTCTTCGATCGCGATCGCGTCGCGCGTCGGCACGAGACCGGCGGTCGTCGCGTAGTCGCCGTTGGACGAATCGTTCGGGATGCCGACGAAACCTCCAGCGGAATCGCGTCCAGCGTCTTGTAGTGCTTCGAGTGGAAGCCCATCGGGAACGTGACGGTCAGGCCGACGGCGATGATCTGGTCGGCGCATGCGGTCTGCACTGCGAGGAACGGCCGATCCTGATCGCTGTTGACGTCGAGTTCACCGGATCGAGCACGGCGTCCGGCTGGATGGGGTCGCTGAACTCGACGATCTGCCACGCGAACCCGTCGCGCGCCGTGAGGTGCTACGCGATCTCGGCGATCTGTGCATGCGGACCCGCGGTCACGCCGATGCGGATCGGTCGAGCTGGGCTCGTGAGGTCGAGGTGGCGAGGATCAGGGACGCCGGGCGACAGCGAGGATGGCGCGGATGTGCCCACGCGATCCACGGGGGCGCGCTTGCCCGGCATCGGCAAACCCCCCACGCGACGGACCGGCGCGACGGTCTCGCCGCGATCGGAAGCGTCCACTGTCGCGACGCGCGGTGCGGGAAAACGGCAGACCCAACGGCCGACCGCGACCTGCGCATGTACAACCGAGCGAGCCGCACGACCTGCATCCAGAGGCGCCGTCGTGCCGGGCAACGGCAACCCGCCGACCCGGCGTCGTGCCGCTCGCTCGACAGGCGCTGCATCCGCTGCGACGAATGAGGTCCCGCCGATCGGACGATCGTCACCGCCGCAATCGGCGCGCGCGACGTTCTGCAGCGGGTCGAACCGCTGGATCATGCCGATGCCGGCACGTGCTTCGCGCAGATCGCGGCGCGACAGCCGCGTCAGGCCGCGTCCGTCGATCACTACACCGCCCGCGTCCGGCCTCTTGAGCAGGTTGATCAGGCGCAGCAGCCTCGACCTCCCGGCGCTGGAGCCGCCGACGATGCCGAAGCGCTGGCCGGCGGCGATGTCCAGACAGACGCGATCGACCGCCACGAAGTCCGATCGACTGCCGGCGAGGAGAAAACGCTTGGAGACGAAAGCGAGACGGAGCAGCGGATGTTGAGCGGACATGGCGAGGTCGGACGAGTTGGGGCGGCGTTCAGCCGCAGGGGTCACGCGTCAGGCGAAGGGTCCCGAGAACGGCCTTCGGTCGGCGCGGCTTGACCGACCGGCCGAAGTCGGTCGAAGCGGCTCTTTGGTGTGGCACCGCTGGTGGAGCGGCGAGTAGCGATCAGCCGCGAATGGATCGGCAGCGGTCGAGGTGACGGGGTGTCACGCGCTACATCGTTCCGGAATGAAACTCGGCGGATGGTCCGCCGTGGCCGAAGGTCGCATGCGGACCGATGGTCCGCGTGAATGCGACACGCCGTCCAGCACGGCGGCTGTACGCGACGGGTGACGGGAGAGACTCCCTGACGTGATGAACGAGGACATGGCAGGACCGACCATAACCCGTCGGCCACCCGATCAGAACGACGAAAAAATAATGTTCAGATAACCGGAATGATTACGACGCGGCTCAGAGGATGCGCAGGGCCGGCATCCATCGCGTGCGGGATCGGCACGATGTTCGGTCCCACCTGCGTCACGCACACGTCTGGCGCCAGGCTCGTGATGACGAACTGCCCGTCCGCAAGGTGCCGCTTCGAGTGAGACCGCCGCTCAACCCGCTCACGCGGGGTTCTTAAGACCGGCTGATTGCGTCGCTCCGCTTCCGACACTGCACACCTGACCGCGCGTCGCCGCCGCACGGTACGAAGATTGGATGCGAATCTTCGAAATTTCGCCGCCTTCCTGCGCGGCATTGCTCATCTTGAACGCCTGCGGCACCGTCGGCGCGAACGCACCCGGCGTTCGTCGCCATCTGCTGGCCGAGCTTCATGGACGCTTCGGCGTCGGCCGCGCTGCCGCCGCCGAACGCCGACTGCATCGCCGTGGAGTTCATCATCTCGCCGCCGGCCTGCGCGGTGGCGCCGAGCGCCACCAGGTTTCACAGGTCGCCCGGGATGTTCGCAAGGCCCTTGGCCGCACCCTTCAACCCTTCGCCCGGATGCATCACCGCCTGACCGGCGTTGTGGGCCTGCTCGCCGATCCAGTCGCCGACCTTCTGGTACCAGGCCTTCTGCTCGGCCGGCTTCAACTTCGCCGGCGGATCGGGATCGTGGGCGGGACGGGCCGCCTCGACCTTGCCGCCCGGGCCGCCGCCGGCGACGTACACGCCGGGGCAGTTGCCGCCGTTGAGCGTGCACGGGTCGCCGTCGCGCACCAGCGGCTTGCCTTCGACGCGCACGGTGCCCGAGGCGCCGGTCGGCTTGACTTCGTCGCCCACCGTGCCCGAGCGCACGCCGCCCGCGGTGCCGGGCGCGTCGCCGAGCGTGCTCGACTGCGTGCTGGCATCGAGCTTGTGCGCCGGGTCGCCGTTGAAGCGCACCGTCGCCGCGTCACCGACGCTGTTGGACAGGTCGTGCTGGACCGGGTACGCGACCGGCACGACCGCCCCGCCGACCGGCGTCTTGTTGATCGACGGGGCCGTGCCAACGGCCATGTACGTCGCGTCGTGGCGGACGCCGAGCCTAGGCACCGAAGAGTTCCAGCAGGCCGGGCGATCCGGGTCCTCCGGCGGCGGCTTCCGCTTCCGCCGCGAGGGCTTCGAGCCGAGCGACAATGCCCGCCTTCAACGCGCGGTCGGTCTCGCGATCCCGATAGCGCAGCTCGATCAACCGCAACGGGCGATCGATCTCCTTCATGAAGATGCCCCGCCACGTGAGATGCACCCGGCGCGTCGTCGTGTCGATCAGCACGGTGTCGATCTTCAGCGATGGCGCGGCGACGTCGCCGTCCTCGTAGCAGACCAGTGCGTAGATCGTGTCGCCGGGCAAGGCGAGCCCCACCAGTCCCTCCGGCGTCAGGTTGTTGAGCGTGATCACCTCGTCACCCACCAGGTGCGGCGTCTGCTGGTCGGGCGGCGCCGCGTTCCAGTAGGCCGACTGGAAGTCGTGCGGCAGCGGCGCATTGCCGGCAATGAAGGCGTCGTCGACCGTGCCGAGCAGCGTTCGTCGCGGCAGCCACGCTTTGCTGATCGCCCCGAGCCCGAGCGGCCGCTGATCGTCGCCGAACCGTTCGAGCGGCGCTTTCGTCGTCTCGAGCTGAGGCGCCGCGATCGCGTCGCGGTCCGTCTCCTTCAGCCATGCCGGATGCGCATAGCCGATGCCGACCGGATTGCGTTCGTCGCACGCCTGGAAAACCGGAACAGCCGTTTGCGGATCGACGAGGATGTTCTCGCCGCCGAACGACACCTCGTAGCCGAGCGGGAGGCGGTCGATCGGCGCCGGCGCGTCCAACGCCCACGCGCCGTCCTGCTGCCTGCGGAAGGCGCGCGGACCGGTGACGACCAGCACCTTGTTGACCAGCACCTCGCCGGCAGCCGGGACGTCCGCCGCCTCGTCCGGTGGCGTGGCAGCGCGCTGCACGCGCAGACGGATCGGAAACTTCGCGACCGGGACGCCGCCCGGCGCGAACGCATCGCCCACCACCAGCACGTCGCACTTAGGCTTGTAGTGGCAGAAATCGCTCTCGGCGATCAAGCTCGACGGGTTCGGCTCGCCGCGGAACGTGTCGACGACCGTTAGCGGTGCCTGTTCGTCGCAGAGCGTGAGAACGCCGTCGGCGTCGAACTGCAGCGTCTGCTTGGCCACCAGCACGTGGAAACCGCGGCGGGCCGGCGTGATGCCCTCGAATGCGAGCGCATCGAAGGGCGTGTGATTGACGAATTCCATGCCGAACCGGTCGGGGGCCTGTCCGGAATCAGGGATTGATATCGACATCCTTGCCGATGATCACGGTCGGCCTGGAGGCGGCGACCTTGATCTTGGCACCGATGATCTCGATGTTTCCTTCCTTGTCCATGCGGATGATCGACTTGCCGACCTTGATCTCGATGGCGTCGCCCGCTTCGACCGTCAGCGACTTGCCGACGACGACCTGCTTGCTCAGCCCCACCTCCTCGAAGCTCGCGAGCCCGACCGCGGTGTTCATCGCCGCGCCGACCGTCACCGCGTATCCCGCGCCGATCGTCAGCGTCTTGGCGCCGCCGATGGTCTCGGCTTT
Organism: Beijerinckiaceae bacterium; assembly: GCA_964657795.1. GTDB lineage: Bacteria > Pseudomonadota > Gammaproteobacteria > Burkholderiales > Burkholderiaceae_D > CAHJXF01. The sequence goes on from CAZZWS010000135.1 coordinate 11,046, forward strand.
CGCGATCGCGACGGTCTCCACCTTGTTGGCGCCGACGGTGACGACGCGATTGCTGCCGATGTGCACCGTCTCGTCATGGCCGACCGTCTCCGTCCTGTCGTGGCCGACGGTACTGACCTCGTCGTGCTCGACCTCGTTGAGCTGATCCTTCTCCGCATGCATCCAAAGCTGCTCGGCGCCCTTCTTGTCCTCGAAGCGGATCGCGTTGGCGTTGCCTTACGCGCCGCCCTTGCTGGAG
>CAZZWS010000136.1:0-11200 GCA_964657795.1 Beijerinckiaceae bacterium
GGAACCGATGAAGCCGATGGAACCGATGAAGCCACAGAAACCATGGTGGCCCGGCGACCTCGGCGATCCCAGCAGCAGCGGTTCGCAGAACGACACACGCTACGCCTACTTCGACGAAAAGCATCGCCTGGCCGTCGATCAGGATGGCCGGATCACCGTCTACGACACCGGCTCGCATCGCATCCAGGGCTTCGGTCAGCAGCAGAGCGGCACGAGCGACATGTCGTTCCAGTCCAGCGACGGCACCATCGATCTGAAATCGTTGAAGAAGGTCTGATCCGGAACCGCGACAGGCGTGCCTTCGTGTCGCGACTTGCGAGCGGCAGGTCTGCATCCACGACTACGTCAAATGCCCCCAGAGGTCGCCGAAAATCCGACCAGCGATTGCTCGTGCGACCGACAAGGCGTTTGTCGTCCCTGACCACAATGCACGCTTAATCGCTTAACCAACAGGAGCGTGCATGGCCACTTCCAGAACCAAAATCACGAAGAAGGCGACGCCTTCGACCAAGGCAGCGACGAAGGCGGCGGCCCGTTCCACGTCCAGCGGTCCGTCGCATCCGGATCCGGACACGAGCGATCTTCTCGTCGCCAAGGCCACGGCGACGCAGGACGTCGTCGCTTCGATGCCGAGCAACGTCAACAAGCTCACGGAGTTCGGACTCGACTCCGGGATCGCTCCGAGTGAAGGTCAGCACGTCGGTGTCCCGCCCGAGGTCAGCAGCAGCACGTTGAGCGAGGCCAACGCCTCCGAGAAGACGGCTGCGCCCGCGGACGTCGACGGCACCAACGCGACGCGCGGCACGCTCGATCGCGTCCGCGTCAACGCCGGTGGCCAGATGTTGACGACCAATCAGGGCATTCCGATCAGCGACAACCAGAACTCGTTGAAGGCGGGCCTGCGCGGACCGGCGCTTATCGACGACTTCGTGCTGCGCGAGAAGATCACGCACTTCGATCACGAACGCATCCCCGAGCGCGTCGTGCACGCGCGGGGATCGGCGGCGCACGGGTACTTCGAAGCCTACGACGCGTTGACCGATATCACGATGGCGGCGCCGTTCCAGGAAGCGGGCAAGATCACGCCGGTCTTCGTGCGGTTCTCGACGGTCGCCGGCGAGCGCGGGTCGACCGACACCGCGCGCGACGTGCGCGGCTTCGCGGTCAAGTTCTACACCGATCGCGGCGTTTGGGACATCGTCGGCAACAACATCCCGGTGTTCTTCATTCAGGACTCGATCAAGTTTCCGGACCTGATCCATGCCGCCAAGCCCGAGCCGCATCACCAGATGCCGCAGGCCGCCACCGCGCACGATACCTTCTGGGACTTCGCGTCGCTGTCTCCCGAAAGCACCCACATGCTGATGTGGACCATGTCGGACCGCGCGTTGCCGCGCAGCTATCGGATGATGCAGGGCTTCGGCGTGCACAGCTTCCGGCTGATCAACGCCGAAGGACAGTCGACGTTCGTCAAGTTCCACTGGAAACCGGTGCTCGGCACCCACTCGCTGGTGTGGGACGAAGCGGTCAAGATCTCCGGCGCCGACCCCGACTTCCATCGTCGTGACCTGTGGGAGGCGATCGAGGCCGGCATCTATCCGGAATACGAACTGGGCTTCCAGATGTTCACGGAAGAGCAAGGCGAGGCATTCAGCTTCGACTATCTCGATTCGACGAAGCTGATCCCCGAAGAGCTGATCCCGGTCACGCCGGTGGGCCGCATGGTGCTCAACCGCAACCCCGACAACTTCTTCGCCGAGACCGAGCAGGTGGCCTTCAGCACCGGCAACGTCGTACCCGGCATCGACTTCACCAACGACCCGCTGCTGGCAGGCCGCAATCACTCGTACCTTGACACGCAGATCACGCGGCTCGGCGGCGTCAACTTCCACGAGTTGCCGATCAACGCGTCGCTCGCGCCGGTCTACAACAACCAGCGCGACGGCATCCATCGCCAGGCGATCCCGCGAGGTCGCGTGGCATACGAGCCCAACTCGCTCGCAGGCGGCTGTCCGTTCCAGGGCGGCATGTCGGGGTTCGTCTCGTTCCCGCAGCCCGTGGAGCAGGTGAAGGTGCGGGGCAAGTCCGAGAAGTTCGCGGACCACTATACGCAGGCCACGCTGTTCTACGAGAGCCAGACCGACGTCGAGAAGAATCACATGGTCGGGGCGTTCCGCTTCGAGCTGTCGAAGGTCGGCGTGCCGGCCATCCGGCAACGGATGCTGGCGGGCCTCGTCAATGTCTCAGCCGACCTCGCGGCGCAGGTGGCCGCCGGCCTCGGCATGGACGTGCCCGAGCCGTTGCCGAAGGCGATGACCACGCCGGTGACACCGGAGATCGAGGAATCGCCTGCGTTGTCGCTGATGGCGTTGCCGGGTAACGGCGACGTGCGCGGTCGCAAGGTGGCGATCCTGGTCGCCGACGGGGTCGACGTGGCTTCGGTGTCGAGCGTGCAGACGGCGCTGGTCGAGGCCGGCGTCGTCGCGATGCTGGTCGCGCCGCGACTTGGCACGATCAAGGGCGATGGCGGCAAGCTCGAAGCGACGGCGACGCTGGAGAACTCGCCGCCGGTGCTGTTCGATGCGCTGGTGCTGCCCGACGGAGCGGCAGGCATCGATCGCCTGCGCGCGCTGGGACGGACTTCCGAGTTCATCCAGAACCAGTACCGTCACTGCAAGACCATCCTGGCGTTGGGCGCGTCGGCCAGCATGCTCGAAGCCGCCGGCATCGAGATGATGTTGCCGAGCGGCGAGGCGGACCCCGGCCTCATCACCGGCGACGCGTCGCAGGTCGACGTTTTCCTGCAGGGCCTGGCACGTCACCGGCATTACGAGCGCGACATGGACGAGCCGCTCGTCTGATCACGGATCGACGCGACGCGAACGCCGCCTCCGGGCGGCGTTCGCGTATCTGGGACACGCCGATCGATCGCTCGAGGTGACCATCGACACCGATTTCTGATAAACGGTCTTCCTGCCTCCATTCCTCGACAGTCCCGCTTCATGAACCGATCCATCGCCGCCATGTTTTCGCTGGTCATTTCGTTCGTCATCCTGCTCAACGCGACGATCGCGCTGGCCGGACCCCCGAACGACGACGGGCGCAGCGACGTCGTCACGGCGCAACCCGAGCCGGCGACCGAGGACACCGCGGTCCATCTGCAACTGACGACCGTCGCGCAGCGTCATCCGAGGTTCAACTCGCCTTACCAGGGCGCCAACAGCCTCACTCCCGTCGGCGTGACCGAGGAGACCACCGATGTCACGGCGTATCTCGGAGCCCGTTTGTGGCGCGGCGCGGAGTTGTGGGCCGATCCCGAGGTCGACCAGGGCTTCGGCTTCGACCGCACCGTGGGCCTCGCGGGCTTCAGCAGCGGCGAGGCGTACAAGATCGGCGCCAACGCGCCCTACCTGCGGCTGCCGCGCCTGTTCGTGCGACAGAGCTTCGCCCTCGGCGACGACGTGCAGGATGTCGATGGCAAGGCCAACCAGTTGCGTGGCAAGGCCGCCACGGACAACGTCACGCTGACGATCGGCAAGCTCTCGGTCGTCGACATCTTCGACAACAACCGCTACGCGCACGATCCACGCGGCGACTTCCTCAACTGGTCGTTGATCGACGTCGGGACGTTCGATTACGCGGCCGACGCGTGGGGCTTCACGTACGGGGGCGCCGCCGAACTGACGAAGGGCGACTGGACCGGCCGCCTCGGCTTCTTCCAGTTGTCGAAGGTGCCGAACGGCAAGATCGTCGCGGTGGACTTCAGCCAGTGGTCGTCGATGGCCGAGATCGAGCGTCGTCAGTCGTGGCTGGGTCACCCCGGCAAGCTCACGGTGCTCGGCTACGTCAACCGGGCGGCCATGGGCAGCTACGACGAAGCGACCGCGCTCGCGCGGCGGAGCGGTACGACAGCGGACATCTCGCTGGTCCGCAGGCGCGCGTCGAAGGCCGGCGTCTCGCTGGCCGTCGAGCAGGAGGTCGTGGACGACGGCGGCCTGTTCCTGCGTGCGGGCGTCAACGACGGCCGCAAGGAGGCGTACGAGTTCACCGAGATCGACCGTACCGTCGCGGTCGGCGCGTCCCTCGGCGGCAAGCGCTGGAACCGCGCCGACGACGTGTTCGGGGTCGCGGCCGTGGTCAACGGCTTGTCGCATCAGGCTCGTGACTTCTTCGCCGCTGGCGGACTCGGCATCCTGATCGGCGACGGTCGTCTGAACTACGGCAACGAGGAGATCGTCGAGACCTACTACGCGACCCGGCTCACGTCGTTCGCGCGGCTGACCGTCGACTACCAGCACGTCGACCATCCCGCCTACAACCGCGACCGTGGCCCTGTGTCGATCTACTCGGTGCGGCTGCACCTCGAAAACTGACACGCGTGTCCTGCTTCGTCCCACCGATGCGGGCGCGCCGCGGTGGTGGAATGTCCGGGCGTCGATGCACGGAAGCAGGCCTGCGTCGGTCGCGACATCCACCGATCGAGGAGCCGATATGGGCCAGAAAGACGACAGCGGGCCGGACAAGCGTGACAAGAGCGACAAGAGCTACCGGGACGATGCGGAGCAGTTGACCGACTCGTCCGATTACGCGCGAGGCAACCGGGTGGGTGTGTATTCCGGCGGTGGGCCCGACACGTCGACCGAGCCGGCGCCGCAGCCGAAGGGTCGTCAGGACTGGCAGAAGGGCATCACGGCCGCCAATGATTCTGCCGACGAGCCGCCGACGACCGCCGATGATTCCGAGAACGATGTGCGCAGCCGCAGCGCCGATCCGGGGCAGAGCAGCTAAGGCGCATTCAGGAACGAAAGCCCGGAGCGGGCGACTCACGGCAAGAAGCCCGATACCCCTTAGCGAGACGACGGGCCGGGAGCTGCCTTACCGTCGTCAGGCCTTGGCTTCGAGAATCTCTTCGCCGATTCCCGCGGCGCGTGAACCGGTTCGTACGCGGCGCGCCCAGGCCACGACCTGCACGATGATCAGCAGCGAGGACAACGCGAGGAAGGTCGCGCTGATCGGTCGTTCGATGAAGACCGACAGGCTGCCCCGCGAGATGGTCAGGGACCGCCGGAAATTCTCTTCGAGCATCGGCCCGAGCACGAAGCCGAGCACGATCGGCGACACCGGGAACTTGAGGGCCAGGAACACGGCGCCGAGGATACCAAAGACCGCGACCTCGCCGACGTCGAACAGGCTGTTCTTCGTGCTGTACACGCCGATGCAGATGAAGAAGATGGCCGCGGGATAGAGCAGGCGATAGGGCACCTGCAGCAGCTTGACCCACACGCCGATCATCGGCACGTTGAAGAGGATCAGCAGCACGTTCCCGATCCAGAAGCTCGCGATCAGGCCCCAGAAGATGTCGGGGTGTTCTGTGATGAGCTGCGGGCCCGGCTGGATGCCCTTGATGATCAGCGCGCCGAGCAGCAGCGCCATCACGGCATCGCCCGGGATGCCCAGCGACATCGTCGGAATGAAGTCGACCTGCGTCTTGGAATGCGACGCGGCTTCCGGCGCCGCGACCCCTTCGATCGCGCCGTGGCCGAAGCGCTCGGGGGTCTTCGAAACCTTGCGTTCGAGAGCGTACGCGATGAAGGTCGTGATGGTCGGGCCGGTGCCCGGCATCGCGCCGAACAGCGTGCCGACCGCGGTCCCGCGCAGCATCGGCATGATCGACTGCTTGAGCTCCGCGCGGGTCGGGCGCATGTCGCGCATGCGGACGTTGGCCTTCGGCGGCTTGACGCCGTGGCGGTTGACGTTGGTCAGGAAGTCCGCGATGCCGAAGAGCCCCATCGTCAACGCGCCGAGTTCGACGCCGTCCGACAGCTCGACGAACCCCATCGTGTAGCGGAAGCCGCCGGTGTTGATGTCGGTGCCGACGACGCCGCACAGCATGCCGAAGAGCGTCATCGCGATGCCCTTGAGCGGCGACCCTCGCGACATCGTCGCGCCCGCCAGCAGCCCCAGCAACATGATCGAGCAGATCTCGGATGGACCGAACTTGAAGGCCACCTGCACCAGCAACGGCGACAGGAAGATCATCACGATGATGCCGACGGACGCCGCGAAGAACGACGACATCATCGTCACGCCGAGCGCGGCCCCACCCCGTCCCTTCAGCGTCATCGGATAGCCGTCGAGGCAGGTCACCGCGTGCGGCGGGTGGCTGGGCAGGTTGAGCAGGATGGCGCCGATCGCGCCGCCGTACTGGGAGCCGTAGAAGATGCCGGCCAGCATCAGGATGGCGGGCACCGGCGCGATGACGTAGGTCAGCGGCAGCAGCATCGAGATCGTCGTCAGCGCGCCCATGCCGGGCAGCACGCCGATCAGATTGCCGATCAGCACGCCGACCACCGACCACATCAGGTGGTTGGGCTGGAGGGCGACGGAGAATCCGTAGTAGAGGTCGAGCAGGCTCTGATGCATGGTTCGTGCGATGAATTCCGGTCAGGCCCACGTGAACAACGGAAAGGTGAGCTTCAGCCCGTAGCTGAAGATCGCGACGCCCGCGATCGTGATGGCGGCGGCGAGCAGTGCGCAGTCGCGCAGCGAGTTGGCACGATCTCCGCACGCGGAGATGAAGACCGCCAGGAAGATGGCGGGCACGAGTCCGAGGTGGCCACCGGCGACGACGAACGCCGCGACACCGCCGAGAATGCACAGCCAGCCGCGCCACTGGATGCGGCCCTCGCCGGGCTTCGCCGGCAGCAGGCCGACTTCCGTCAGCGGCCCGGGCGTGGCGCGTGCGATACCGTGGCTCCTGCGAGCCGTCAGGCCGATCAGGACGCCGACGACGACCATCAGGGTGCCGATGACCACCGGCACGTAGCCGGCGCCCATGCGCGTCAGTTCACCGATGCGATAGCCGGCGCCGGCGACGACCACCGCGCCGCCGAGTACGACCATCAACGCGGCGCCGGCGAGGTCCTGCCCGTAGGTCGATTCCGTTTCCACAGGCAGCTCCTCCGTTCTCGTCGCATTTGGCCGGCGCCACGATGCGCAGCCCTCGTGCCGCCGCGATCGTAAGTCGTCCGGCGGCGTCGAGGGGCCGCTCAACGTCAGGGTTTGCACCGATGCGGCCGAAGATCGTCCCGGCCGATGGAGAGGGCGGCGCATTACCGCGCCGCAACATTCAGTGCATCGCCGCGAGCGAGGCAGAACGTCTCCGACAGCGCGATCGCTTCCATTCTGAGACGATATGCCCTCGATCGATTGAATGGGAGAGCAGGGATGCAGCTTCGCCTCGGGTTCGAGATGGCCTATTACTGTCCGCAGCCGATGTCGATGCTGATGGCGCTGAACGTCCATCAATCGCGGCGCGCCGATCTGGTCGAGCCGGACCTGATCGTCACCGACCCGCCCGTGGCGATCCGTCAGTACGAAGACCTGTTCGGCAACGTCTGCACGCGAATGGTCGCTCCCGGCGGCAACTTCGTCGTCCGCGCCAACGGCATCATCGAGGACGACGGCGAGCTCGACGCGTACGCCCCCGAGGCCGAGCAGGTCTGGGTCGACGATCTGCCCGAGTCCGCACTCGTCTATCTGCTGGGCAGCCGCTATTGCGAGACCGACCTGCTGTCGCCGATCGCATGGCAACTGTTCGGGTCGGGACCCACCGGCTGGGGTCGCGTGCAGGCGGTCTGCGACTTCGTCCACCAGCACATCACGTTCGGCTACCAGCACGCGCGACGCACACGCACGGCGTTCGAGGCGTACAACGAGGGACGCGGCGTGTGTCGCGACTACGCGCATCTCGCCGTCGCGTTCTGTCGTTGCCTCAACATTCCGGCACGCTACTGCAGCGGCTATCTGAGCGACGTCGGCGAACCGCCGCCGTATGCGGAGATGGACTTCGCGGGCTGGTTCGAGGCCTATCTCGGCGACCGCTGGTACACCTTCGACCCGCGCAACAACCGTCGTCGTCGCGGACGCATCCTGATGACGACGGGGCGCGACGCCACGGACGTGGCGCTGTCCAACACCTTCGGACCCAACACGTTGACGGGGTTCAAGGTGTGGATCGACGAAATCGGGGAAGCGTCGACGACGTGAAGCGAGCCGGGTGCGTGCTGCTGGCCGCACACGACCGGCGGCACCTTATGCGCATTGGTTATGTGATGCCTGCCCATTCGTCGTTCGGCATCCCTCGGCGACTCTCTAAGATGGCGGGCTATGTATCGTTATGACACCCATGACCAGACGCTGGTGGATCAGCGCGTCGCGCAGTTCCGCGACCAGATGCGGCGCTTTCTCGACGGGAAGTTGAGCGAGGAGGAGTTCCGTCCCGTCCGCCTGCAGAACGGCTTGTACATCCAGCGCCATGCGCCGATGCTGCGCGTCGCCATTCCGTACGGGATGTTGAGTGCGACTCAACTCCGCATGCTGGCGCACATCGCGCGGACCTACGATCGCGGCTACGGGCACTTCAGCACGCGTCAGAACATCCAGTACAACTGGCCGGCCATCGAGACCGTGCCGGACATCCTGGCCGACCTGGCGTCGGTCGAGATGCATGCCATCCAGACCAGCGGCAACTGCATCCGCAACACCACCACGGACCAGTTCGCTGGCGTCGCGCACGACGAGCTGATCGACTCGCGTGCGGTCTGCGAGATCGTGCGTCAGTGGTCGACGTTCCATCCGGAGTTCGCGTTCCTGCCGCGGAAGTTCAAGATCGCCATCAACGGCGCCGTCGAAGACCGTGCCGCGACGCGGGTCCACGACATCGGCATCCACGCACTGCAGAACGATGCGGGGGATCTCGGCTTCCGCATCCTCGTCGGTGGCGGTCTCGGGCGCACGCCGATGGTCGGCCATGTGATCCGCGACTGGCTGCCGCGTGGCGAGTTGCTCAACTATCTCGACGCGGTACTGCGGGTCTACAACCGTCATGGCCGTCGCGACAATCTCTACAAGGCTCGCATCAAGATCCTGGTGCGCGACTTGACGCCGAAGGTCTTCGCCGAACAGGTCGAGGCGGAGTGGGCGCATCTCGCGGGCGGACCGGCCGTGATCCCCGACGCGGAATTCGCGCGGATGGAGGCCTTCTTCGCGGCTCCCGGTTACGAGACGCTGCCCGCGACGAGCGCCGTGATGCGCGAACGGATCGCCGACAGCAAGCCGTTCGCGAGCTGGGTTCGGCGCAACACGTTCGGCCACAAGGTCGCCGGTTATGTGGCCGTGACGCTGTCGCTCAAGGAGACCGGCAAGCCGCCCGGCGACGCGACGGCCGAACAGATGGACGCCATTGCCGACCTTGCGGACCGCTACAGCTGCGGCGAACTCCGCGTCACGCACGAACAGAACCTCGTTCTCGCCGACGTCAGGATGGACGAGCTCTTCGCGTTGTTCGAGGAGGCCCGCGCCATCGGCTGCGCGACGCCCAACATCGGCCTCGTCACCGACATCGTGTGCTGCCCGGGCGGCGACTTCTGCGCGCTCGCCAATGCGAAGTCGATCCCCGTCGCCGAAGCCATCCAGCGTCGCATCGAGGAACGCGTCGAGTTCCAGGACTACCTGCACGACATCGGCGAGCTCGACCTCAATATCTCCGGCTGCATCAACGCGTGCGGCCATCATCACGTCGGTCACATCGGCGTGCTCGGCGTCGACAAGAACGGCGAGGAGTGGTACCAGGTCACGATCGGCGGGGCGCAGGGCGCGGAAGCGGCGATCGGCAAGGTCATCGGCCGTTCGTTCGCGCGCGCCGAGATGCCGGACGTGATCGACCGGCTGCTCGAGACCTACGTCGGACGGCGCCAGGACGAGGAGCGCTTCATCGACACGGTCCGCCGCATCGGGCTCGATCCGTTCAGGGACCATGTGTATCAGGGGCGCGAGCATGCTTGAACGCGCCAGGATCATCCAGGGCTCGATCGCCGAAGGCGGGCATGTCGTCGACGACGCGTGGACGACGGTCGACGATATCGACCAATTGAGTGCGGTGCCGGACGACGCGCCGATCATCGTGCCGTCGGCATTGTGGTCGGCCGATCGCGACACGTTGCTCGTCCGCAGGGGTTCGATGGGCGTGCTGCTCGCGCCCTACGACGACCCCGCCGACATCGCCGACGACCTCGGCCAGTTCGAGTTGGTCGCCGTTCAATTCCCCAAGTTCACCGACGGTCGCGGCTATTCGATCGCGCGGCTGTTACGCGAGCGCTACGGCTATACCGGGCCGCTACGCGCGGTGGGCGACGTGCTGCGCGACCAGCTGTTCTACATGCTCCGCTGCGGCTTCGACGCGTTCGCCATGAAGCACGATGATCAGGTCGACGCGGCCCTGTCCGCGTATCGCGACTTCTCCGATGCGTACCAGACGTCGGTCGATCGCAAGGAGCCGTTGTTCGTGCGGCGGATGGTCGAGCGGGCCGAAGCATGAACGGCCTGCCCGAGGGATTGGTCGCCAAGGCCGAGGCGGCGCGCGCCGTGCTCGCCCGCATCGCGGCGGACCATGCGCCGGCCGTGTTCACGACGAGCTTCGGCGCCGAGGACATGGTGCTGTTCGATCTGATCGCGGGCACCGAAGACGCGCTGAGCACCTCGCTGCGGACCATCGCCATCGCGACGCTCGACACCGGCCGGCTGCCCGACGAAACCTATCAGGTCTGGCAACGGTCGACCGAGCGCTATCGACGAAAGGTCGAGTCGTACTTTCCCGAGGCCGTCGAAGTCGAGCTGTACGTACGCGTCAACGGTATCAACGCGTTCTACGAGAGCTCCACGCAGCGCAAGGCCTGTTGCCATATCCGCAAGGTGGAACCGCTCAACCGCGCGCTGGCCGGCCGCAAGGCGTGGATCACCGGCCTCAGGCGTGCGCAGGCCGTGTCGCGGTCGGACCTCGCCGTCGAAACGCACGACGACGAACGCGATCTGCTGAAGGTCAGCCCGCTCGCCGATTGGTCGGAAGCCGATGTGTGGGCCTGGCTCCAGGCCCGCGACGTGCCCGTCAACGCGCTGCATGCGAAGGGTTACCCGAGCATCGGTTGCGCTCCGTGCACGCGGGCCGTGTTGCCCGGCGAGGACATCCGCGCGGGCCGCTGGTGGTGGGAGAACGCGGACGCGAAGGAATGCGGTCTGCATGTCGTCGGATCCATCGAACAGATCGCCGCATGAACCGCGACATCGATCTCGGTGAAGATGCCCTGATGCCGGTCGACGCATCGGCAACGAACGAGGCTGTCGAGAACCACGCGTCCGACGA
>CAZZWS010000137.1:0-11166 GCA_964657795.1 Beijerinckiaceae bacterium
ACCACAAAGAAGATGGCCAGAAGCCGCTCTACAAGCGACCGTTCGTGGTCGCCGGCGTCCTGCTGCTGCTCCTCGTCCTGATCATCGTCGCCATCGTCTTTTGGCGTCGCTCGCAACATCACGAGACGACCGACGACGCGTTTCTCGAAGGCTACACCAGCCAGATCGCCGCGCAGGTCGGCGGACGCGTCACGAAGCTGTACATCGTCGACAACCAGCACGTCAACGTGGGCGATCCGCTGGTCGACATCGACTCGCGCGACAACGACGTCAAGGTCGCGCAGGCCCGCGGGCAGCTCGCGCAGGCCGAGGGTCAGTACGAGGAATCGCAGGCGCAGGTCGCCGTGCGCCGCGCGAGTGTCGACGAGGCCAACGCCAACGTGCGCCAGGCCGAGGCCGACCTCACGAAGGCGACCCAGGATCTCGGTCGCTATCGCGCCGTCAATCCCGACGCGGTGGCGAAGCAGCAGGTGGATGCCGCCGTGCAGGCCGAGCGCACCGCGCGCGCGAAGCGCGATGCGATGGTCATGAGCGCGCGATCGGCCCGCGCGCAGGTCGAGGCGGCGCTCGCGCAGGTGCGCTCGGGCAAGGCGCAGGTCGATGCGGCCAAGGCCAACGTCGACGCGTCCGATCTGCAGGCGTCCTACACGCACGTGGTCGCGCCGATCAGCGGCCGCATCGCGAAACGCACCGTCGACACCGGCAACGTCATCAATAACGGGCAGGCATTGATGGCGGTGGTCAGCGACACGTTGTGGGTCATCGCCAATTACAAGGAAACGCAGCTCACGGACATGAGGCCGGGGCAGTCGGTCGACGTGAAGATCGACGCGTATCCGGACGTGACCTTCCGCGCACACGTCGACAGCATCCAGCGCGCGACCGGCGCCTACTTCAGCATGCTGCCGGCCGAGAACGCGACAGGCAACTACGTCAAGGTGGTCCAGCGCGTGCCGGTCAAGATCGTCTTCGACGACGACCGAATCCGCGACTACGCCGTGGGGCCGGGCATGTCCGTGACGCCCAACGTCACGCTGCCCTGACGCGCCGGTGCGCACGTCCTGCTGCACGACGGTCCCCACGCGACGGGCGGAGTGATCGATGGCCGATGCCTCGCTGCCCCGCTCCGCTGCAGGAAACCACAATCCCTGGCTGATCGCGATCGTTGTGTCGATCGCGACGTTCATGGAGGTGCTCGACACCACCATCGCCAACGTCTCGCTCCGCAGCATCGCGGGCTCGCTTGGCGCGAGTCAGGACGAGAGCACGTGGATACTCACCAGCTATCTCATCTCGAATGCGATCGTGTTGCCCATCAGTGGCTGGCTGTCGCAGTTGATCGGCCGCAAGCGCTTCTACATGATTTGCGTGGCGCTCTTCACGGTGAGCTCGTTCCTGTGTGCCCTGGCGCCGAACCTGCCGATGATGCTGCTGTTCCGGGTCATGCAGGGCATCGGCGGCGGCGGTCTCGCGCCGACCGAGCAGTCGATCTTCGCGGATTCCTTCGCGCCGAAGAAGCGGGCCGCCGCCTTCGCGTTCTACGGCATCACGGTCATCGTGGCGCCCGCCGTGGGTCCGGTGCTCGGCGGCTGGCTGACCGACTTCTACTCGTGGCACTGGATCTTCCTGATCAACCTGCCGGTCGGCGCACTGTCGCTGACGCTGATCTGGTTCATGGTCGACGAGCCGCAGGCGATCAGGGACGACACGAAGAAATTCCGCGCCAACTTCATCCCCGATTGGCTCGGCTTTGTGCTCGTCGTGTTGACCTTCGGCTCGCTGCAGGTGGTGCTCGATCGCTTCCAGCAGGACGACGGGTTCGCATCGCTCAAGATCACCCTCTTCGCCACGACGACGGTCTTCGCGGCCCTGTCGCTGATCTGGTGGGAGCTGCGCCATCCGCAGCCGGTGTTCGACGTGCGGCTGTTCAAGTTCCGCTCGTTCGCCACGGCCTGCGTGTTGATGTTCCTGCTCGGCTTCACGCTCTACAGCACGACGCAGCTGATTCCGCAGCTCGCACAGTCGCTGCTCGGCTACAACGCGTTCCAGGCCGGCAAGGCGCTGGCTTTGGGCGGGGTCGCGGCCGTGTGCATGATGCCGATCGCGGGTCAGATCGGGAAGATCATCCCGGGCAAGCTGCTGCTGCTGGCGGGCTTCATCGCGACCGGGTTCGCGTTCCTTCACACGGCGCACCTCAACCTGCTGATCGGCTTCGAGGACCTCTCGTTGTCCCGCGTCTATCAGAGCCTGGCGTTGCCTTTCCTCTTCGTGACGTTGACCACCGCCGGATACGTCGGCATCCCCCCCGACAGGAACGGTGCCGCGTCCGCGATCATCAACCTGATGCGCAATCTAGGGGGCAGCGTCGGCGTGTCGATCGCCACGACCACGCTGGCGTGGCGTACGCAGTTCCATCATGTGCGACTGGCCGATCATGTATCGAGCTTCGACGTGGGTCCCGGATCGTTCGCAGGCGTCGGCCTCGCGCAGGCGCAGGCGCAAGTGCAGTCGCAGGCACAGGCGTTGAGCTACTTCGACGTGTTCTGGCTGTTCGGGATCGCCGCGTTCTGTGTCGCGCCGATCGCGCTGATCCTCAAGAGTCCACCGAAAGGAGCCGAAGGTGGCCACTGATCCCCTCCTGCGTCGTCGTCCCTCTGGTCGTCCCGCACGTCGTCTGGGGCATCGTTCCGTGAGGCTCGTGGCCGCGCTGCTCGTGCTGGCCTGCGGCGCCTGTACCGTGGGTCCCGACCCTCACCAGCCCGACGTCGACGCGCCCGCTGGCTGGGCCGCGGCCCGCGATCCGAAGATCGCGACGGACCTGCCGAGTCGCGTCGTGCCGGGCAGCACGGACGACCGGCGCTGGTGGACGGTCTTCAACGATCCGGTCCTCGACGGCCTGATCGAAACCGCGGCGGCGCAGAGCCTCGATGTGCAGGCCGCCGGCCTGCGCATCGCGGAGGCGCGTGGCCAGCGTGACGCCGCGGCCGGCGCTTACTACCCGTCGGTGGAAAGCAGCAACATCGGGGCGCGGACGCGGATGGGGGAGGGCGGGATCGGTCAGTTGATCGGTGGCACCAGCTCCGGCGGCTCGTCGTCGGGCCAGTCGGGTGCTTCTCAGGATACGTCGGCGGGCATCTCCACCAACATCTTCCAGGTGGGCTTCGACGCGACGTGGGAGCCGGACATCTTCGGCAAGAGCCGTCGCAACGTGCAGGCCTCCGGGTTCGACATCCGTTCGGCCGAAGAGCAGCGCCGCGACGCGCTGGTGTCGCTCGCGGCCGAGGTCGCGCGGGACTACCTGACGTTGCGCGGCGCCGAGCGGCAGCGCGCCATCACGCAGGCGGACATCGCGGCACAGGAGCACCTCGGCGAGCTGATCGGTTCGCGCAACCAGGCTGGCCTCGCGCCGTCGTCGGACGTCGCGACGCAGAACGTGCAGGTGTCGCTGGCCCGCTCGAAGCTTCCGAGCATCGAGCAGAATATCGCGACCAACCGCAACCGGCTGGCGCTGTTGCTGGCGATGCCGCCAGGCGCGCTCGACGAGCGATTGGGGACGACCGCGGCGCTGCCACCGCTGCCGCCGCAGGTGCCGGTAGGCCTGCCCGGTGATCTGCTGCGGCGGCGACCGGACGTACGTCGCCGCGAGGCGGACTTCGAGGCCGCGACGGCGCGTATCGGCGTCGCCAAGGCCGCGTTGTTTCCGAGCGTGCGCTTCGCGGCGATCGGCGGGTTCACATCGAACGAAGGCACGTCGCTGTTCGACTGGGCGTCGCGCCTCGGTCTGATCGGCGCGCAACTGTCGATCCCGATCTTCCAGGGCGGGCAACTCCGTGCGCAGTTGCGCGTCGCCGACTTGCGGGCACAGGAGGCTGCCGTGACCTATCGGCAGACGGTGCTCGGCGCGTTCCACGACGTGGACAACGCGATGACCACCTACGCGTTCGAGCAGCGCCGCGCCAGCGATCTCGACCACCAGTTCAACGACACCAGGCGAGGCCGCGACCTCGCCCGCTATCGCTACGAGAGCGGCCTCGGTGCGTACATCGATGTGCTCAACGCCGAGCATCAGGCCAATCAGGCGGAGCTCGACCTCGCGCAGAGCACGGTCACGGCGACGACCGATCTCGTCGCGCTGTTCAAGGCGCTCGGCGGCGGCTGGGACGACGCCCATGCCGAGTCACGCTGACCTGCATGCTGACCTGCCAGCCGAGATGCGGCGCGCCGATCAATCGTCCTTGCTGAACAGTCCCGCGAAGATCTGCTTGCCGCTGTTCTTGAACACGCTGACCAGCTCCGGCTCGGTGCCGGTCATGCCGATGAAGTTCTTCGCGTCCTTCAACGTGATGTGCGGCGGCAGCGGTGGCACGTTGGGGTCGGTGACGCAATCGAGGACGACCGGCCGGTCGGCCGCCAGCGCTTCGTCCCACGCAGCACCCACCCCTTCCGGAGTCTCGACGCGGATGCCCTTGAGACCGAGCAGTTCCGCGTACTTGTCGTAGCGCATGTCCGGCACCGCCTGCGTCGACTCGGTCTTGCCAGAGCCGATCTGCACGCGCTCTTCCCACGTCACCTGGCTCAGGTCGTGATTGTTCAGCACCATGACGATCAGTCGCGGATCGGACCAGTTGCGCCAGTACTTGGCGATCGTGATCATCTCGTTGAGGCCGTTCATCTGCATCGCGCCGTCGCCGATGAAGGCGATCACGGGCCGATCGGGAAACGCCATCTTGGCGGCGATCGCGTAAGGCGTGGCCGAGCCCAGCGACGCGAGCGTGCCCGACAGCGAGCCCATCATGCCGCGCCGCATGCGGATGTCGCGCGCGTACCAGTTGGCCACGGTCCCGGCATCGCCGGTCAGGATGCAGCGCTCCGGCAGGCGCTTGTTCAGTTCGTGGAAGACGCGCTGCGGATTGATCGGGTCGGCCGGGACCATGGCCCGTTCCTCGACCAGCGTCCACCACTTCGCTACGTGGCGCTGGATGCCGCGCCGCCAGTACGTCTCCTTCTTCTGGTCGAGCAGCGGCAGCAGTGCCTGCAGCGTCGCGGCGCTGCTGCCGACGACGTTGACCTCCATGGGATAGCGCAGCGACAGCCGCGTGCCGTCGTGGTCGATCTGCACGCCGCGCGCGGAGCCCGGCTTCGGCAGGAACTCGGCGTACGGAAACGACGAGCCGATCATCAGCAGCGTGTCGCAGTCCTGCATCATGTCCCACGACGGCTTGGTGCCGAGCAGGCCGATCTGGCCGGTGACCCACGGCAGGTCGTCGGGCAGCACGGCCTTGCCGAGCAGCGCCTTCGCGACGCCGGCCTGCAGCTTCTCGGCGACGGCGATGACCTCGTTCGTGGCGCCCAGCGCACCGGCGCCGACCAGGATCGCGACCTTCCTGCCGGCGTTCAGCACGTCGGCCGCGCGCTGCAGCGTCGTCGGATCGGGGATGCCCGACGGCAGAGCGATGCCGGTGCCGGTATGCGTGGTGCCGTGCGCGACCGGCGGGTCTTCGTATTCGAGCAGTTGAACGTCCTGCGGCACGATCACGCAGGTGACGCAGCGGCGCGTCGACGCGATGCGGAACGCGCGGTCGATCAGCTGCCTTACCTGACCCGGGACCATCGCGGTCATGACGTATTCGCCGGCCACGTCCTTGAACGCCGACTGCAGGTCGATCTCCTGCTGGTAGTCGGCGCCGATGGACGTGCGCGCCGACTGACCGACGATGGCGACCACCGGCACGTGATCCATCTTCGCGTCGTAGAGGCCGTTGAGCAGATGGATGGCGCCGGGACCCGACGTCGCGTAGCAGACGCCCACCTCGCCGGTGAACTTGGCGTGGCCGGTCGCCATGAACGCGGCCATCTCCTCGTGCCGGACCTGAACGTACTTGAGGATGTCCCGGGCCTGTTCGATGGCGATGTCGAGGCCGCCGACGCCGTCGCCGGGATAGCCGTAGACGATGCGACCGCCCCACTCGTGGATGCGTTTCCAGATGAAGGTGCTGACGTTCATGCGATCTCCTTTGCGAAGAGTTTGAACGTCGGCGATCAGGCCATGGCTCGGACAGGGTTGCATCCGTAAGCCAGCGGGGCTGCCTTGTGTAACGTGGCTTTCGAAGGGCGGCCCAATACGGTCACTCTCACCCCGGCGCAGGCCGGGGCCCAATTCATGGGCCCTGGTGTCTCCGACGAGTGGGTCCCGGCCTTGGCCGGGATGACATCTCTCTGCCGGCGGGGCGCCGTTGATGCATCATCGTCACGACCGCCTGTTGATTGGCCGCTCATCACCGTCACCGATGCCTTTCCTCCTCGCGCTCGACCAGGGCACGTCCAGTTCCCGCAGCATCGTCTTCGATCGCGAAGGCCGCATGCTCGCCGTCGCGCAACACGAGCTGCGGCAGATCTATCCGCGCCCCGGCTGGGTCGAGCACGATCCCGAAGAGATCTGGACCCAGCAGCTCGCCACCGCCCGTGAGGTCCTGACCACCGCGGGCCTGAAGGCGACCGACATCGCCGCGGTCGGCATCACCAACCAGCGCGAGACCACGCTGCTGTGGAATCGCAAGACCGGCGTGCCGCTGCACCGCGCGATCGTCTGGCAGGATCGGCGCTCCGAGGACATCTGCGCGCGGTTGCGGGCCGACGGGCTGACCGACACCATCCGTGCGAAGACCGGACTCGTCGTCGACGCCTACTTCTCCGGCACCAAGCTGCGCTGGTTGCTCGACCACGTACCCGATGCCCGCGCGCAGGCCGAGCGCGGCGAGCTCGCGTTCGGCACCGTCGATACGTGGTTGATGTGGAAGCTGACCGGTGGCCGCGTCCACGTCACCGACGTCAGCAACGCATCGCGCACGATGCTGTTCGACATCCACCGCAACCGTTGGGACGAGCAACTGTTGCACGCGCTCGGCATCCCCGCTGCGCTGCTGCCCGAGGTCCGTCCGTCGAGCGGCCACTTCGCGGACATCGATGCCGATCTGCTCGGCCATGCGTTGCCGATCGGCGGCGTGGCCGGCGACCAGCAGGCCGCATTGTTCGGTCAGGCGTGCTTCGACGCCGGCATGGCCAAGAACACCTACGGCACCGGCTGCTTCCTGCTGAGCCATACCGGCGCCGCGTTCAAGGCATCGCAGAACGGCCTCGTCACGACCAGCGCCGCGCAGTGCGGATCGACGTCGGCCTACGCGATGGAAGGCAGCGTGTTCGTCGGCGGCGCGGTCGTGCAGTGGTTGCGCGACGGGCTGCGCGCGATCGAAGGCAGCGGCGAAGTGCAGGCGCTCGCGGAGACCGTGCCCGACGCCGGCGGCGTGATGATGGTCCCGGCGTTCACCGGACTCGGCGCGCCGTACTGGAACGCCGACGCGCGCGGCACGCTGACCGGGCTCACGCGCGGCACGACGGTCGCGCACATCGCCCGCGCCGCACTCGAAAGCATCGCGTACCAGAGCGCCGCGTTGCTGCAGGCGATGAACCGCGACATGGCGGCGGCGGGCGGGCTGCCGGTGGTCGAGTTGCGCGTAGACGGCGGGGCTTCGGCCAACGATCTGCTGATGCAGTTCCAGGCCGACCTGCTCGGCATCCCGGTCGTGCGGCCGGCGGTGATCGAGACGACCGCGCTCGGCGCCGCGTATCTCGCGGGTCTGGCGGTGGGCGTCTATCGCGATCAGGCCGAGCTGTCGGCATTGTGGCGAGCCGATCGCACGTTCGTGCCGACGATGGCCAGCGAGCGGGCTGCGGAAGCGATGGCGCGCTGGGAACACGCGGTGCGCCAGACCATCGCCGTTTGATCGGGTCGAGACGACGAGGACCTTCGCGTGGTGCGTCGTCACCGCCATCGCCGAGATCGTCGGCTGCGTTCTGCCGGGGTTATGGCCGAAGGAAGGCCGGGCCGTCTGGTTGCCCGTGCCTCGCGCAGTCCGACTCGCACGGTTCGCCTGGCTGTTGACGCTGCACGAGACCGTGGCTGGCCGGACCCATGCGGCTTACGCGGTGATTACATCGGCCCGGTGATCTGCTGGCTCCGGGTCGTGAAGGCGCACGACCGACGGGATGGACGGGGCTGGTGCCTTGTCGCCTTGTGCGGAATGGCGATCATCGTGATGCGGCCGATCCGGTAGGGGATGACGACGCCTGATTGGTCGCACGAGCGTTTCTTCCTCACGTGACGCCAGCCGCCAGGAAGCTGCGCCATCCAGCCGTATGCGCTGCGAAGAAACCGAGTTGAAGGCTCGAAACGATCAACCCTCCCCCGGCCACGAATGCGGGATGGAGCCGTCGTCCCAAATACGTATCGACTCCGACCAAGACCGCCAGGATCAAGAATGTCACCATCAAAATGGAAAGCAGACTATCGAAGAACGTCACTGGCAGCCGGGGAATGACGGACGGCAGCATGCAGACGATGCTCAATATCATCAGGCGTTCGTGATACTCCGGGCGGCGACGAAGCGCGACCGCACCGAAGACCAGGATGCCGAAGAGAATGACCTGGACCAGCTCGAGTCCGGTGATGGTCAATTGGAGCTGCTCCATCGCCGTGTGGTTTCGGACCTCACGAGCCGAGGCCAGGATCGTGGCGGCAGCGCCCAATCCCATCACGAGCAGGGCCCATGCGGCCCCGAGGAAACCGAGCCTTCTGTGCCATTTCGCCTGATCGGCTGCAACGAGCACAGACTGTACGACGAGCAACAAAACCCACCCTGTCATGATCGCGCCGTGAATCCTCAGAAACACGGAGAGGTCCGTGCGTTCGTACGA
The DNA here is from genome assembly GCA_964657795.1 of Beijerinckiaceae bacterium. Lineage (GTDB taxonomy): Bacteria > Pseudomonadota > Gammaproteobacteria > Burkholderiales > Burkholderiaceae_D > CAHJXF01. Next base: position 8,752 of record CAZZWS010000137.1, read on the forward strand.
TCCTCTGAAATAGTACGTGCGCGCGAAAGCCCATGCGACGAACGCGGCGAACAGCGTGGCGGTCACCGGATAGATGAATCGATGACGAGGTGAACTTCGCATCGAGGATCTGGATTCGGGAGTCACGCGTGTTCTTCGATTCGTCGTTGACTCGCCCGGTGGCCATCGGGGTCGTGGATAGGGAACGGCGAACACACCGAGCTCGACGGTCTGGCGGTCGATGTGTTCAATTCGGTAAGCCCGGCCTGAATCAGACGCCGGTCGACTGTAAGACTTTTGCAACCCGGTGTCCTGTCCCGTATTTTGCGGGACAGGACACTGGCCGATGCTGATCGCCGTGAGTTTGCCGATTCGACCAGAGCCTGCATGCGGTCTGACTCCTCGGGCCTGAATGATCGCGCACGTTGAATTTTGGGCCCGTGATGCGACCCGATCGTCTCGCTCGACGGCATCAGCCCACCAACGCGGCGAACCGTCCCAGATCCACGTTCCCTCCGCTCACGATCACACCGATTCTCTGACCCGCGATCTCTCGCGCCGACCCCCGCACCGCCGCTGCTGCCAGGCACCCCGTCGGTTCCACCACCATCTTCATCCGCGACGCGAAGAATCGCATCGCGTCGACCAGCGCGTCGTCGCTCACCGTCAGCACGTCGTCGACGTCACGTCGAATGATCGCGAAGGTGTACTCGCCGAGGTGCTGCGTCTGCGCCCCGTCGGCGATGGTCTTGGGCGTGTCGATGTGCACGATCGCGCCGCTGAGGAACGAGCGTTGGCCGTCGTTGCCCGCTTCCGGTTCGACGCCGTAGATCCTCGTTCGCGGTGACCGTGCTCGCGCCGACAACGCCGAGCCCGCGAGCAGTCCACCGCCGCCGAGGCACACGAACAACGCGTCGAGCGTGCCGACCTCTTCGATCAGCTCGAGCGCGGCCGTGCCCGCGCCCGCGATCACGTGCGGATGGTCGTACGGCGGGATCAGCGTCAGCCCTTCGTCGTGCGCCAGGCGACGGCCGATCGCCTCGCGGTCTTCGGTGTAGCGGTCGTAGAAGACCACGCGCGCGCCGTAACCCTTCGTCGCCGCGATCTTCGTCGCCGGCGCGTCCTCCGGCATCACGATGACCGCCGGCATGCCGAGGACGCGCGCGGACAGCGCGATGGCCTGCGCGTGATTGCCCGACGAGAACGCGACCACGCCGCGTCGGCGCTGTTCCGCGTCGAAGCACGACAACGCGTTGAACGCGCCACGGAACTTGAACGCGCCCATGCGCTGGAAGTTCTCGCACTTGAAGAACACCTCGGCGCCGAGCTCCTCGTCGATCGTGCGGGACGTCAGCACCGGTGTGCGATGCGCGTGGCCCGCGATGCGGCCTGCTGCCGTAACGACATCATCGAAGGTCGGTGAGGGCATGGCGTTCATCGAAAAAGTGCCGGCTGGGGCGGGGCTTTCAGTGGCGGAGGCACGGGCGCGTGTAATGCGCGTCGATACATTCGTTCACGGCTCCTGCGCCATCCGCATGCGCCGCGCTTCCTCTTCGTAACGCGCGTCGTCGATCTCTTCGATCAGCATCTCCAGGTCGACCCTGCCATGCGGCGCCGCGACGCGGCCGGTCAGCGGCATGCCGACCGCGAGCGTGCCGCTCTCGTAGGCCGCCCAGAGTTCCTTGCCGTAGTCGGTGCCGATCAGCTCCGGCGCGAAGCGGCCGAACGTGTTGGCGAGGTTGGTGACGTCGCGGTCGAGCATCGCCTTCGCGTGGTTGTTGCCGGCGGCGTCGACCGCCTGCGGCAGGTCGATGATGACCGGCCCGTCCGCCGCCATCAGGATGTTGAACTCGGACAGGTCGCCGTGGATGATGCCTGCCAGCAGCATGCGGATCACCTCGTCGAGCAGCGTGCGGTGATGGCGACGCGCTTCGTCGGCCGTGAAGTCCACGTCGTTGAGACGCGGCGCCGTATTGCCTTCGGCGTCGGTCACGAGCTCCATCAGCAGCACGCCTTCGAGGAACTGGTAGGGCTTCGGAACGCGCACGCCGGCGGCCGCGAGCCGATACAGCGCATCGACCTCGGCGCTCTGCCAGGCCTCCTCGCGGGCCTTGCGGCCGAAGGACGTTCCCTTGTTCATCGCGCGCGCGTCGCGGCTGTTCTTGGTCTTGCGGTTCTCGGTGTAGTCGACCGCCTGACGGAAGCTGCGTTGCTGCGCGTCCTTGTAGACCTTCGCGCAGCGGGCTTCGAGTCCGTCCTCGCCCTCGCATTCGACGACGAACACCGCCGCTTCCTTGCCGCTCATCAACTGGCGCACGACGCGGGCGATCAGGCCGTCGTCGAGCAACGGCTGCAATCTCGATGGAATCTTCATGCCCGAACGGTACAACGCGCGGCGTCGAACCGCACGACGACGACGCGGACCGCTACCCGCCC
>CAZZWS010000138.1:0-11139 GCA_964657795.1 Beijerinckiaceae bacterium
CATCTACATCCCGATGAGCGTCGAAGGCGTGATCGCGATGCAGGCCTGCGCGCGACTCGGCGTGATCCATTCGGTCGTGTTCGGCGGCTTCTCCGCCAAGAGCCTGCAGGAACGCATCGTCGACGTCGGCGCATCCCTCGTCATCGCGGCCGATGGCCAGGTCCGCGGCGGCAAGGCCATCCCGCTGAAGCCCGCGGTCGACGAGGCTTTCGCGATGGGCGGATGCGACGGAGTTCGCCATGTCGTCGTGTACAAGCGCACCGGCGGCGAGGTCGCGTGGACGACGCGCGACCAGTGGATGCACGAGCTCGTCGAAGGCGAGTCCGAGGTCTGCGATGCCGTGCCCGTCGAGGCCGAGCATCCGCTCTTCATCCTCTACACATCGGGTTCGACCGGCAAGCCGAAGGGCGTCCAGCATTCGAGCGCGGGCTACCTGCTGTGGGCCATGCTGACGATGAAGTGGACGTTCGACCTCAAGCCGGAGGACGTCTTCTGGTGCACGGCCGACGTCGGCTGGGTCACCGGCCACACCTACGTCTGCTACGGCCCGCTGGCCGCCGGCGGCACCGAGATCATCTTCGAAGGCGTGCCCACGTATCCAGACGCCGGCCGCTTCTGGAAGATGATCCAGGACCACGAGGTCAGCATCTTCTACACGGCGCCCACGGCGATCCGTTCGCTGATCAAGGCCGGCGGCGACCTGCCGAAGCAGTACGACCTGACGAGCCTGCGCATCCTCGGCTCGGTCGGCGAGCCGATCAATCCCGAAGCCTGGCGCTGGTATCACGAGACGGTCGGCGGCGGCCGCTGTCCGATCGTCGACACGTGGTGGCAGACCGAGACCGGCGGCCACATGATCACGCCGCTGCCCGGCGTGACGTCGTTGAAGCCCGGCAGTTGCCAGTCGCCGTTGCCCGGCATCGCGGCGGCCATCGTCGACGAGTCCGGCCACGACGTCGAGAACGGCAAGGGCGGCATCCTCGTCATCAAGAAGCCGTGGCCGTCGATGATCCGCACCATCTGGGGCGACGACGAGCGCTTCCGCAGGAGCTATTTCCCCGAGGAATTCGACGGCAAGTACTACCTCGCCGGCGACGGCGCCAATCGCGACCTCGACGGCGACTTCTGGATCACCGGCCGCATCGACGACGTGCTCAACGTGTCGGGCCACCGGCTCGGCACGATGGAGATCGAGTCGGCCCTCGTTCTCAATCCGCTGGTCGCCGAAGCCGCGGTGGTCGGCCGGCCCGACGATACGACCGGCGAAGCGGTCTGTGCCTTCGTCGTGCTCAAGGGCGCGCGGCCGACCGGCGACGAGGCGCTGAAGATCGCGAAGGAACTGCGCGACTGGGTCGGTCGAGAGATCGGGCCGATCGCCAAGCCGAAGGAGATCCGCTTCGGCGACAACCTGCCGAAGACCCGCTCCGGCAAGATCATGCGGCGGCTGTTGCGCTCGCTCGCGAAGGGCGAGGAGATCACGCAGGACATCTCGACGCTGGAGAACCCGGCCATTCTCGATCAGCTCAAGCAGACGACGTAACGGCGACGCCGCAGCCGCTCGATGCACGCCGCCGTCCGAGCCGACCGGATCGCGAAAGCCGCCCCTGCGTTGCATATGCGAGAGACAGGGCGATCAGCGTTCGTCCGAAACCCGCGTTCGGGGCCGAGGCGAACAATCTGTCCCGCCAGCGCGTTCGCGATGATGTGCCGACAGGCCTCCCGCGGACGACGCCGAACGGCATCAACCTTGAGGAGAAAAGCATGAACAACAAATCCCGGCAATCGTCGTTGATCCGTCGTCCGATCTGCGCGGCGATCGTGGGACTGGCCGCGGCGGGAAGTCTCGCCTACGCGGCGGACCCGATGACCAGCGCGACCGGCGGCAACGTGGCCAGCGCCGACCGCACGTTCATCCAGAAGGCGGCGATCGGCGGCATGACTGAAGTCGCGGCCAGCGAACTCGCGCAGCAGAAGGCGACCGACCCGGCCGTCAAGGACTACGCGGCGCACATGGTGACCGACCACACGAAAGCGAACGGCGAACTGACGACGCTGGCCGCCTCGAAGGGCGTGACCGTTCCCGGCACAATGGACAAGTCGCACAAGAGCGACGTCGACAAGCTGGCCAAGATGTCGGGTGGCGATTTCGACAAGGCTTACGTGAAGCAGATGGTGTCGGACCACAAGTCGACGGTGTCGTTGTTCGAGAAGGAACAGAAGTCCGGCAAGGATGGCGACCTGCAGGCGTTTGCCGGGAAAACGCTGCCAACGCTGCAAGGTCACCTGCAGACCATCGAAGGCATCAAGGACAACATGAAGTAAGACGCGACGCGTGGCGGCGCCGGTCTGACGTCGGGGATGGGTGGCGTGGGCCGGGAAGACGCTCGCGAGGCTCGATCACGGCCGGCTCATCGCCGGCCGTGTCGCATTTCGGACGGTTGGTGGACGATGCGAGGCGGGAGGCGCACTTCGCTTGCTATACTCCCGCGCCCCGGAGAGATGGATGAGTGGTTTAAGTCGCACGCCTGGAAAGCGTGTGTAGGTTCATAGCCTACCCGGGGTTCGAATCCCCGTCTCTCCGCCAAGCAGTCTTGCTCTCCGACCGGAGAGCGCGCGCCGTCAACGACGGGCCTGGATTTGGCGCAGCTCAAGGCCGCGGGTCTCGATTCCGTCGAGACGGCTTGCATCGAGCGCGCTCGTACGCCTCGGTCCTGTCTGGTTCACGGACACCGCGGCGGCGTCGACGCGTACTCGACCGCACACGCCCCTGCTCGCTTACGTCGCACCGCCGCGGATTTCTGTCGCATCGGATGGTCGTACCGTGGCTCCGCGTCGATCGACTTGATGGTGCGCGTCTTCTCAATGGGTCAAGTGCACCACGCAATGACCGGCACCGGGGCCATATCGCTCTCTACCGCGTCGGCGATCCCAGGCAACGTCGTGAGCCGCTTCGGCCAGCCCGAAGGCGATGGACGAATCCGCGTGGGACGTCCGTCGGGTCGCCTCATCGCTGGAGCCGAGGCGATCGAACGTGATCGTTCCTGGGTCGTCACGAAGGCGCGATGAGCCGGTCCGCGATGCGCCTGATGGAAGGCTTCGATACGTGCCTCGCTAACGTCAAGGCTCAAGAAGGATCGAATGTCGTGCGTCGAGCAACGAATCGATAGCGCGCACATGGGCGAACACGATATGCGCCGGCTTCCAACTGATGCCGAGCCGACCGCCAGTACCGATCGGTGCATAAGTCATTGATTTATTGCATCAACAGCGGCACTTCCCTTCCCTTGCGGTTTCCGAAAGTCGTTAAGGAGGGATCGAACGCCCCCGATAAGAAGCGCCTCTTGAAACCGTTTTTTGAGACCTTATTTCCTGCGTCGAGCCGGCAGGAGCGGGTCGCCAGCCGGTGTCTTCAACTATCGGAGGACAACCATGTATGCATCCATGCTCAATCAACCGAACGGTGTTTTCAGTCAGTTCGATCGTCTTCGGCGCGAGATCGATGAAGTGTTCGGTCTCTCCGCGCTGCCTGGCAGCATCCGCTCCGTCACCCAGGGCACGCTGCCAGCGCTCAACGTCGGACGTACGCCGACCAGCGTCGAGGTCTATGCGTTCGCGCCCGGACTGGACGCCTCGAAGATCGACGTCACTCTGGATCGGGGCGTCCTGCGCATCGCGGGAGAGCGGGCGTCTGACATTCCCGTCGACGATGCAAAGGTTCAGGTCTATGTCCGGGAACGCAGTGCGGGGACCTTCACTCGCACCATCTCCCTCCCGGACGACGTGGACCCAGCCAAAGTGACCGCAAGCTATCGGGACGGTATTTTGCGCATCAGCATCGCCAGACGCGAATCGGCACAACCCACGCGCATCACCGTGCACTGAGAACAACGCATCAGGAGCAATGATCATGAGCGAAAACAAGCAAGTCACGACTTCGACTTCTCAATCGGTCTCCCCCGCCGCCACGTCCGGGCCGGACCAGCAACGGGCGGTGTTGCCGGCCGTCGACGTGTTCGAAGACGCCGATGGCATCACGTTGCTGGCCGACATGCCGGGGGTGCCGAAGGAACATCTGGAACTGAAGATCGACGGCGAGGCCCTTTTGATCGAAGGCGGCGTACAACCACAGACGCCGGAGGGGCTGGAACCCGTCTATGCGGAGGTTCGCGTTCCGCGCTACCGCCGAAGCTTCATGCTGAGCCGTGAACTGGACACGACGAGAATCGAAGCGAACCTCAAGGACGGCACGCTGATGCTGCGCATTCCCAAACAGGCCCATGCACAGCCCCGCCGGATCTCGGTGACGACGGGCTGACGAACGTCGATAGCGGGCCGAAACTGGCGCGCGCACCATTGCTTCGCGCCAGTCAATTTTTCCGGAGCGACGGGCCTTCGTAACATCCAATTCAATCGAGTTTCCCGGAAATAATTGACGAGTCATGACTCGAACGTAATTGAAGCGGCATTGGGTGACGAATCACCCGAACATTTCTTGAGCGCAAATCATTTTCGGCCAGTTCACGTAAGGAGCAGCCATGAGAGTCAGGGTCTGGATTCAGGGTGCGGAGGGGCCTTTCAGAGACTTCGAATTGGCCGATGCACCCCGCGTCGGCGAATGCATCAGCATCTCGGCGGCAGGTCGCCTGGAAGAGGGCCTCGTCACCAGCGTGACCTGGCAACTTCTCGGAATCCAGTCGTCCACCCACGATTTATTGCTCGGCGTCGAGCCCGTCGGTTCGGTCACGCTGATCCACGTCATTTGCCAACCGATGAACCATGTCGATGCCGGGGACGCTCCAGTCGGTTTGTCCGAGGAGGCTGGCGCCACATGACGTGTGTTCACTCGTCCCGCAGTTGGCAGGATGACACTGCCGCCGGATCCAACGTCACGCAGGCGTTACCGGTGCCCCAGGTAGTGAACAGACTCGCGGCTCGCGTACTCCCGATGACGGACGTGCACCAGCCGGGCCTTGGCTTCGCCACAGGCTGCACAATCCGCGCAACTTGCTTTTTCATAGCCTGCGCTACCGCGGAATGAGCGCCAACAGGTGCGTCCACTCGCCCGCTCGACTCCCTGGATAGCCAATTTCGACGGCAGGCGTGCTGGCTGCAGCCGCAGCACGCAGGTGATGACGTTTCGCCATACCGAATACGGAAGCGGCCCGCCTTGGCGAGCTGTTCGGCCATCCCGTCGCTCATTGCGGCTTCCCGAGATCGAGACCTCACCGCCGACACGCAGACGGCGTAGACGAGTACGAGGGCCCTATCCGTCTGGTGCGCCTGGCGGAGGCTGGACGAGAGGGTAAGTGCTGCTGTCGTCAAGCCTGCGCGATCGGCATCTCTGCCCAATTAGTCGTGTACCGCGACGTTCAACGGTCCTGCTTCGTCGAGCGACGGTCTCGGGCGATTAAGATAGTAGCGTTGCCACGCAAGCGACGCGAAGAACGAAGAGCGACGAGCCGTTGGCGCTTCGATCCATGAGAGTAGCCGATGCCCACCCCTCCGTTGAAGCGCTGTGCCGTGCGCTGGCTCCTGCTTCTGGTTGCCGCTGGCACCCTTGTTTCCCGGTGCGACGCCGCCGACGTCTGGCCTGCTCACTCGGTACGAATCATCGTGCCTTTCGTCGCCGGCGGACCAACCGACACGCAGGCGCGATGGGCGGCGCAGCAGCTCACGATCGCGCTCGGTCAGACCTTCATCGTCGAGAATCGCGGTGCGGCCGGCGGGACCCCCGGCACGCTGTTCGTCGCGAAGAGCGCGCCCGACGGCTACGTGCTACTCGCGGCCAACCCGGGGCCGTTGACCGTCGGCCCGCAACTGCGAGCGACGGGTTACTCGCTGAAGGACTTGGCCCCGATCGTGCTCATCGCCCGCTCGCCGAGCTGCGTCGCGGTGCGTGCGTCGCTGCCGCCGAAAGACTTCCGGCAGTTGGTCGCGCTCGCGAAGAGCGAGCCGGGTCGCCTGAGCTACGGCAGTCCCGGAATTGGAACCGTCGGTCACCTGACGACCGAACTCATCGCGAGCCGTGCCGACATCAAGATCAATCACGTTCCCTATCGCGGCGCTGCGCAGGTCACGACCGACCTGATCGGCGGCACGCTCGACATGAGCGTGATGCAGGTCGGCACCTGTGCGCCGCTCGTCAAGAAGGGGTCGGTGCGCGCACTGGCCGTCACGTCGCTCGTGCGCTCGCCGCTCTTGCCCGGCGTGCCGACGTTGGCGGAGTCGGGCCTTGCCGACTTCGACACCAGTAACTGGAACGGGCTGATGGCGCCGGCTGGCACGCCACCCGAGATCCTGCAGAAGATCGCCGACGTCATCGCGCGGCAGTTGAAGACGGGTGAGGCGCGCGATTGGCTCGGTACGCAGGGCTTCGTGCCGTCTGGCGAGACGCTCGGCGTCTTCGGCGCGTTTCTCGACGACGAGACGCGACGCTGGGGCGCAATCATCAAGTCCGCCGGCATCCACGAGGAGTGACGACATGACGAATGAACCGACGCACGGCGCCGGAAGCGGCGCCGTGGGTGCGTCGGCCCCGACCCCCGTCGCCGGAAAGAAGGACGCCGCTTACTTTCAATACTTCCCCGGCAATTACCGCTGGTCGTCGGGAATGATCAACCTGCTCGGCGTCGCGCCGTATGGCGGCAGCGACATCAGCGAGCTGCATCGCATCGGCCTCGCGCTCAAGGACAAGTCCGGCACTGACGACGATGCCTGGTACGACGCCTTCGAGGCCATGGGCGACCGCATCCGCGCGCAGGCCGAAAGCTTTGATGCGAACGGCTATCGCATCTCGGCCGCGCACGCGTACCTCCGGGCCTGCAACTACTACCAGTTCGGCGAACGCTTCCTGACGCCGAAGACACCGCGCTCCGACGCTGCGTACCTGACAGCGCTTGCGTGTTTTCGCAAACACCTTGACCTCGGCGATATACAAGGCGACGTCGTCGAGGTGCCGTACGGCGACGGCCTCTCGATGCCCGCCTATTTCATCCACGCGCAAAACGCGACGAGCGAACGCTCGCCGTGCATGGTCTTCTTCGGCGGCCTCGACATCACGAAGGAGATCCAGTTCACGCGCGGCGTGCCGGACCTGATCAAGCGCGGCATCTCGTGCCTCGTGATCGATGGTCCAGGCACCGGCGAGGCGATTCGCTTTCGCGGCCAGTTCCTGCGGCACGACTACGAAGTGCCTGGCAGCGCCTGCATCGATTTCCTGGAACAACGCGCCGATGTCGATGCCGCGCGGATCGGCATCGTCGCGATGAGCCTCGGCGGCTACTACGCGCCGCGCGCTGCGTCGTTCGATGCGCGCTGGGCGTGCTGCATCGCCTGGGGCGCACAGTGGGACTACCACGCGGTGTGGAAGAAGCGCATCGAGGCGGCGCTGAAAGCGAGCTTGTCGGTGCCCGGCCATCACATCCTGTGGATCTTCGGCGTCGACGACTACGACACGGCACTGAAGATGCTCGAGCCGTTCAAGCTCGACGGCGTGGTTCAGCGGATGACCTGCCCGTTCCTGATCACGCATGGGTCCGAAGACGAGCAGGTGACGATGGCGGATGCGAACAGGCTGCTGGACGCGTGCGGCTCGCGCGACAAGACGCTGCGGGTCTACACGCCGGAGGAAGGCGGCGCGCAGCACTGCCAGCGCGACTACCTGCCATTGGTGGTGGCGGACATGTGGAACTGGGCGGGGGACAGGCTACTTCGTTGAGCGCGATGAGGGCCGAAGACGGCGGCCGCCAAGCAGCGCGTGCGTGTGTCGATGCCCAGCGAGCCGGTCTTCGCAGCTGCCGGGCTCTACGACGTCGATGAGGAGCCGTAGACCCGAGAAGGTGCTGGTCCTCACAATGTGCACGCAACGTTCCGCCGCGGCACCGGCCGCCGGCGCACCGTCCATCGGCCGGCTGATAGACGGCGCCGTGCGTCGCGTACATCAGCAGCGGTGCTACCGAATGAGTTCCCGGGGACCGTCCGCGACCGGGCGCCGATGGTGCTGCTGCCATCGCAGTACGAGGCGTGGCTCGCAGCCGGCGCCGAGACGTTGCAGCTGGTCGGGACGCATCCTGATGCGGGTGCATTCAGCGCTACACGACTTCCAGGGCGAAGTTCTCGATGATGGGAAGGGTGGCTCGCATTAGGGTTCGGTTGAATCCAGTGATCGAGCGAGGCCGAGTGGCCCGGCAGTCTTGGACCGCATCGGCGGCGTGTTCTACCGCTTCATGTCGAAGCATGCGTTCGATGACCCGGTCGAATCACATTGATGCTGGGAGCACTTCGTCGCTCATGATCAGATCTATCCGCCGCAAGTGAACACGATTCAGGCGAGTACCTTAGAAATTTGTCACCAGCTGAGCTCAAGCACGTGGCTGAAAACGTCAAAGGGATCTATCCCGAGGCGGCTTGGGCCGAGCACTACAAAGCAACGCAATGGGGCGGCTACGCAGAAGTCTTCGCATCAACCCACCATCCCGGTTCGGATGTCCTGATTCGCGACTCGATCACACATGAACCGCTTAGCGAGATAGCGCTGCTTGATCGGGCCGATCGAGTGACGACCGAGCGGCGTGGAGACAGGCAGGCGATGGGCAGGCGATGGGGCCTCGACACGGTTGACCGGCGGGCCTCGCGAGGAGACCGGACGCCGAGTGTGCGACGTGGCGCGGCTCCGATCCTCCGTCATGACGAACGTGGGCGACCACGACCGCCTTCGGGCCGGTGCGGCGCCGCCGGACGCAGCATCGCTATCCGCGCAGCAGTCACCGGGCTGCGCCGAACGGCGTCCACGACGCCGGTGACCTATGGTTGCGTCCCGTTCCCATCGGCATCGACATGTCCCGCCACCGACTCCACAAGCGCTACGTCGAAACGTCCCGCGGCCTGATCCATCTGCAGGAATCCGGGCAGGGGCAGCCGGCGCTGGTGCTGGTCACGCTCACGTCCTTTTCCGCGCCGCTGCTCGATCACGTGCTGCCGGCGCTGGCGGACCTCGGCTGGCACGCGCTCGCCCTGGACATCATGGGCTACGGCCGCTCCGACAAGCGGGACTCGCACTGGCTCGTCGAGGACTTCGCCGACAACATCCTCGAAGCGATCGCGGCGTGCGGCGTCGACCCGGTCGGGCTGGCCTGTGGCCACTTCTCGAGCTGGATGGGGATAGAGATCGCGGGTCGCCGGATCCATGGCGTGCCGGCGCTGCCGTCGCTGCGCGGCCTGTCGATCGACGGCACGCCCCGCTTCACACCGGAGCAACGTGCCGAGCGACTCGCGGCCGGCGCGCCCGCACCGACGCTGTGGGACGAACAGGGCAGTCACGCGCAGTGGTACTGGGACAAGGTCTGGCGCATCATCCACAAGATCGACCCCACGCGAGCGCTCGATCCCATTCCCACCGAGCGCTTCCGCAACGCGGTCATGGCGTTGATGGAAGCGAGCGTGTACGAGCCGAACACGGCCCTGGCCGCGACCTCGTACCCGCTCGAACAGAAGCTGCCGCTGATCGATCTGCCGACGCTCGTGATGTGCAGCGATACGGACTGGAACCTGCCCGACCACGATCACATCGTGGCCGCGCTGAAGGATGCGCGGCCGCTGCGATTGACGGGCGTGAATCCGATTCACGCGGTCGACGCTCCGGAACGCGGTGTCGAGTACGCGGAGCATCTGCACCGATTCTTCTCGTCGATCTGACTGGACTCACGGCACTTCGGGGCATCGATGACGCCCGCTCTTTCACCGGACAGGAGTCGGCGATGGTCCAGCGATACGGCGATGGAGAGAGCGACGCGATGGCGGCGTTCTACGAGGACACGGTGCGTTGAAGCTGCCGCGATTGCTGAGCCGGCGACGGTCGAGGCCGTCCTCGCGACGGTCGATGCCACCGCCGCCAGGGTCGAGCCGGCGAGGCCTGGGCCGCGATGCCTCGTTCGGTCGTGCCGCCGGCTGCATGACGATCCGTCACCTGTGACGCTCGGTGCCCACCGTCACCGACCTGGTGCCGCAGCGTGAACTGGCGGAGCCGATCGCGTGGATCGTCGGCTCGAAGAAACTGCAATTCTGGCTCGACCTTGTATCCATGCACACGGCGCGACCGAAGGGGACGTCGGGGTGGGCACGCCGTGGCATCACGACGGCTCGGCATTCCACTTCAAGGGACAGAAGCTCCCGCCGCTGTGGACGGCGCTGACGCACTCCGACGCCAGACGGAGCCGCCCGGGTATCGCGACCGGCTCGCACAGTGTCCATGCCGACGCACAGACGGCGCGACGCGGACCGGTGTCCCCACGATCGGCTACAGTCCCTCGACCATGCGACTCGCACGAGCCCTCGAACACCGCGTCTGGATCGTCCTGCGCATCGCGCTCAGCCCGTACGTGCTGATCGGCGTTTCGGCCGGCATCGGACTGTTCGTCATCTCCGAGACGGTGCACCTGTTCCTGGGCCCGTTCGCCGCGGCGACCGCCACGGTCGGCGTCATCGCGTGCGTGCCGACGGACCAGACATCGCCCCGACGCAGGAAGTTCCGGCAGCTACTGCCCGCGGCGTTCATCTGCCTGCCGCTGTTCTTCGCGGTGCAACGGCTGTCCGAAGAGCCGCTCGACCTCGGCCTCCTGATCGTCCCGGCATCGTTCATCGCCTTCCTCTGCGCGGCCTGGGGCAAGCGCGGCATTCCCCTGTCCGTGTCGGCCATGTTCGCGATCATCTTCTCGATGGCCGTGCCGGGGCACGAGGCCGGTGTCAGCGCGTTGACGACCACGTCGTTCTTCGCGCTCGGCCTCGGCGCCTACATGCTGTACGCCACGGCCTCGAACGCGTTGCTCAATCCGCGCTATCGCGTGCAGATGCTGGCCGATACGCTGCTCGCGGTGTCGGCGTTGATGCGGACGCAGGCCCGACAGTTCGCGCCGGCCGCGCACGACGCCCACGCACCGGCGAACCCCGTCGGGCAGCTGATCCGTCAGCAGGCGGCCCTCGCCGACCAGTTGCAGGCGGCGCGCGACATCATCCTGGAATCGCCACGGACGAAGCGTCGGCAACGGCTCGCCGGCATGCTGTTGGGCCTGCTCGACATGCGCGACCACCTGCTGGCCTGCGAACTCGACGTCGAGACGCTGGTCGCACATCCGGTCCACGCGC
>CAZZWS010000139.1:0-11031 GCA_964657795.1 Beijerinckiaceae bacterium
TTCATTCAAGCTCCTAGTGGACGGATGACGTTGTTGCGGGGTCTGGCGAGACTCGTCGTCCGACCGACGATGAGTTCGACGCGATCAACGGCTATGCAAATACCGTTCCTGACCTGTAACGGCTTGTTTCATCTGTGATTTGTCAAAAGCGGACGCAAATGGCGTAAGTCATTTGTAAGACAATCCGACACTTCATCCCTGCGGTTTCCCGGAACGGGAAGTTCCGGACGGATGATCGGGTCGTAGGATTTATCCGATGGCGGGAGCGTCTGGTGCGCTTGCTGATGCGCGTGCAGCTCTGGCGGACGGTCGACGGGCGGGACCGGGATCCCGAGACGCTTCGACGGTCGAGGCACGGCGACAAACCGGGCTTTGGCGTGAGGCGGGCGAGTGCGACGCGTCACGGCCTCGCCGTGCCGGATTTCTATGACCCTCCTGCGCCGCCGCTACATGTTCGGATAGTTCGGCCCGCCGCCGCCCTCGGGCGTGACCCACACGATGTTCTGTGTCGGGTCCTTGATGTCGCAGGTCTTGCAATGCACGCAATTCTGCGCGTTGATCTGCAGGCGCATGGGTCCGTCGACCCCTTCGCCGCCGTCGGCCGGCACGTACTCGTAGACCGCTGCCGGGCAATAGCGACTCTCCGGGCCCGCGTACTTCGCGAGGTTGATGTTCACCGGCACCGACGCGTCTCGCAGCGTCAGATGCGCCGGCTGGTTCTCCGCATGGTTGGTGTTGGAGATGAACACCGACGACAGTCGATCGAACGTCAGCTTGCCGTCCGGCTTCGGGTAGACGATGGGTTCGCAGTCGGCGGCCGGCTTGAGCATCTCGTGGTCGGCGTGCTTGTGATGCAGCGTCCACGGCACGTTGCCGCCGAGGATCTTCTGCTCGAAGCCGACCATCGCGGTGCCGAGGTACAGACCCTTCGACATCCACTGCTTGAAGTTCCGCGTGCGGTGCAGTTCCTCGGCGAGCCACGAGCCCTTGTAGGCCGCCGGATAGGCGCTCAGTTCGTCCTTCTCGCGACCCGCGGTCAGGGCCTGATAGGCGGCGTCGGCGGCCATCATGCCGCTCTTGATCGCCGTGTGGCTGCCCTTGATGCGCGCCGCGTTGAGAAAGCCCGCGTTGCAGCCGATCAGCGCGCCGCCGGGAAACACCAGCTTGGGCAACGATACCGGCCCGCCGGCCGTGATCGCGCGCGCGCCGTACGACACGCGCTTGCCGCCTTCGAGGAACGTGCGGATCGCCGGATGCGTCTTGTAGCGCTGGAACTCCTCGAACGGTGACAGCCAGGGATTGCTGTAGCCGAGGCCGACGACGAAGCCGATGGCGACCTGGTTGTCGGCCATGTGGTACATGAACGAACCGCCGTACGTCTTGGTGTCGAGCGGCCAGCCGGCCGTGTGCACCACGAGGCCCGCCTTGTGCTTCGATGGGTCGATCTCCCACAGCTCCTTGATGCCGATGCCGTAGCTCTGCGGATCGACGCCGGCGCGCAGGTCGAACTTCTCCTGCAGCAGCTTGCCGAGGTTGCCGCGAGAGCCCTCTGCGAACAGCGTGTACTTGGCGTGCAGCTCCATGCCGAGCTGGAACTCGCCGGTGGGCTCGCCGTCCTTGCCGATGCCCATGTCGCCGGTGACGACGCCACGCACCGCACCCGCTTCGTCATACAACACCTGCGCAGCCGGGAAGCCCGGGAAGATCTCGACACCGAGCGCCTCGGCCTGCTGCCCGAGCCAGCGCACGACATTCGCGAGGCTGACGATGTAGTTGCCGTGGTTCTGGAAGATGGCGGGCAACGCCCAGTTGGGCGTCTGCGTGGCCTTCTTATCGGACAGGAACAGGAAGCGGTCCTCGACGACCGGCGTGTCGAGCGGCGCGCCTTTCTCCTTCCAGTCGGGCATCAGTTCGTCGATGCCGCGCGGGTCCATCACGCAGCCGGACAGGATGTGCGCGCCGACTTCGGAGCCTTTCTCGAGCACGCAGACGTTGACCTCCGTGCCTTTCTCGGCAGCCTGTTGTTTCAGTCTGATGGCGGCGGAAAGACCCGCGGGCCCGGCACCGACGATGACGACGTCGTACTCCATGGCTTCACGCGGGCCGTATTGCGCGACCAGCCGTTCTTCGCGACCTTGATCCATTTGTCTTCCTGATAAACTCGACGTCGCGGTCGCCGTCGCAGTGGGTGCAGCGTTCATTGGGTGCGGCGTTCATTGGCACCCGCTGATGAGTCACTACCGACGTACGCGACAAAGCGCGATTCTCGATGAGAATCCCCGGGGCCGCAAATCAACAGCGGGCGTCGCATCATCGGCTTCGGCAATCGTCGCGAGTCTCGGATGGCTCGACGTCCCGCTTCACGAAGAGACCTCAACAGCATGGGCATCGAAGTCAATCTCGAAGGAAAGATCGCGCTGGTCACCGGCGCATCGAGCGGCCTCGGCAATCGCTTCGCGCGCGTGCTGTCCAAGGCCGGCGCGACGGTGGTCCTCGCCGCACGGCGCATGGAACGGCTGAAGGAGTTGCGTGCCGAGATCGAGGCCGAAGGCGGCGAAGCCCACGTCGCGCAGCTCGACGTCACGGATCACGCCAGCATCGAATCCGCGGTCGCTCATGCCGAGTCCATCGCCGGTCCGATCGACATCCTGGTCAACAACTCGGGCGTGGCCAACACGCAGCGGTTGATCGACGTCACGCCGGCCGATTACGACTTCGTGATGCGGACCAATACCGAAGGCGCGTTCTTCGTGGCGCAGGCGGTCGCCAGGCGCATGATCGCGCGCGCGAAGGACAACGAGGCCGCCGGCAATCCCGAGAAGTCGGCACGCATCATCAACATCGCATCGGTGGGCGGGCTGCGCGTGCTGCCGCAGATCGGCGTGTACTGCATGAGCAAGGCGGCCGTGATCCACATGACCCGGTCGATGGCCGTGGAGTGGGGCCGCTACGGCATCAACACCAACGCGATCTGTCCGGGCTATATCCGCACCGAGATCAACGAGGCGCAGTTCGACAGCGATGCCGGCCAGAAGCTGGTCAGGATGCTGCCGCGTCGCCGCGTCGGCGACCCCAGCGATCTCGACGGCCTGTTGCTGATCCTGTCGGCCGACGAGTCGCGCTTCATCAACGGCTCGATCATGACGGCCGACGACGGACAGTCGGCGCTCTGAGTTCCTGTCCCGCCTCGTGATGCGCGTCTATCGAAAGGTCATTCCGTTGCGCTGGGGTGATCTCGACGCGATGAATCATCTCAACAACACGCTCTACTTCCGCTTGATGGAGGAGGCGCGCATCTGCTGGTTCCGCGAAAACGACCTCATGGCCGACAGGGATGGCGCAGGGGATGGCAACGGTCCCATCCTCGCCCATGCGTCGTGCGACTTCCTCAAGCCGATGACGTATCCGTGCGACGCGCGGGTCACGCAGACGGTGACGCGGCTCGGCCGGTCGAGCATGGACCTCGACATGACGATCGAGGGCGACGAGGTCGAGCCGCTGCTCTACGCGAAGGGCAGGAACGTCCTCGTGTGGATGGACTATCGCGTCGGCAGGTCGGCGCCCTGGCCGCAGCGGGTGGTGGATGAGCTGGCGGATGTCGCGCGGTGATCTCGGGCGCCGACTCTTTGCCGTTGTCCCGCGGAGGCGGAAACCCGGTGGCTTGAAGCGCCTGGACATTCGTGGTTGTCACCCCGGCGAAGGCCGGGGCCCGAGTGCATACAGTGCCGCTTGGGTTCCGGCCTTCGCCGGGAACACGATTAGGCAAACGTTGCTCGTGGGCGGAAATTGATCAGAACGGCGCGCGTGCAATAACCAAGCGAAAAGGACGACATGAACAAGGTATATCCATCGGCGGCCGGCGCACTCGCCGACATCGTCAAGGACGGGCAGGTGTTCGCGGTCGGTGGCTTCGGCCTGTGCGGCATCCCGGAAGCGCTGATCGAGGCGCTGCGCGATTCGGGCGTGCAGAACATCACGGCCATCTCCAACAACGCGGGCGTCGACGGCTTCGGCCTCGGCCTGCTGCTCGCGACGCGCCAGATCAGGAAGATGATCGCGTCGTATGTCGGCGAGAACAAGGAGTTCGAACGGCAGTATCTCGCCGGAGAGCTCGAACTCGAGTTCACGCCTCAGGGCACGCTCGCGGAGAAGCTCCGTGCGGGCGGCGCCGGCATCCCGGCATTCTTCACGCGGACCGGCTACGGCACGCTCGTCGCGGAGGGCAAGGAGACGCGCGAGTTCGATGGCGAGACCTACGTGATGGAACAGTCGCTGGTGGCGGACGTCGCGCTCGTCAAGGCCTGGAAAGCCGACAAGTCCGGCAACCTGATCTATCGCCGGACCGCACGCAACTTCAATCCCAATGTCGCGGCATGCGGCCGCATCACCGTGGCCGAAGTCGAGGAACTGGTCGAGACCGGCACGCTCGACCCGGATGCCATCCACACGCCCGGCATCTTCGTCCATCGCATCGTCGTCAACGCCCATCCCGAGAAGCGGATCGAGCAGCGCACGACGACACCGCGGCCCGCCTGAAGCGGCCGCGTTCAACGACCTCACCGCAGGAGACACAGATGGCTTGGGACCGGAACCAGATGGCCGCGCGCGCCGCGAAGGAATTGCAGGACGGCTTCTACGTCAACCTCGGCATCGGCCTGCCGACGCTGGTGGCCAATCATGTGCCCGACGGCGTCGAGGTGTGGCTGCAGTCCGAGAACGGCCTGCTCGGCATCGGGCCGTTCCCGACCGACGATCAGGTGGACGCGGACCTCATCAACGCCGGCAAGCAGACCGTGACGACCATCCCGGGCTCGTCGATCTTCTCGTCGGCCGACTCGTTCGGCATGATCCGCGGCGGCAAGATCAACCTCGCGATCCTGGGTGCGATGCAGGTCAGCGAGCGCGGTGACCTGGCCAACTGGATGATCCCCGGCAAGATGGTCAAGGGCATGGGCGGCGCGATGGACCTCGTCGCCGGCGTCAAGCGCGTGATCGTGCTGATGGAACACACGGCGCGCCGGAAGGACGGCGGCGAAGACCTCAAGATCCTGCCGCAATGCACGCTGCCGCTGACCGGCGTCGGCGTGGTCGATCTGGTCATCACCGACTTGGGCGTCTTCGAGGTGACCGACGCGGGCCTCGTCGCCATGGAACTCGCCGGCGACGTCACCGAGGAGATGGTGTCCACGAAGACGGGCGTCCCGGTGGACTTCTCGCGATTGCATTGACTACTGTTCGATACCGCAATGAAAAGGGCCGACTCCCGGAGGGAATCGGCCCTTTTCAATTTCGGCATCGCATCGGCAGGCAGTCGATCAGCTTCCCGATGAACTCCCGAGTGGGTAATTGACCCGGAAGTAAAGAGTCTTTACTTCATTGCGAACTTCGCACGATCCTTGCCTTCGATCCACTTCGGCGCGCGTCCACGGCCGGTCCAGGTTTCACCGGTCGCCGGATTCTGGAACTTGGGAACCGACGGTGCGCCGGCCTTGCGCTTGCGCTTCGACGCGATGCCGAGATCGGCCGGCTGAATGCCGTAGTCGCTCATCATCGTCCGGATCTGCGCGACGACGGTCGCAATCTCCTTGTCACGCGCCTGCTCCGCCTGCTTCTGCAACTTTTCAATCTGCGACTGTAAATCTTTATAGGAAGCCATGAATAGTCCTCATCGGTCGTTTTCGTGGCGCGATTATACGCAATACATGGAAACTGGTGGCGCCCATCGTATTTTTCATTCGATCGGTGATCGATGGAGACGCCTCGTCTTATAAGCCACTCAGACGATCGAGCGCGCGATGCAGCGTATCCGCTTGCTTGGCGAAGCAGAACCGGATGACTCCCTGTTGGGTGGGGCGATCGTAGAACGCCGAGAGCGGGATTGCGGCGACGCCTTTATCGCGGGTCAGCCACTCGCAGAACTCCGCTTCCGAAAGATCGTCGCGCACGGCGCGATAGTCCGCGAGAAGAAAGTAGGTGCCGGATGCGGGCAATGCCCGCAATCGCGTCGCGGCCAGTCCGTCGCGGAACAGATCGCGTTTGACCTGATAGAACGCGCCGAGATCGAGGTAGGGGGCCGGATCGCCGAGATATTCCGCGATCGCCGCCTGCATCGGCGTATTGACGGTGAACACATTGAATTGATGCACTTTGCGAAACTCGGCGCTCATCGCGGCGGGCGCCGCGACATACCCGACTTTCCAGCCCGTGACATGAAACGTCTTTCCGAAGCTCGACACGACGACGCTGCGCTCGGCGAGCGCCGCATGCCGAGACGCGCTTTCATGGCGCACGCCGTCGAACAGCATATGTTCGTAGACCTCGTCGGACAGCAGCACCAGGTCGTGGTCCAGGACGATGGCCGCGAGCGCGTCGAGATCATCCGCGGTGATCGCCGTGCCGGTGGGATTGTTGGGCGAATTGACGACGATCATTCGTGTGCGCGCCGTGACGGCCTGCCTGACCCGGTCCCAGGGAATGAAGAAGCCTTCACCAGCCTCGCTTCCACGTTCCATTGCAACGAATACCGGCGTTCCGCCCGCCATTCGAATCGCCGGTACATAGCAGTCGTAAGCCGGCTCGATGACGATCACTTCATCGCCGGGATGCACGAATGCCATCGTCGCCGTGAAGATCGCCTGCGTGGCGCCGGCGGTGACAGTGATCTCGGTATCCGGGTCGTAACGACGACCATAGAGAGCATCGATTTTCTTCGCGATCGCATGGCGCAATGCCGGCCATCCGGTCATGGGCGGATATTGATTGTGGCCGGCCTTCATCGCCCGCGTGACCGCGTCGACCAATCGCGGATCGCATTCGAAATCCGGAAATCCCTGGCCGAGATTGACGGCGCCGTGGCGCGTGGCGAGTGCGGACATCACGCTGAAGATCGTCGTACCGACGTTGGGCAAGCGACTTCGGATCATGTGCGGAAACGGGAAAGGAAAAGGGTTCGGCGTTGCGTCGTGCGAACGAGTATATCGACCGCGTCCCGTCGTCGATCGAGAGGCGTGATTTGCGGAAGAGTCGATCCACGGCTATGGTGCTTCCGTCGACTTCGCTTCCGCGAAACTCCTCCGAAACTTCTCCGAAACTTCTCTTTCCTCGGCCCTTTTTTGCGGCCCTCTCCGGGCCCGCTTCCATGACCAGCATCAGCAGCACTTTCGATTCGGGCGCGATCGACATCGTCTCGATCACGACCGATTCAAGCGGCGGTCGCGCCGTCGAACGCGTCGACCTGCGTATTCGCCGCGACAGCCATCAGGACTTCACGCAGTGGTTCCATTTCCGGCTCTCGGACGTGCGCGATCGCGTCTGCGCCATTCGCTTCGTCAACGCAGGGCAGTGCACCTATCCGAGCGGGTGGGAAGGCTACGACGTCGTCGCGTCCTACGACCACGTCGCGTGGTTCCGCGTCCCCACGCGCTACGCGGACGGCGTCATGACCGTCGACTTCGTGCCGACCTCGGATACCGTCTGGTTCGCTTACTTCGAGCCTTACGGATGGGATCGCCATCTGGCGTTCATCGGCCGCGCGGCGTCGTCGCCACGGGTTTGCATCGCGCACCTCGGCCTGACGAGCGAGGGACGCGACATCGACTGCATCGAGGTCGCCGGCCCGGTGGGATCGGAGCCGCGCAAGCAGGTCTGGATCATCGCGCGGCAGCATCCCGGCGAGGCGATGGCCGAGTGGTTCGTCGAGGGCATGGTCGAGCGCCTGACCGATGAAGCCGATCCGGTCGCGCGCGCGGTGCTCGCGGTCGCCGATTTCCACGTCGTGCCCAACATGAATCCCGACGGCAGTGTCCGCGGCAACCTGCGCACCAGCGCGACCGGCGCCAACCTCAATCGCGAGTGGCTGGCGCCGTCGCTGGAGCGCAGCCCCGAGGTCTTCCTCGTGCGGCAGCGGATGGAGGCGACCGGGGTCGATCTGTTCATCGACGCGCATGGCGACGAGGCGCTGCCGTACAACTTCGTCGCCGGCAGCGAGATGCTGCCGGACTTCACAGAGCGGCAGCGCCTCGAGCAGACCGCGTTCATCGCGGCCTTCAAGGAGGCCAGCCCCGACTTCCAGGACGTGCATGGCTATCACGCCGGCAAGTATTCGAGCGACGCCCTGAAGCTCGCGTCGAAGTGGGTCGGCCATCGTTTCGGCTGTCTGTCGCTGACGCTCGAGATGCCGTTCAAGGACAACGCCGACGCGCCCGATCCACGGGTCGGCTGGAACGGGGCGCGCAGCCGGAAGCTGGGCGCGGCGATGCTGCAGCCGATCTTGCGGCATCTGCACCAGTAAACGGCCATTGCGCGCTGCGCCGGGTCGTGCGTTGCGACCGACGCGTGCGTCGGCCCGCGTGTGCCGGCGTGGTGAAGGTTCAATCCGTCAACCCGCGTTGACATAGGGCCGTGACAAGCATCACGGCCGCGCATTCTGATCGGTCGTGGTTGAGCAAGGTTGGCGTCGACGATTGGCGTGCGGGGGCATGGCACGCGCATTGCTTTTCAGCGCACCTTCAGTCAACCATCGTCGGGGATGCGGATATGAAGAGCCTGGCCATTGTTTCCTGGGGATTCGGAGCGGCCGTCATTGCCCAGTTCAGTCCCGAAGCATTCGCGCAGGCGACGGCGGTCGTCGCGCAGGCCAACGCGAATTCGACCGAGACGCTCGAATCCGTGATCGTCACGGGCACCCGGCAGCAAGGCTTGAAGGCGGTCGACAGCGCCACGCCGATCCAGGTCATCGACGCGGGTACGCTGAAACGCACCGGCCAGACCGACGTGATGCAGGCGCTGGCCGCGATCATCCCGTCGTTCACCGCCGAAGCGACCGGCTTCGACACCGCCAACCTCACGCTCAGTGCGCGGCTGCGCGGCTTGAGCCCCAACGACGCGTTGGTACTCGTCAACGGCAAGCGCCGTCACACGACGGCGAACCTGCACGTCGACGGCGGCTCGCCCACTTCGGGCGCGGCCACGGCCGATCTCAGCTTCATCCCGTTGTCGCTCGTCGACCACGTCGAAGTGCTGCTCGATGGCGCGGCCGCCCAGTACGGCACCGATGCCATCGCGGGCGTCGTCAACATCATCCTGAAGCAGTCCGAAGGTGGTTCTGTCGAGCTGGTCGGCGGCCACTACTACGACGAAGGCGGCAAAACCGGGAGCGGGGCGTTCAATTACGGCCTGAAGCCGACCGCCAATTCGTTCTTCAACGTGAGCCTGGAGCAGAAGTACCACGGCTTCAGCAATCGAGGCGCGATCGACGGTCGACTCACGGATCCGTCGGTGCTGAACGATCCGGTCAACCGTCGCGTCGTCGACTTCCCCGATTACCCGTACTCCAACCGTATCTCGGGTGATGCCCAATTCCGCACCACGCTGCTCGGCTACAACGCGGGCGTCGATCTGTCCGACGCGCTGGCGCTGTACAGCTTCGGCACGGTGGCCAAGCGCGAGGCGCAGTCGTTCGAGAACTATCGTCTTTCGAACCGGATTCCAGCCATCTACCCGTTGGGCTTCAACCCGCTCGAGGGGCTCGAGGAGCACGACTTCGGCACGACCGTCGGTGGCAAGGGCATGGTCGCGGGATGGAACTACGATCTCAGCGCGACGCATGGTGCGGACATGGAACGGATCAGTACGCTCAACTCGGGCAACGCGTCGCTGAACGGCCAGTTCGTTCCGGTGGGCCAGCCCAATCAGTACACCCCGACCAACTTCTACGACGGCAGCTTCCGGACCGGACAGACCACCTACAACTTCGACGCGAGCCACGACTTCGCGATCGGCCTCGCGGGTCCGCTCACCGTCGCGGCCGGCGTCGAGTACCGCACCGACCGTTACGCCATCTCTCCGGGCGATCCGCTGTCCTATTTCGGCTCCGGCGCCTCGTCGTTCTCGGGCTATTCGCCGGCCAACTCCGGGTCGTACCGGCGCAACGACAAGTCGGGCTACATCGATCTGGCGCTGACTCCGATCAAGGGCGTGCTCGTCGACATCGCCGGACGCGACGAGAAGTACAGCGACTTCGGGTCGGCGAAGGTCGGCAAGGGGACCGTGCGCTACGACTTCACGTCGGCGTTCGCGATCCGCGGCACGTACAGCAACGGCTTCCGCGCGCCGACGCTGGCCGAGCAGTTCTACTCGGGCAACAACGTCGGCCCGGACTCGATCTACCTGCAGTTGCCGCCGAACTCGCAGGCCGCCAAGGCGTTCAACCTGCCCAACCTGCAGCCGGAGACTTCGCACAACGTCAGCTTCGGCGTCGTCGTGAAGCCGATCGATGCGATGGTCGTGACGCTCGACGCGTACCAAATCCTGCTGAAGAACCGCATCGTCGCCAGCGGCTCGTTCAACGGGTATCTGGGCGGGGCGGGTGGCGTTCAGAACCAGGCCATCCTGAACGCGCTGACCGCATCGGGCATCAACCCGGCGACCTACACGTTCCCGGACGGCTCGGCCGGCATCAGCTTCTTCACCAACGGCGCCGACACCCGCACGCGCGGGGCCGATCTCGTGGTCAGCTATCTCACGAACCTCGGCAGCTACGGCTCGGTCGACTGGTCGCTCGGCGGCAACTACACCGACACCGTGTTGCGGCGCGTCGGACAGGCGCCGGCGGTCCTCGGGGGCGGCGACATCCTCGACGCCACCGCTTCGTCGGTGCTGACCGACGCGACGCCCAAGTTCCGGGTGGCGCTGGGCGGTCTGTGGCGTTACGGCCCGTTCACGCTGTCGCTGCGCGAGACCGTCTACGGCAAGTCGTCGTACCAATTGCAGGGTAACGACGGCAACTACTACGACAATCAACTGAAAGCGAAGGGCATCACCGACCTGGAGCTTTCGTATCAGCTGTTCAAGGGATGGACGATCGCCGCCGGCGCGAAGAACCTGCTCAATACGTACCCGACGAAGTTGAGTTCGACCTACCTCGCGACGTACTACAACCCGTCCGCGGGGACCTACACCAACGGCAACGTCTCGCAGTATCCGCAGATCTCGCCGTACGGCATAAACGGCGGGTCCTACTACGGTCGTCTG
>CAZZWS010000140.1:0-11031 GCA_964657795.1 Beijerinckiaceae bacterium
CCCCATGCGAGACATCGCTCGCGCGCTCGGTCGCGCCGTGGTCAGCCAGTTCCATCCGAAGATGTTGTGGCTCGCGGTCTGGCCGTTCCTGGTCGCTTTCGTCGGCTGGGGCATCCTGGGCTTCGCGTTCCGGCACGTCGCCATGGCGTGGCTGCTGGCGTTCGTCGGTGACACCTGGCTTGGCGGGTGGATCGCGGCCGGCGCCGGCTGGCTGGGCTTCGACGGGGGCCTCGTCTTCGTCATCGGCCTGCTGTACCTCGCGCTGGTCTTCGCGGCCATGGTCCTGACGGCGCTGATCATCATCGCCACGGTCGCGATGCCGACCGTCGTCGCGTGGGTCGGCGCGCGCGACTATCCCGGTCTGGCGATGAAAGCTGGCGGCAGCTACCCGGGCAGCCTCGGCAACGCGCTGTGGGTCAGCGTGGTCTTCATCGTGGGCTTCATCGTCACCATCCCGCTGTGGCTGATCGCGCCGCTCGCGTTCATCGTGCCGTTGCTGTGGTGGGGCTGGGCGACCGCACGCATGTTCCGCTACGACGCGCTGGTCGCTCACGCGAGCGCCGAGGAACGCGAGATCCTCTTCGCGCGTCACGGCAAGGCGTTCTTCGTTATCGGGACGCTCGTCAGCCTGCTCAACTTCGTGCCGCCGCTGTTCTTTCTCGTGCCGATCCTGGGCGGCCTGGCGTTCACGCACTACGGCCTGCGGGCGCTCGAACGGCTGCGAGCCGAGCGGGGCGAGAGTCCTCTACCCGATCTTCAAGGAAGTCAGCAATGAAACGTTTCGGTGTCGTCATCGTCGGCGACGAGATCCTGTCCGGTCGGCGCGTCGACAAGCACCTCGTGAAGGTCATCGAGCTGTTGACGGCGCGCGGGCTCGAACTGTCGTGGGCGCAATACGTCGGTGACGATCGCGCCGCCATCGCGGCGGTGCTCAGCCGCACGCTCGCCGGCGACGACGTGGTGTTCGTGACCGGCGGCATCGGCGCCACGCCCGACGACCAGACGAGGCAGGCCGCGGCCGCTGCGAAGGGCGTGGACATCGTGCTTCATCCGGAAGCCGAGGCGTTGATCCATCAGCGCATCCTGAAGATGAACGCCGAGTCGGACAACCCGTTGCCAATCGACTCCCCGGAACACCGCCAGCGCATGCGGATGGGCGAGTTCCCCGCGGGCGCCGCGATCATCCCCAATCCGTACAACCAGATCCCCGGCTTCATCGTCGACGAGCACTACTTCGTCCCGGGCTTCCCGGTGATGGCGTGGCCGATGCTGGAGTGGGTGCTCGAGACCCGCTACGCCGATCTCTTCCACCATGCGCCGCGTGCCGAGCGCTCGGTGCTGGTGTTCGACATGCCGGAGTCGCGCGTCACGCCGTTGATGGAGGACATCGAGTCCAGGCTGCCGGACGTGCGCGTCTTCAGCCTGCCGTCGGTCGGCGATGCCGCTGCGGCCACGAGCACCGACCCGCGTGTCGCGATGCGGGCGGAGCGACACATCGAGCTCGGCGTGAAGGGACCGGCTCCACGCATCGAAGAGGCCTTCGCCGCGCTCGAGGCGGGCCTGCGAGCCCTGGGCGCCCGCTACACGGTGGTCGAGCAGGCCTGATGGGCGCCGAAGCGACGATCGAAGCCGGCAAGACCACGGCGCTGGTCCTTTTTTCCGGTGGTCAGGACTCGACCACCTGTCTCGCCTGGGCCCTGGAGCGCTACGCGCGCGTCGAGACGATCGGCTTCGAATACGGCCAGCGCCATGCGGTCGAGCTCGACTGCCGGGAGCCGATCCGCGCCGCGCTGCGCAGGCTGTCGCCGGTCTGGGACGCGCGGCTCGGCGACGACCACCTGCTGGACGCCTCGGTGATCGCGCGCATCGGCAGCACGGCGTTGACCAGCGACGCGGCGATCACGTTGGATGCGCAGGGCCTGCCGACGACGTTCGTGCCGGGTCGCAACCTGCTGTTCCTGGTTCTCGCCGGGGCGGTCGCCGCGCGCCGCGACCTCGCGGCGATCGTCGGGGGCATGTGCGAGACCGATTTCTCCGGCTATCCCGACTGCCGCGACGACACGGTGAAAGCCATGCAGCTGGCACTCAACTTGGGCATGGATCGTCGTTTCGCACTGGAAACGCCGCTGATGTGGAGCGACAAGGCCGCGACATGGCGGCTGGCCGAGACGCTCGGCGGTACTGCGCTGGTCGATCTGATTCGCGAGGAGACGCACACCTGCTATGTCGGCGATCGCACGCACCGTCACGCGTGGGGATACGGCTGCGGTGCGTGTCCGGCCTGCGCGTTGCGCGCGCGCGGCTACGCCGGGTACGAAGGGGGCGCCGGATAAAAAAATGGCCCGGGTCGTTGTCGACCCGGGCCGTAAGGCATGCTGTTCCGTAGGAAGCGAGCGATGCCGAGGAGACACGGTCGGTCTGCAGAGTTCGAGTTGCCGATGACCTCTGCAGGCCCTGATGCGGGAGCTCTACCCATCGGATGTTCACGATCGAAAGAGCGTTTCCTCCCATCACATTAGCAAAACCCGTGCCTGCGCATCGCGAGCGCGTCCCCGGTCGCTGGCCTGCTTACTTCTTGGCGTTACTTCTTGGCGCGCGTGGCGTTCTTGACCGCGGCGTTGGTGGCTGCCGTGATGTTGGCTTCGGTCATGTCGACCGCCTGCTTCGTGGCCTTCGACAGCGTGTCGTAGGCCGAGTTGGCGGCGGCAACGGCCGACTTCATCATCGCCACGGCGGTCTCGGAGCCGGCCGGGGCGTTCTTGGCGGCGGCGTCGATCATCGCGACGAACTTGTGGTTCGCTTCGGCGAGCTGGTTCTCGGCGACCTTCGTGAACTCGGCCTGCGTCGACGTGGCGATGTCGTACATCAGGCGCGAGTAGGCGACGGCCTTCTCGGCGGCCGGCTGCAGCTGCTGGGCGTTCCAGGCCAGCAGCTCCTGCGGGTCCTTGACGGCCATCATCGCGCGCGACTTGTCCTGCGTTTCCTGCAGGCTGGCACGGGCGACGTTGAGATTGAGCGCGACGATCTTTTCGACGCTGGTGAATGCCGTTTGCGACAATGCGAACAGCGTCTCCAGGTTCGATTGATAGGCGGCGGTGAATTGTTCGGGGCTGATGGGGCTGGTGGTGGTGGCCAAGATGAACTCCAGGTTGTCTCTAGGTGGACGTGAGGTGCGGCACCGGTGGCCGCGGATTCCTCGACCCTTCGATCGAACCCGTCAGCAATCGGTCGTTGCAGGAGCACGAATGCTGCATCGCAACAAAGCATATTCTAGGGTCGCCCGCACCAATGTCAAGACTTTTCAGTGCCTCGCCGACCACGCTGGTGCGAAGTTGGTGTAGGACGCGGCCATGAAGGCGTTCTTCAGCGACGAATACGTCCTGCCGCTGCCGGAAGGTCACCGGTTTCCGATGCGCAAGTACCGGTTGACGCGCGATCTCGCCGTCGCCCGCGTGCCGGATCTCGAACTCGTCGTTCCGGCGCCCGCGATGCGCGAGGACCTGCTGCTGGTGCACACGCACGACTACGTCGCCGCGGTGTTCGACGGGACGCTGTCGGCCGCGGCGCAACGCGAGATCGGTTTTCCGTGGTCGCACGCGATGGTCGAACGCTCGCGTCGCTCGGTCGGCGCGACGCAGGGCGCCGCCGCCGTCGCGTTCGAAGAGGGCATCGCGATCAACCTCGCCGGTGGAACCCATCACGCCTATGCCGGCAAGGGCAGCGGCTTCTGCGTGTTCAACGACGTGGCCGTGACCGCGCGCGCGATGCAGCGCGATCGCGTGGCCGTCGGCTGCGCACCCCTCGCCATCGCGGTCGTCGATCTCGACGTGCATCAGGGCAACGGCACCGCGTCGATCTTCGCGGACGACCCATCGGTCTTCACGCTGTCGCTGCACGGCGAGAAGAATTTCCCGTTCCGCAAGGAGGCGAGCGTGCTCGACGTCGGGCTGCCCGACGGCTGCGACGACGACGGCTACCTCGCGGCGCTCGACGACGCGCTGGTCACGATGCTGGGTCGCATCGCGCCCGACTTCGTGTTCTACCTGGCCGGCGCCGATCCCTACGCGGGCGATCGCCTGGGTCGCCTCGACCTCACGTTCGCGGGCCTCGCCGCCCGCGATCGCCGGGTCTTCGACGTGACGGTCGCGCGCGGTGTTCCGACCGCGGTGATGATGGCCGGCGGCTACGGCACGGCGATCGAGGAGACCTGCGCGATCCATGCGGAGACCGTGGCCATCGCGAACCGGTATCACGTGCGCAGCCAGGTCGCGGACATCGAAGGCGCATCCCGATGATGCCCGCCGAAGCAGCGACGGGCGCTTCGCTCGTACGCGACAGTGCCTGGGTACGGATCATGCCGGCGGTCTTCGTGCTGATCTGGAGCACCGGCTTCATCGTCGCGAAGTTCGGGTTGCCCTATGCCACGCCGCTCTGGTTCCTCGTGCTGCGCTTCATCGGGGTCATCACCGCGTTGTCGATCGCGCTCCCGTTCATCACCGTTCCGTGGCCGTCGCGACGCGCGGTCCTGCACATCGGTGTCGCCGGCGTCCTGCTGCAGGCCGGCTATCTCGGCGGCGTCTGGGTCGCGATCTCCGAAGGGATGCCGGCCGGCCTCGCCGCGCTCATCGTCGGATTGCAACCGGTGCTCACGGCCTTCCTCGCGCCTGCGGTCGGCGAGCGCGTCTCGCTGCGTCAATGGGTCGGCTTCGCGCTCGGCTTCGTCGGCGTGCTGCTGGTGGTCGTCGACAAGATCGTCGTCATCGCGTTGCCCGCGACGAGCATCGCGCTCGCGGTCGGCGCGCTCGTGTCGATCACCGCCGGGACGCTCTATCAGAAGCGCAAGTGTCCGAGCTTCGACATCCGCGCCGGCACGCTGATCCAGTTCACGGCATCGCTGATCGTCACCTTGCCGCTCGCGCTGATCTTCGAGGTGTGGAGCGTGCGCTTCACGCCGTCGTTCATCGGTGCGTGGGCATGGGCCGTCTTCGCGCTGTCGATCGGCGGCATGGCTCTGCTGTTTCCGCTGATCCGGCGCGGTGAGGCCACGCGCGTGACGAGCCTGTTCTACCTCACGCCACCGGTCACCGCGGTGATGGCGTGGCTCGTGTTCGGCGAACGCTTCAGCCAGCGCGCGATGCTGGGCATGGCCTGCGCGGTCGTCGGTGTCGCGCTGGTGGTCGTCCGCAGACGCTGACGCCTTGCGCTAGCATGCACGTCCTCCATGCGACCCGCGATGACCTCCTCTCATCCTCGATCGGCCATCGTCGACGACGCCATCGTGTCGCGACGTTCGATCCGCGCGTTCCTGCCGACGTCCGTCGCGCGAGAAGAGATCGAAGCGATCCTCGAGACCGCGTCGCGGGCGCCGTCGGGCACCAACATCCAGCCGTGGAAGGTGACGGTGCTGACCGGCGAGTCGCTGTCGCTGCTGTCGGACCGGATACTCGCGGCGCACGACCATCCGGACTCGCAAACCCTCTACACCGAGCAGTACCCGTACTACCCGAAGCAATGGACGTCGCCTTATCTCGAACGGCGTCGCAAGGTGGGTTGGGATCTCTACGGGCTGCTCGGCCTCACGCGCGAGGACAAGGCGGGCATGCACGCGCAGCACGGCCGCAACTACGCGTTCTTCGACGCGCCGGTCGGCCTCATGTTCACGATCGATCGCGTGCTGCAGATCGGCTCGTGGCTCGACTACGGCATGTTCCTCGAAGCGGTGATGGTGGCCGCTCGCGGGCGCGGCCTCGACACCTGTCCGCAAGCCGCGTTCAATCGCTTCCATCGCGTCATCGGCGCGCACATCGGCATGCCCGACACCGAGATGCTGGTCTGCGGCATGAGCCTCGGATACGCCGATCTCTCGCGCATCGAGAACACGCTCGTCACCGAGCGTGAACCGCTGACCGGCTTCGTGCGTTTCATGGCGTGACCGCGAGCACGTCCCCACAAGAAACGGAGTTCAAACATGGCCACCCAGGGTAGACCCCATCGCATCGCCGTCATTCCCGGCGACGGCATCGGCAAGGAAGTGATGCCCGAGGGCATTCGCGCCCTCGAGGCGGCTGCCAAACGCCACGCCATCGCGCTCGAATTCGTCGAGTACGAATGGGCCAGCTGCGACTACTACATGAAGCACGGCACGATGATGCCGGCCGACTGGAACGCGCAGCTCAGCGCGTGCGACGCGATCTACTTCGGCGCGGTCGGCTGGCCTGCGCTTGTGCCGGATCACGTTTCGCTGTGGGGATCGCTGCTGCTGTTCCGACGCGACTTCGACCAGTACGTGAACCTGCGGCCGTGCCGCCTGATGCCCGGCGTGCGGTCACCGCTGGTGGATCGCGACGGCAAGGCACGGGCCGCCGGCGAGATCGACTTCTACGTCGTGCGCGAGAACACAGAAGGCGAGTATTCCAGCATCGGCGGCCGGATGTATGCGGGGACCGAGCGCGAGATCGTCGTGCAGGAAACCGTGATGAGCCGCGTCGGCGTCGACCGTATCGCCAGGTTCGCGTTCGAGCTCGCGCAGAAGCGGCCCAAGAAGCACCTGACGTCGGCCACCAAGTCCAACGGCATCTCGATCACGATGCCGTACTGGGACGAGCGCATCGTCGAGATGGCGAAGCAATACCCGGACGTGAAGGTCGACAAGTATCACATCGACATCCTCACGGCCAACTTCGTGCTGCATCCCGAGTGGTTCGACGTGGTCGTCGCGTCCAATTTGTTCGGCGACATCCTGTCGGACCTCGGCCCCGCCTGCACCGGCACGATCGGCATCGCGCCGTCCGCCAACATCAATCCGGACGGGCGC
The DNA here is from genome assembly GCA_964657795.1 of Beijerinckiaceae bacterium. Classification (GTDB taxonomy): domain Bacteria; phylum Pseudomonadota; class Gammaproteobacteria; order Burkholderiales; family Burkholderiaceae_D; genus CAHJXF01. The sequence continues at coordinate 6,815 of CAZZWS010000140.1, forward strand.
TTTCCTTCGTTGTTCGAGCCGGTGCATGGCTCGGCGCCGGACATCGCCGGCAAAGGGATCGCCAACCCGATCGGCATGATCTGGTCGGGGGCGCTGATGCTCGAGCACCTCGGCCACCCCGAAGCCGGCGCTGCCCTGCTGGGTGCCATCGAAGACACGCTGGCCGACCCTTCGGCGCCACGGACCGGCGATCTCGGCGGCACCGCGACGACGATCGAAGCCGGCAAGGCCATCGCCGCGCGCCTCGCCTGACCCGCAGGAGGCGCGTCGCGCCCTGTGGTCCGATTGTTGCAGGACGTTTCCGACGCCGTGCCGCATGCGCATCGCACTGTGGGCTTTGCCCGACATTCGTTCCATAGAAATTGCCTGAGAGACGTTATCTATGTCGTTCATCTTGAACAGTTTTCGATGTTCCCCTAAACTTCGCGCATCGTCATCGGGGAGTTCTGCATGCGCGCTTTGATCAGGTATCCTAAAAGCGGTTTGTTGCACGTCGTCCCCACTTCATTTCTTTCGATCGTCTTCGCCTCGCTGGTGTTGACGGCCGGCATGCCGACGGCCGCGGACGCGGCGACGAAGAAGGTCTCCAAGGCCGTCGCCGCGACGCCCACCCGTGTCAAGGTCGTGTTGCCGGCCGGCGGCGCGCGCAAGGGCGCACGCCCCACACGCGCCGCACATGTTTCGGAGGCGGGTCCGAAGGCGCGCCACGCCATCCTGCTGCGGGGAGCGCGCTCGCATCACGGCGTCGGCCTGCGTCGCGTCTCGGTGGTCGAGTCGTCGGTCCGCTCCACTTTTGCTTCGCAGCAGGGCCTGCGTCTCGCGCAGGACACCGTGCTCGGCGATCTCGAAGACAAGCTTGCAGTCAAGTCCAGCGTCGCGCTGGTCATGGAGGACGGCACGCAGGACGTCCTGTTCTCGCGCAACACCAAGGTCGCGCTGCCGATCGCTTCCATCACCAAGCTGATGACGTCGCTGGTCGTCCTCGAGTCGCATCCAGCGATGGACGAGATGATCACGATCACCAGCGACGACCTCGACACCGAGAAGTTCTCCAGTTCGCGGCTGGCCGTCGGCACCACGCTGTCACGGCGCGACATGATGCATCTCGCGCTGATGGCGTCGGAGAATCGTGCGGCGCACGCGCTGGCCCGCAATTACCCGGGGGGACTCGACACGGCCATCGACGCGATGAACACGAAGGCACGCGCGCTCGGCATGATGAGCGCCGAGTTCCACGATCCGACCGGCCTCACGAGCCGCAACGTGGCGAGCGCGGAAGACCTCGTCAAGCTGGTCAACGCCGCATCGGCCAACGCCACCATCCGCGAGTTCTCGACCGATCCCAACTACACGCTGCCGGTCGGTCGCCGCGTGATGGCGTTCCACAACACCAACTCGCTGGTCGCGAGTCCGGCGTGGGACATCGTCGTGCAGAAGACCGGCTACATCAACGAGGCCGGCAAGTGCCTCGTGATGAAGGCGGTCATCGAGGGCCGCTCGGTGGTGATCGTGCTGCTCGACTCGTTCGGCAAGTTCACGCGCCTCGGTGACGCGAACCGCATCCGCCAGTGGATGGAGAGCCAGCCGGCCACCGATCCGATCGCGCGGATCGTGCACAAGACGTCGTGATCGGGGTCGATCGGCGGGCGCCGCCGATCATCGTTGCGAAGTCGACCAAAGCGGCTTCGACGACCCGATCGGTGTGCTAGGCCGCGCGTAGCGCGTCCACGATCTTCATCCGCGCCGCGCGGAACGCCGGCAGGAAGCCGCCGACGAAGCCCATGAAGAGGGCGAACGCGAACACCTGAACGACGATGCCGCTCGTGATGCGGAAGCGGAACGTCAGCTCCGAGAAGGTCTGGAAGTTGACCGTCGACAGGCTCACCGCCTGCATCGCCGACGCGGCCGCGAGACCGACGATGCCGCCGATCAGGCCCATCGCCAGCGCCTCGACCAGAAACGCCACGAGGATCGACGCGCGCGGAAAGCCGAGTGCGCGCAACGTGCCGATCTCCGATGTGCGCGCGGCCACGCTGGCGTACATCGTGATCATCGCGCCGACGATCGCGCCGATCGAGAAGATCACCGACAGCGTCGTGCCGAGATAGCCGATGAACTTGGCGAGCGCTTCGGACTGTTCGGCGTAGAACTGCTTCTCTCGCTTCACTTCGACGGTCAGTCGCGGGTCGCCTTCGAGCTTCTCCTCGACCTCGTCGAACTGGCCCGCGTCGGCGAGCCGGAAGATCACCGCGGAGAACGCCTGACGCCGAAAGCCCTGCATCAGCTGCTCGCTGTCGCCCCACACCTCCGAGTCGAACGCGCTGCCGTCCGCGTCGAAGATGCCGACCACGGTCCACTGCCGTTGCGCGAAGCGCAGGCTCTCGCCGAGCCCGGCGCCGGTGAAGCCACGCGCTATACTGCGGCCCGCGATGATCTCCGACGTGCCGGGCCTGAACAGCCGACCTTCGACGATGTGGACCTGCGGACGGATCGCGAAGCCGGCCGCCGACGTGCCGCGGACGACGATGTTGGACGGCTTGTCCGGATCGCTTTCATGCGCCTTCCGCTTCGGCATGTTGATGATGGCCACCGGCTCCTTGGAAAAGAGCGGGACGCCCGCGCCGTCGGTCGCGATCTCCGGCAGGCTCTCGATCACCGCCGCCTGGTCGCGCCCGACGCTGCTCTGGACCTCGGTGCCCGAGCCCTTGCGGATCACCATCACGTTGTCGGGCTGGCCGGTCGCGACCAGCGTCGCGCGGATGCCTTCGGTCATCATCAGCACGCTCGCGAACACGAAGACCACAAGCGCCATGCCGCCGGCCGTCAGCAGCGTCGTGACGCGGCGCGCGTAGACGTTGCGGACGATGTAGTTGAACGGGATCGCTTTCATGGGACGACCTCAGGCCACGTGCCGCAACCCTTCGACGATGCGGATGCGCCCGGCACTGAACGCGGGCCAGGCCGCCGCGACGAGGCCGATGACGGCGGCCGCGGCCAGTTGCATCCAGACCGTTTCGTGCGACACGCGGAAGACCGGGAACAGCGTGCCGATCAGGCCGGCGAACGCGGACGCGATCGGGAACGTCACGGCGATGCCGACCACGCCGCCGGCGAGCGCGATCGTCAGCGACTCGCCGACGATCAGCCAGCCGATGAAGCCGGGTCCGAAGCCGATCGCCTTCAGCGTCGCGTATTCGGCGGTGCGTTCGCGCGCGGTCATCGCGATGGTGTTGGCCATGACGGCCATGATGATCAGGATGACGACGAACGACACGGCCTGCACCGCGACCAGGATCAGCTCGGTCATCGAGATGAAGCCGAGCTGGAACGCCTTCTCGGTCTCGGTCAGCGTCTCTGCGAGCGAGTTGCGGAAGTACGCGTCGACCTGATGCGACACGTCTGCGGCGTCGTCGGGATTGCGGAGGCGCTCGATGTAGAAGCCGACGCTGTCGCCCTTGCGGCCATAGCGCTTCTTGAGAGTCTCGTTGAGGTAGTCCCACTGCAGGAAGAACTGCGACTCGTCGGTCTTGGCGTCGACGCCGTCGTAGATCGCGCGCAACGTGAACGTCCACGTGCCCGGATAGATCGTCCCGCGCAGCGGGATCTGGTCCCCGAGTTTCCAGCCGAAGCGCTCGGCGAGCTTGCGGCCGACGACCACGCCCTCGCGATCGGCGATGAACGCCTTGCGCTGCTCGGGCGCGAGGACGAATTCCGGGAACAGGTCGAAGTAGGTCGAGCCGTCGACCGCGAACTGCGGAAAGAAGTTGCGCTCGCTGATGTACACGCCGCCGAACCAGTTGCCCCACGAGACGCCGGTGACGCCGTCGATCTGCCTGAGGCGCTGCGCGTAGGCGAGCGGCAGCGGGAACACCAGCGAGATCGCGTTGCGCGTCACGAGCCGGACCGAGGACGTGCCGTCGACGCCGGAGTACCACGCGTCGACCACGGTCCGCAGCAGCCCGAACGCGCTGATCGCGACGACGAGGCCGATCATCGTCAGCGCCATCCGCAGGCGTTGCCGCAGGGCGTTGCGCGAGAGCAGCTTGAGGATGAAGAACATCGACGCTTCAGGCCTTCACGTGCGCTTCGGTTCGATGAAGTCCCAGCGGTTGCCGTACAGGTCCTCGAAGACCACGACCGTCCCGTAAGCCTCGCGGCGCGGCTCTTCGAGGAAGTGCACGCCGCGTGCCTTCATCGCCGCGTGGTCGCGCGCGAAG
>CAZZWS010000141.1:0-5571 GCA_964657795.1 Beijerinckiaceae bacterium
TGCCGATGCGCGAATTCTAACCCGGCCTCTGGACTCTGTATACAGAGTTCGGTATCCTCCGCCTTCTGTTCAGACACGCGCCTGTCAGCGCGGCCTCAGACCACCTACGGAGCGAGACACATGGCGACCAATCAGGAGTACCGGGACAAGGACGGCGGCACGGGCGCCGGGGGCACTCCCGCCGGCAACGCCGTCACGAAAAAGCTGATGCCGTTCGGCGGCTATTACACCAGCAAGGTCCCGGGCCACGACCCGGAACTCACCGAGACCGGTCCCGGCACGCCGATGGGCGAGTACATGCGCGCGTTCTGGCATCCGCTGTGCATGTCGCTCGAGATCAGCGACACGCCGCACTTCGTGAAGCTGTTCGGTGAGGAGCTGGTGGCGTTCCGCGACGGCAGCGGCCGCCTCGGTGTGCTGCACGCGCACTGCGTCCATCGCGGCGCGTCGCTCGAATACGGCGCTGTCCAGGAGCGTGGCATCCGCTGCTGCTATCACGGCATGGTGTTCGACGTCGACGGCACCTGCCTTCACGTTCCCTTCCCGAAGGGCGAGGAGAAGGAAGCCGAGAAGTACCGCTGTTCGATCCAGCAGGGCGCATACAAGGCCTTCGAGCGCCACGGCCTGGTCTTCGTCTACATGGGCGCGCCCGACAAGGAGCCGCCGTTCCCCGAGTGGGAAGGCGACTTCACCGTGGCCGAGGGCGACGAGCTCGTGCCCTACTCCAACTTCCAACACTGCAACTGGCTGCAGGTGCAGGACAACGCAGCCGACAACTTCCACCCGACGGCGCTCCACAACGCGAGCAACGTCGTCGACGGCAAGTACCAGGGCACGACGTTCAACGAGGTCGGCGCCGCGTCGATGGAAGTCGCGCCCGACATGACGTTCGTGCCGACGCACGGCGGCCGCGGGCTGGCCTGCGCCGGCGCGCGACGCGTCGACAAGGACCTGCTGTTCGTCCGGGTCCAGCATCAGGTGCTGCCCAACCTCAGCCTGCATGCCTACACGTCGGAGGACGGCTCGGCCAAGAAGCACTTCAGCCGCTTCCACATCATTCGCTGGACCGTGCCGGTCGACGACACCAACAGCAAGATGATCGGCTGGCGCGTGATGGGCCCGAGCATCGACACGCGCGGCATCGGCGACAAGGGCATGGTCGGCTACGAGACCATCGACTTCCTCGAAGGCCAGGTCGCGATGCGTCGTCCGGAGCGCTTCGGCAAGTACAAGCTCGAGGACATGCCGCCGATCCCGACCAACCACCGCGAGCGCGAGCACTACAAGGACGCGCAGTACGCGCCGGGCGACTACGAGGCGATCATCAGCCAGCGGCCGATCGCCGTGCACGGCCTCGAGAACCCGACCAAGTTCGACGCGGGCCTCTACATGTTCCGCAAGATGCTGCGCGACGCGGTGCGCGGCGCCAATCCGGCGGCCGAGGCGGAGAACTTCGCCGACTGGCTGCGTTCGGTCGACGGCATGCCGAACAGCTACTGCTCGGGCAACGTGATGGCGATCCCGGAGGCGGAAACGGTCGACGAGGAGGTCAAACGTCGTCGCGCGGTCTCGAAGGCCATCGTCGGCTACATCACCGAAGCCGACCAGCTGCGCGGCGCCGAGCGCGCGCGCTATGTGCAGGAGAAGATGGACGCGCTCGAGAAGTCGATTCCCCGCTGATCGAAGGTGTGACACAGCGCGATGCGTGAGTCACACGTGCTTCAGATGCCGGGAACCGTCACCCCGGCACAGGCCGGGGCCCCATTGCGCTCCTCATCTTCGACCCGCCTCGTGCGGGTCTCCCTTTGATGAACACTACAGATACGCTGCGCGTCTTCGTCCGCCAGATCCGTTACGAAGGCAAGGGCATCAACTCGTACGAACTCGTCGACCCCGACGGCGATCCGCTGCCCGCGTTCACGCCGGGCGCGCACATCGATCTGCACGTCGACGGCGACACCGTGCGCCAGTACTCGCTGTCCAACGATCCCGACGAGGACCGGCACTACGTCATCGCGGTGCTGAAGGACGAGGCCGGCCGCGGCGGCTCGCGGTCGTTGCACGAGACCCTGCACGTGCAGGACGTCGTCACGATCAGCCGGCCCCGCAACAACTTTCCGCTGGCCGACGATGCGAAGAAGACGGTGCTGATCGCCGGTGGCATCGGCGTGACGCCGTTGAAGTCGATGGCGCACACACTGGACAAGCTGGGTCACGACTACGAGCTGCACTATTGCGCCCGCGAGCCGCAGAACGCCGCGTTCGGCGATGAACTCAAGGCGCTCGCCGACAAGGGCCGCGTGCACTTCCACTACGACCGCGGCGAGCCCGGCAAGGGTCTCGACATCGGCGCGCTGCTGCGCGATCCCGCGGACGCCACACACGTCTACTACTGCGGTCCCGCGGGCTTCATGGACGCGTGCGCGGCGGCCACGACCCACTGGCCGAAGGGCACGGTCCACTTCGAGCACTTCAAGCCGCCTGTCGTCGAGCGCGACGCGGACGCGCTGCCGGCGGGCGCGTTCGTCGCGGAACTCGTCAAGTCGGGCATGCGACTGACGGTCGACGCCGACGTCAGCCTCGCCGACGCGCTGAACGATGCCGGTGTCGAGGTGCCGACGTCGTGCACGTCCGGCCTCTGCGGCACCTGCAAGATCCGCTACCTGTCGGGCGAGGTCGATCACCAGGACTACATCCTGGACGACGAGGAACACACCCAATACCTGACGGCGTGCGTGTCGCGGGCGAAGGGCGTGCTCGTCCTGGACCTCTAGGCAGCATTCCGCAGCATCGCCGCGATGCCGCTCGATCGACGCGTCGTCCGGACGATCGCTTCGTCCAGCGACGCGCGACGCGCCGACACCAGCGTGAAGCGGTCGCGGGCCCGCGTGATGCCGGTGTAGAGCAACTCGCGCGTCACGACGCGGCTGGTCTCCGCGGGCAACACCAGCATCACCGCGTCGAATTCCGAACCCTGCGCGCGATGCACCGTCATCGCGAACGCGGTCTCCACGTCGGCCAGCCGGCTGGCGCTCACGGAGCGCACGCCGCTTCCATGGCCGCCCGCGTCGTCACCAGCGACGAACCACACGCGCAATCGCGCATCGCTCGCCGATGCGCGCAACGCGATGCCGACGTCGCCGTTGAAGATGCCGAGGTCGTAGTCGTTGCGCGTCGCGATCACGGCCCTGCCTTCGTACCAGCCGTCGGTGTCGAAGGCCAGGACCCGTTCGATCGCCCGGTTGAATCCCGCGACGCCCCACTCGCCTTCGCGCACGGCGCACAACACGCGGAACGTGTCGAACGCGTCGAGCACGCGACGCACCCAGGCGTCGTGGTCCTCGCCGAGCAGCGAGTCGGGTCGTGAGGCGAGTACGGCGATGAACGCGCCGTAGCCGCGCGCCGCGAGCCCGGTGGCCGCGGTTGCGGTCGCGTCCTCGACGATCGCGAGCGCGTCGTCGCCGGGAACGATGGCCGCTCGCGCCTCGTCGACCCGTCCCGCGTTCACCGCGCCGGCGAAACGCGCGATGGCACCGCCGAAGCGCTCGCTTCGCCGCAGCATGCAGGTCCGTTGCGCGAGGATCGCACCCGCCGCGTCGTGCGAGCGTCGGGGCACGTGCTGGCCGGTGAGACGCTCGACCGCATCGATCGTGACATCGGTGTAGCGGTCGGCTCTGGCGTCTGCGTTTGCGTTTGCGTCGGCGACGGAGTCAGCCGACAGCTCGCCCAGCACCGCACCCGCCTCGACCGACGACAGCTGGTCCTTGTCGCCGAGCAGCACCAGCGACGCGTGCGCGGGCAACGCGGCGAGCAGCGCATCCATCATCTCCACGTGGATCATCGACGCCTCGTCGACGATCAGCACGTCGAGGTCCAGCGGATGCGCGGCGTCGTGACGAAAGCGTCGCGACCGCCGCTGCGTGCCGAGCAGCGCGTGTAGCGTGCGGGCCGGGCCGATGCGGCCGGCCCACGGCATCGTCTCGCCGAGGTCGATCCCGACGCGGCGGCCCGGCAGATGCGCGAACGCCGTGTCGATCGACTGCCTTAGTCGCGCGGCCGCCTTGCCGGTCGGCGCGGCCAGCGCGACACGCAACGTCGAGGGGTCGGGCGACGTGGCGAACAGCAACGCGAGCAGGCGTGCCGCGGTGTACGTCTTGCCGGTGCCCGGTCCGCCGATGATCAGCGCGATGCGCGAGCGCAGCGCGAGCGCGCAGGCGACCTTCTGCCAGTCGACGCCGTCGTCACCGTCGCGCGCGTCGAATAGGCGATCGATCCACTCGCGCGCGAGCGACTCGTCGACGATGACCGGCGTCGCTGCGCGGACGAAGCAGGCGGTCGCGATGCGGCGTTCGTGAAGCCAGTAGCGGCGCAGGTAGAAACGATCGCCGTCGAGCACGAACGGCGTGTTGCCGGCCACGTCCCGCTGATCGTCGACGACGCGTTCGATGACGCGGTCGACCGCGCCGCACGCGGTGAGCGCGACGGTCCAGCCCGCCGTCGTCGCCGGCATCCGCGCGAGCACGAAGCGCAGCGCGTCCGCCGCGTCCGACGGCCAGCCGAGCAGGCCGTCGGGGTCGGCCAGCAGGTCGGTCAGCACGAGACAGGTATGCCCCTGCCCTTCGAGGTTCGCGGTCAGGGCGATCGCGAGCAGCGTAGCGGCGTCGGCGTCGGCGTCGGCGTTCATTGTCATACCCGCGATGAAGCGCACCAGCGCGATGTCGAGGCGACGCAGCCATCCCCGGTCGGCCCAGTTGCCGAGGACGTCGAGCATCCACGCGCGGGATTCCGATCGCGTCGTCATCGTTCGACGGCTGCCGCATCCTGGAACAACGCATCGAACGCATCGAGCCAGGCGACATCGGGCGCCATGACGTGGCATCCGGCGACCGGTCCCTCGATGCCGCGCAGATAGAGATACAGCGCGCCACCGAGTTGCGTCGCCGGGTCGTACCTCTCGCCGAGCCGGCGTGCCAGCAGGCGATGCAACGCGAGCAGGTAGATCGATCCCTGGACGTCGTAGCGATGCTCGGCCATCGACCGCGCGATGGCCTCGGCGTCGTAGTCGGCGTCGCGGGCGCCAAGCGCATTCGACTTGTAGTCGATCAGCCAGTAACGGCCATCGATCTCGCAGACCAGATCGACGAAGCCCATCAGCATGCCGTGCAGCGCGCGCTGCGGCAGGACCGGTCGCTCGCGTCCGACCAGCCAGGCAGCGCGACACGCGCGATCGATTTCCGCGGCGTCGAGGCGCGTGCTCGGAAACCAGAACTCCATCTCCGGCAGGATGCGCGGCACGCGCGCCAGTGACGTCCCGAGTGGCGGCAACTTCGTGGTCACGATCTCGCGCATCCACGTCACGACGTCGGTCGCACGCTGGTTTCCCCCGTGGCCTCCTTCCCCGCTCCAGCCCTGGCGTTCGCAACGACGCAGCAGTTCCTGTTCGAGCGTCGGATCTCCCACCAGCGCAAAGCGTTCGCCCGCCAGCCATTCGAGCTGATCGTGAAGGAAGTTGCCGGCGAGCGCGCCGCGCGGATCCTGCCCAGCGTGTTCGTGCTGGCGGAGGGCGCCGTC
>CAZZWS010000141.1:5581-11019 GCA_964657795.1 Beijerinckiaceae bacterium
CGCGGGAAGCGGTGGCGCGGCGCGCTGCCGAGATTCCCGTCATGCGCGGCCGGCTCGGTGACCTCGTCGACCGGTCCGCTCGCGATCTCTTCCTCGACCGCCAGATCGACCATCGGGCCCGCCGGCAACCGCGCGAGGTCGCGCACCAGCGACGAGAAGCTCGCGATCGACCAGTCGCGTTCGAACACGGCGGCGTAGCCGGCCGCATCGACCAGCGGCGCCACCGCGTCGCCGCGCGCCAGCCGCGTGCACGGTGTGTCGCCTTCGATCGCTTCGAGCGCGACCGAAGGCAGGTCGGCGAAGGTGTCTTCGAGCAGCGCCGCGATCGCGTGCTCGTCGACCGCTGCCCCGCCGGTCAGCAGATGGCCGAACGCGCTGCGGTTGAATGCGCACGCGGGATCGCGCCCGACGCGGATGGGCGCGACGCCGACCCACAACGCGTGGCGCGCGCGGGTCAGGGCGACGTACAGCAGGCGGAGGTCTTCCTGCCTGTCCTCGAGATCGATGCGTCGCCGCGTCTCTTCCGACGCGTCGAACTCGACGTGGCGGACGCCGTCGGCATCGGCCGGGAACGCGAGCTCGCCGGCCTGCCAGCGGCGCTCGCGGACTCCGCACACGAAAGGCAGATAGACGACCGGATATTCGAGACCCTTGGACTTGTGGATCGTCACGACCTTGACGAGGTCCGCATCGCTCTCGAGCCGCACGACCTGCTGCTCGTCGTCGCGATGGTCCGCGGCGAGATGTTCCTCGAGCCAGCGGATCAGGGCCTCCGTGCCACCGACGCCCGCATCGTGCCCGGCGCTCGCGTGCTGCATCAGTTCGGCGAGATGCAGCACGTTGGTCAGGCGTCGCTCGCCGTCGGCCGTGGCGAGCCAGCGAGCCGGCAGATCGAGCAGGTGCAGCGTGCGGCGGATCATCGGCAGGACGCCCTGCCGCATCCATTCGCGATGCAGCAGCCGCAACTGATCGATCCGCATCTCGAAGACGCGATCGTCGTCGCGCATCGCCGCGAGTTCAGCGAGCGACAGGCCGATCAGGCTCGTCGCGAACGCGACGCGCGCACGGCGCCCGTCGAGCGGCTCGGCGACGGCGCGCAACCAGTCCAGGAGGTCGACGGCTTCGCGGCTCGTGAAGACGGACTCCTGATCCGACAGATAGGCCGACGCGATGCCGCGCCGCTGCAGCGCGCCGCGGATCGCGGCCGCTTCCTTGCGGTCGCGGACCAGCACCGCGATGTCGGCGGGTGCGAGACGCCTGAACTCGTCGCGGACATCGGTGAACCCGACTTGTGCATCGTTGAGCGACGTCGCGATGTGCTCGGCCGCGCGTTCCGCGAAGCGCCGGATCGCGTCGCTGCGCGACGTCAGCTCCGCGTCGTGGCAGACCACGAACGCCGTCATGGGACCGGAAGCATCGCGCAGGCAGTCGCTGCGCCCTGCCGCATGGGCCGGCACGAACGGCAGCGGCGATGGCGCGTCCACGTCCACGTCGGCGTGCGCCGAGCCGAAGCGGAACGCGCCCCCACGCCGGCTTTCCGCGCGGCCGAAGAGCCGGTTGACGGCCGCGACCAGCGCGGGCTGCGATCGGTAGTTGGTCTTCAACAGGTCATGGCGGCCGGCGGTGGCGCGACGCGCCTGCAGATAGCTCTGGATATCGGCGCCGCGGAACGCGTAGATCGACTGCTTCGGGTCGCCGATCAGCAGCAGCGCGCTCTCGCGCGCATTGTCGGCGGTGCGGTAGAGCCGATCGAACACGCGGTACTGCAGCGGCGACGTGTCCTGGAACTCGTCGATCATCGCCACCGGATACTGCTCGACGATGCGCGCCCGCAAGCGCTCGCCGCCCGGTCCATGCAGCGCCCGATCGAGACGTTCCAGCAGGTCCTGGAAGCCGTGCACGCCGGCCCTTTCCTTCAACGTTCGCAAGCGCGTCGCGATCCGTGCGGCAGCGTGCAGCCGCATCGCGTGCGTCGGGTCCTCGAGCGCCGCGAGGGCTGCGGGCAATGCGACCAGCGCATCGAAGACCGCGGGCACGACGACGGTGCAGCCGCTCTTGAGGCAATCCCTGAGTCCGTCCGGTGCGAGTCGGGCCCACGCTTTGGCCGGGTCCTTCAGCGCCGGCTCCAGCGCATCGGGCGTCGCGGCCCAGGCCGCCAGCGCTTCCAGCCACTCGCCGACCGTCTTGGCTCGCAACCTGTTCCGGTTGAACGGGCACTGTGGCGACGATAGTTGCGAAGTCAACCATCGACGCATCTCGGCGATGCGCGTCGACCAGCCGTCCTTGATGGCGGCCAGCGTCGCATCGCGGCGCAGGGCGACCGGCCGGCGCGCCTCCGCGAGCGACAGACCATCGTCGTCGAGGCGCACGTGCTGGGCGATGCGACGCGCGTCGGCCAGCAGGTGCCCGATGGTCGGCCACGCGCGCGATGCATCGTCGAACGCTGCGCCGCGCAGCGGATAGACCTCCTGCCGCCAGTAGTCGCGCGCCGCTTCGCCGAGCATCGCGGTCTCGTCGGCCTGCATCTCCTCGTCGAACAGGCTGCCGCTGTCGAACGCGTGTTCGCGCAGCATTCGGCCGACCCACGCGTCGATGGTGAAGACGCCGGCGTCGTCCATCGCCTCGGCCGCCGTCGACAGGCGCCACGCGGCGACCTCGCGGGCCGCGGCGTCGGGACAGGCGGCGATCAGGGCGTCGACGAAGAGATCGGAGCCGTCGCTTCGGCGCGGATCGCGGAAGCACCGGGCGGCCCGCACCAGTCGCTCCCGGATGCGCTCGACCAGCTCGCGCGTCGCCGCGCGCGTGAAGGTCATCACGAGGATCCGCGACGGCGCGAGCGGCACGCCGAAGCGCGCGCTCTCATCACCCGCGTCGAGCACCAGCCGCAGGTACAACGCCGCGATCGTCCACGTCTTGCCGGTGCCCGCGCTGGCCTCGATCAGACGGCTGCCCCACAGCGGCATGCGCAGCGGGTCGAGCGGCTGCGGGTCGGCGTCGTCGATCATGCCGGCTCCACTTCCGGGACGATCGTCACCGAGCCGCGCACCCACTCGACCAGCGGTGCGGCGAGTTGCGCGGCGAGCGTCGCGAAGCGTCCGTCGGCGGTCAGCGCGCGATAGTCGGGATAGGCGCGTCGCAGCGCGAACTCCGTGCCCTCCGCGATGCCGTCCGGACTGCGCGACGAGCCTTCGTACGCCGTCGCGGCCGCCGACGGTTGCTCGACGAACGCGAGCGCCGTGCGGATCGCGAACGGCAACGGCGTCGTCAGCCCTTGGCGCCATGCGCGCAGCACGGCGCGCAACGCCTCGCGCGCTTCGTCCTCGTTCAACGGTGCGACCACCAGCGTCGCATCGCAGCCGATCAGGAAGCCGTCCACGCGATGCCCGGCCGCGCATGCGACCAGCATCCGCAGCCACGCGCCGATCAGCCGGTCCGGTCGCGGCTGCCGCTTCTCGAGGAGGCGCGACGGCGTCATCGCGAGCCAGACCTCGGCCTCGCCATCGGACGTCAGGCCATCGAGCCAGTCGTCGATCGCGAGCTCGTCGTCGTCGACCCGCAGCAGACGCCGTGGCGCGGCGTGCGGATAGGCGCGTCGATACGACACCCATCGTTCGAGCATCGAGCGCGCGTCGCCGGCCGCCGCGTCGGCGACGCGTGCGCCGAGCTCGAACAGCGGCAGTCGACCCGAGCCGGCCACGCGGCGCAGGCGCCGTTCGATCACGGCGTCGACACCCTCGGCGATCGCGGCGTCGGCCTCTTCGAGCAACGCGTGTCGCAGCTGGTAGGCGTCGAGGCCGGACAGTTCGAAGACTTCATCGTCGTCGATCGCCGCTTCGCTGTCGGGCGCGACGACGTCGAGCCGCGACGCGAAGAAGACCCTCGCCGGATTGCGCAGGAAGCTTTCGAGCCGCGCGATCGTCAGCGGCGCCTGCACGTCGACATCCGCCGGCACGGCCGCATCGCGTGAAGGCTCGCTCGTCGCATGGGCCGCACGCCACTCGCTCGCGAAGGTCGCGGGGCCATCGGCCTCGAAGTAGCGGCGGCTGAACGGCTGCAGCGGATGTTCGGTCGTCAGTTGCGCGAGCAGGTCGCCGCCGTCGACTCCGCGCCACGCGCTCGCGAGGTAATCGCGCAGCTGGGCGACGAGGACCGACGGCGGCTCGACCGCGTTGTCGCGCGGACTGCGACCCCGCCAGCCGATGTAGAGCATGCGGCGCGCGGACAGCAGCGCCTCGAGCATCAGGTAGCGATCGTCGTCGCGACGCGAACGGTCGCCGGGTCGTTGCTGACCCGGCGTCGCGAGCAGGTCGAAGTCGTTGCGCGGCTGGCTGCGCGGGAAGTCGCCGTCGTTCATGCCGAGCAGGCACACGACCTCGAACGGCACGGCGCGCAGCGGCATCAACGTGCAGAACGTCACGCCGCCGGTCAGGAAGCGTCGCGAGGTGGCGAGGCCGTCGACGCCGTCGAGGCCCGCCAGCCACGCTTCCCGCATCACCGACAGCGGCAGGGGCTCGTCGAAACCCGCGCTCTGGCACGCATCGAGCCACGTGGCGAGCGCGCCCTGCAGGGCGGCCAGCGTCAGCCGCTCGCGTTCGTCGGTCGCTTCGAACAGGTCCGCCAACAGGCCGCGCGTACGCCGCGCCCACTCGTCGGGCGTCGCTTCGGTCGCGGCCAGCGAAGACCATGCGGAGAGCTGGTCGATCGCTGCGATCAGCGAGCCGACCACGTCGGCTTCGAGACCGCCGACCTCGTCGTAGGGCTCGACGTCTTCGAATGATCCGGCGCCGCCGGCCGCATAGCCGAGCAACATGCGCCGCAGCCCGAAGCGCCACGTGTTCTGCTCGCCGGCGGCGCCGAGGCCGATCCGTTCGCGATGATCGGCGTCGAGGCCCCAGCGCACGCCGGCGCCGGCCAGCCAGTCGAAGAGGCGCGGCAACACCGCGGGCTCGATGCCGGCCCGTGCCGCGACCGCGGGGATGTCGAGGAAGCCACGCACCTCCTGCAGCCGGATGCGGCTGTCGGGCAGGCGCAGCAGCCATTCGAGACCGACGACGAGCGGGTTGCTGCCGCGGCTCGCGAGGTCCGCGATGTCGAACGGGATGCGCCGCGGGTCGTCGCGATCGTGCTGGCCGAACACGGCACGGATCGCCGGGGCGAAGGCTTCGATGTCCGGCACCATCACGATGACGTCGCGCGGCCGAAGGCGAGCCCGCGAGCGCGGCTGTGACGCACCGTCCGCGTCGGCGAGCAACGCCAGCAACGCGTCGTGCAGGATCTCGACCTCGCGCTCGGGGCCATGGGCGACCTGGAAGACGATCGATCGATCGTGCGACGCGACGGTCCGCGACGGATGCTCGGCGAGCGGCACCAGATCACGGATCGCCGACTGCACCTGTCGCAGCAACGTCGCGCCGTCGTCCGCCGCATTTTCCACGCCC
>CAZZWS010000142.1:0-1435 GCA_964657795.1 Beijerinckiaceae bacterium
GATGAGCGAGCTGCGGCACGCCATCGCGCACGACGAACTGGTGCTTCACTATCAGCCGAAGGTCGATCTGCACGATCGCGCGCGCCTGCGGGCCGAGGTTCTGCTGCGCTGGCCGCACGCGACACGCGGCTTCGTGCCGCCGGACCACTTCATCCCCTTCGCCGAACAGACCGGCACGATCACCCGCCTCACGGACTGGGTGCTCGACGCGTCGCTGCGGCAGCTGAAAGCCTGGCGCGACAGCGGCGTCGCGATCGACCTGTCGATCAACATATCGACCCGCGACCTGATCGGCGCCGCCTTCCCGGCGCGCGTGCTGAACGCACTGGACCGCCATGCCTGCGACGCCTCGTGGATCGCGCTCGAGATCACCGAGACCTCGATCCTCGACGACCCCGACCAGGCGCTGGAGAATCTCGAATGCCTGCACGCCCTGGGCTGCGCGATCTCCATCGACGACTTCGGCACCGGCTATTCGTCGCTGTCGTATCTGAGCAAGCTGCCGGTCGACGAACTCAAGATCGACAAGTCGTTCGTGATGGGCATGATCGACCATCCCAACGACGCGGTGATCGTGCGCTCGACCATCGAGATGGGCCACAACATGGGGCTCAAGGTCGTTGCCGAAGGCGTGGAGACGTTCGAAGCCCTGGCCGCGCTCACTTCGATGGGATGCGACCTCGCGCAGGGCTACCTGATGAGCCGTCCGTTGCCGGCCGCCGACCTGGTCGCATGGATGACCAAGTCTTCATGGTTGCGGTCGGGCGAAGCGAAGACCGAACAGACGGCTTGACGGGGCGCCGTGACGTCGGAACCAGACCCTCAGCTCTCGGCCATGTCCGCTTCGAACGCGATCTCGTGGACGTCGATGGTGACGACGCCCTTGCGCCGGATCGCCTCGCCCCAGACCTGGACCTCGGCGCCCGCGGTGAAGTAGTCGGCGAGCTCCGCGTTCGCTTTCGGGTCGACGCGCAGTTGCTCGCCCGATCCGAGTACGCCGCCGCAGACTTCACCCTTCGGTGCGTACAACGTGAGCCTGACGCGACCGCCGACGTGGACCGGCCGGCGCGCCGGCTGGTTGCGGTGGTCATGTCTCTCGTGCTTCGGCGGCGGTCCGCCGTCCACGATCGTCTTCCCGGCGGCGCCCGTGACCGTCACGGCCGCGAAGACGTCTGCCCCGCGCGGCTTCACGTAGCGCGCTTCGATCGACTCGCCGACCGCAACCAGCTTCTCCAGTGCGGGACCCATGTGCGGCGGCACGTGGACCTGACGATCACCGTCGAGCAGGACGCCGTCGACATCGCCGTGACGGTTGAGCGTGAACTGTGCGACGCGGCCACGGACGATGGGCAATGCGGAAGGGTCTAGCCAGTGCATGAGGTTCCTTTGAACGGATGAAAGCGAAAGACTCGTGATGGTCGAGTCGGGTCGAAGA
>CAZZWS010000142.1:1445-10074 GCA_964657795.1 Beijerinckiaceae bacterium
GACTCACGCCGGCATCGGGCGACGGCGGCGCACGCGGTCCCTCGGGCTCCACCGGGGCAATCGCATCGTCGCCGAAGCCCAGATGGTCCGCGCGCAGGCAACGGCCATAAGCGTTGGACGAGCCGAGACCGGTTGCGCGCAGCCAGGTCCCGACGACGAGACGCGTCGCAGCGACCCGCCGACCGCGCGGTGACAGCCGCACGATCGTGCCGTCGGCGAGCAGCACACCGTCGACTTCACCGCGTGGCGCGTGGAGCAGGAAGACGATCGCTCCCGCGGCGTCCATCGGGCCGGGTGCGCCGTGACGCACGCCGTGCGTGGAAAGTGGCCCGGCGCCCGGGCTCGGTCGCGCTTCGGTCAGCGGCGTCCGCCCCGGCTTGCCGAGGGTGTAGGCGCGAAACCCCAACGCTGGCGCGCCGTCGCCTTCCGCGACGAACGCGTCGTGCGGCTTCAACGTGGCGACCAGGTCGGCGCCCATGTGGACCGGGAAGCGCACCTGCGTGCCATCCTCGGCGATGAGGCCTTCGGTGTCGCCGAATTCGTTGACGAGGTATTGCCGGACGACACCGTGGAGCGTCGTGAAGCCCGGCTCGGCCGGCGGCGCCTGCGCGGCGGCGACGGACGAGCATGTCGCGAGGACGATGAGCCAGCGGTGCGCGAGGGCGCGACCATGGGCCGACGCGGCCGCGACGCTGATATCGGGATGAAGCATCTATCCGGTGTATCACGAACCGTGCCAGCCCGCAGCTTCGCATCCTTCCCCCGACAACGCGAAGACGGCGGCCCTGAGTCGTGGCGAAGCGTCGCTCATGCGGACAGCGCCCGTCGTGAAAGCGGACACGACGTGCGCGTTGGAGATCAATCGATCCCGTGTTCCTTGAGCTTCGTGTAGAGCAGTTGACGGTGGATGCCGAGCCGACGCGCGGCCGCGCTGCGGTTCTGCTGACTGTCTGCCAGCGCGCGTTCGATCAACAGCTTCTCGAACCGCCCGGTCGCCGTCGCGAAGTCCAGCGACAGCCAGTCTTCTATCGACGAAGCGGTCGCGGTCGGTCCAGGGGGTGCGAGCTGCAGGTCGCTCTCGTCCACGACCGCGCCGCGAACGACCAATGCGACCTTCTGCATCAGGTTCTCGAGTTCGCGGACGTTGCCTGGCCAGCGGTACGCGAGCAGCGCACGACTCGCTGCCGCCGTGAGCCGCTTCGGCGTCGGAGCGTAGCGCTCGATCAACCGTTCGGCGAGCGCGAGGATGTCGGAGCCGCGCTCCCGCAGCGGCGGCAGCTCGATCCGCAACACGTTCAGGCGGTAGAACAGGTCTTCGCGAAATCGGCCCGCCTCGACCATCGCGACCAGGTCGCGATGGGTGGCGGCCAGCACGCGCACGTCGACCGGCTTCGAGGCCGAGCCCCCGATCGGCGTCACGATCCGGTCCTGCAGGACGCGCAGCAGCTTGGCCTGCATCGCGAGCGACATGTCGCCGATCTCGTCCAGGAACAGCGTCCCGCCGTGCGCCTCGCGAAAGCGCCCGTCACGCGCCTGCAGCGCGCCGCTGAACGCACCGCGCTCGTGGCCGAACAGTTCGCTTTCGAGCAGATCGGCCGGAATAGCCGCGCAGTTGAGGGCGACGAAAGGCGTCGCGGGCAGCGCCATGCCTCGATCGCTGTGCGCATGGATCGCCCGGGCGACCAGCTCCTTGCCGGTCCCGGTCTCGCCCTGGATCAGCACCGTTGCCTGGCTCGCCGCTGCGATGCCGACGAGTTTCTGCACGGCGCGCATGACCGGGCCCGAGCCGATCATCTCGGGAGTTGGGCGCATGCCATCGCGCGCCGCGCCCGCGAGCTCGCGGGGGAGCGCCGGCGGCAGCGCGCGGGCGAGGACGTCGACGATGTCGGCGCGCCCGATCGGTTTGGCCAGATGATCGAAGGCGCCGAGCTTCATGGCATCGATCGTGTTCTCGGCATCGGCATAGGCGGTCAGCAGGAGCACCGGCAGCGACGCCAGGTGCGCGTCGGCCTTGATGGCCGCGAGGAGTTCGAGGCCGCTCAGCCCGGGCATCCTCTGATCCACGATCGCGAGGTCGAACGATCGCAGCGCCAGCATCGCCAGCGCGTCGCTGCCGTCGCCGCTCGTGGCGACGTCGTGGCCGAGCGATGCGAAGGTCTCGACGAGGCTGTCCCGAAACGAGACATCGTCGTCGACGATCAGGATGCGCGCCATGGCAACTCCATCGAGAAGATCGCACCGGTGAAGCCCGCGGACAAGGCCTCCGGCGATCGTCGGTGCGCAGCGACGACTGTCAGTGTGCCGCCATGCGCTTCGACGATCTCGCGGGCGATCGACAGCCCGAGTCCGGTGCCGTCGACCCGCGTGGTGTGGAACGGCTCGAAGACCTGGTCGATCACCGCTTCGCCGATGCCCGGTCCGTTGTCCATTACCGCGATGCGCAGCACGAGGCCCGGCTCGGCCGATGCGATCAGGCGGACACGCCCGCTCTGTCGGGTCGCATGCTGGATCGCGTTGATCACGAGGTTGTCGAGCGCGCGCGCCAGTTGCACCGGATCGATCGACCACGTCAGCGCGGGCGCCTCATGGTCCAGAACGACGTCCCGCTCGAGCGCCTCGTCACGCGCCGCCGCGACCCTCGCGACGAGCCATCGATCGATCTCGACCGGCTCGACGCGCAGCGCGGTCAGCCGGGTCATCGCCTGCATGCGCTCCAGCAGGTCGTCGAGACGATGTACGTCCGCGAGCACATGTTCGAGGGCGCTGCCCGGCTCACCGACGCCGGCCAGCGCGTTCTCCGCGCGCAATCGCATCGCGGCGATCGGGTTGCGAATCTCGTGGACGAGTTGGGCCGTCATGCGACCGAACGAGGCGACGCGCTGCGCCCGTGCGAGCTCGCTCTCGAGCGCGCGTGCCTCCCGACCTTGTCGGTCGAGTCGTTCGCGCAGGATCGCGACCAGCGCCGCGACGCGATCGATGTCGCGATGGCCGGTCCGGCGCGGCGTCCAGCTTCGCCCCGACTCGACCTCCGCGAGATCGCCCGCCAGCCGCTCCAGCGATCCGTTCCATCGCCGCAGCACGAGCAACAGCGCGACGCCCGATGCGACCACAAAGAAACCCAGCAATCCAAGGCCGGCCGTGAGCCGCCGGGTGCCGCCGTCCTCGCGCGCGTGCGCGCGCGCCATGACCCAGATGGCGAGTTCGGTTCCGTTCGCCGCCGGCGTCGCACGCAGGATCAGCGTCTGTCGCGCGCCGGCGACGCGACGCGATTGCGCGACAGCGTTCTTCAGGGCGTCGTTCGCCAGCGCGACGATCTGGCTGGCCTCGGCCGCCGGCACGTCCTCCTTGGTACCGCCGCCCTCGTAGGTCGGGAACGCGTACGCGATGAAGCCCGCGTGCCGGTCGTAGAAGCCGCCTTCCACATCGTCGTATTCCTCGAGAACGATCTCGAGGATCAACCGCAGCTCGCGACGCCGTTGCTCGTCGGTGTAGACCGGCGCCGACGGGTAGCTGCGCGCATAGACGGCGAAGCGTTGCTGAAGCGCCGCGGCAGCCTTGTCGACCCGCGCCGCGACCGAGTCCACGCGCGCGTCGACACCCAACCGGTAGAGTCCCTGCATGAGAAAGGCCGTGGCCACGCAGGTCGCGACGACGAAGAGCCAGATGCCTGTGAAGGCGGTGCGCAGCGATCCCTTCATGGTCGGTCGTGGCAGGTCAGGTGCTCGCATCCGTGAGCCGATGCGGATCGGCGCGTTGGCAAAGCGGCGTTATACATGCTGCGAGCGTCGATGCTGTCGCGAGGGACGACAGCCTTCGTCGCGATTCCGGACGCCCGCGAGGCAGGCATCGTATGTCTAAGCACGGCTCTTCATAGGACGATGGCGGCACGGCGTTCGCTGGCACGGAACGTGGAAGTCAAAGGATCCACCCACCTTCACGCTTCGGCGTTCCACCATGTTCGATTCCAAGGCTCTTCCTCGCGTCCTGCGGTTCACATCGGTCCTCGCGTCTGCTATCGGCGCGCTGAGCATCGCCGCAGTGGTCCATGCACGACCCGTAGCGGACGGGGCCGCGCCCGACCGGCCGCCCGAGGCGACGGCACCGCCGCCCCCGGCCTTGCCGGGTCCCCCGCCGCCGGGTCCGGACGGTCGGCCTTCTCCCGCGGCGCCTCGTCCCCGCCCGCCGGCGCCACGGGTGCAGGACGCCGCAACGCAGACGCCGCCGACCCCGCCGACCCCACCCGCCGTCGTCGCCGGCCCCGAACGCTGATCCTCGGCGGACAACATGACCGACATCCTGCCGGCGTCCGGCACTCAACCTCGCCGCGACCGCGCTGCGGCGGACGCCGACGCGATGCCCGACAAACGCAACAGCGTCCGCTGGCTGGAGGCACTCAACTTCTCGATCGCGGACGTGCAGAACGGCATGGGGCCGTACATGGCGCTGTTCCTGCAGTCGAGCGCGCGCTGGGGCACCGCGGAGATCGGCCTGGCGCTCGCGTTCGGCAACATCGCCCAGGTGCTGGCCCAGACGCCGGCCGGCGTGCTCGTCGATCGGCTGCGCCAGAAACGCGCGCTGGTCGCGGTCGGCATCGCCATGATCGCCGTCTCATGCATCCTGACACCGCTGTTCACGACGCTGCCGGTCGTCAGCGCCGGACAGGTGCTGATCGGCGTGGCCGGCGCGATCTTCCCGACGACGCTCGCGGCCATGGCGCTGGGGCTGGTCGGACGAAAGCGGATGGATGCGCAGATGGGGACCAACCAGGCCTGCAACGCGGCGGGCAACGTGTTCGCAGCGCTCGCGATCGGAGCGATCGGCTACACGCTCGGCCTGCGCTGGATGTTTGCGCTGATCGTCGCCCTCGCCGCGATCTCGCTGTTCTTTCTCGCGCGCATCCGGCCGGCGGACATCGATCACGAACTCGCGCGTGGCGCCGACGGCGACGATGCGGGGGACGATGCAGCGGCATCGAACGAGCCGATCAGGAGCCTGCTGCGCAGCTTCAGGACGCTGGCCGAAGACCGGTCCGTCGCGATCTTCCTGACCTGCGCCGTCCTCTTCCACTTCGCCAACGCGGCCATGGTCCCGCTCGTCACCCAGATGCTCGGGTCGAACCAGGGTCCGCGACGCGCCGTGTTGTATACGTCGGGCTACATGCTGGCCTCGCAGTTGGTGTTCGTGATCGTCGCCGCCGTCAGTGGTCGGCTCGCGTCGCGGATCGGCCGGAAACCGCTCTTCCTCTTCGCGTTCGCGATGCTCGCGATCCGCGGCGTGCTCTACACCTTGAGCGACGCACCCGCCGCATTGATCGCGGTCCAGTGCATGGACGGACTCGGAGCCGGCGTGTTCGGCGTCGTCGCCGTGCTGATCATCGCCGACCTCACGAAAGGCACCGGACGCTTCAACGCGGCGCAAGGGGCCGTCGCGACCGCGCAGGGACTCGGTGCGTTCCTGAGCAACGCGATGGCCGGCTTCCTCGCAGGACGTTTCGGCATGACGCCGACGTTCCTGGTGCTCGCGGGCATCGCGGTCGTGGGCTTCATCGTCTTCGCGTTGTTGATGCCGGAGACGCGTGACTTGGCGCGCCGGACATCGATCGCCTGACGATCCACGCCGCACCTCATCATCGACACACGAACGCATGGATACGGATCATTTCGTCAGCTGGCTGCATATCGGTGACCTTCACGCCTCGCATGAAGACGGATGGGCCAGCGTCGCTATCCTGAAACAGATCGTGGAGTCGATCCGTGCGAACGTTCCTGCAGGCGCTCTCGACTTCGCGTTCCTGCCGGGCGACAACGCCAACCACGGCGAGCGCGAGCAATACGAACGCGTGGTCGCCGCGCTCGACGGTCTGCCGATGCCTCGTTACGCGATTCCCGGAGATCACGACTACGAGCCCAAGTCGCTGCGCGTGTTCGCCGATGTGCTCGAAACGCGGCCATTGCCGACGTCCGTCGTCGTCGCCGGACGTCGGGCGCTGTTCCTCGATATCGTGTCGGCGGGCAGCGGCGGTCCGGACTTTCGTCTGGGGGCGGGCCAGACGGCCTGGCTGAAGCATCAACTTCAGGCCGCACGCCACGACGACGAAGCCAGCCCGATCGTCTTCATGCATGCGTTTCCCGAGGATCTCCGTGAAGGCGCACGCGAGATCGGCCGCATCTTCGCCGACGCGCATGTCGCCTTCGTCGACACCGGCCATACGCACTACAACGAGATCCTCAACGACGGGGCCGTGATCTACTCGGCGACTCGCTCGACAGGCCAGATCGAGGAAGGATCGGTGGGCTTTGCCGTCGCCGCGGTCGACGGTGCGGTCGCCAGTTGGCGATTCAAGGCACTCGATGCGCCGTGGCCATGGGTGCTGATCACGTCGCCCGCCGAAGCCCGGATGGCGATCGGAGGTTCGGTGGCCGACTTGGACGACGGGATCGACGTGCACGCTCTCGTTCTCGGCCCGGACGTCGCATCGGTTTCGGCTCGCATCGACGACGCTCCCGAGGTCTCCATGCGACGGCTCGACGGACGGCCGGGCAGATGGGCCGTGCGGCTCGAACGAACGCGCGCGGCACGACACCGCATCGTCGTCACGGCCATCGGTCGCAATGGCGACGAGGGCGTCGACGAAGTGGACGTGCGCGTCGGCACTGCCGTTGCGGCTTCGTTCGAAGATGGTCTTGGCCGGCACGACCAGTCGATCGGTGCATGGCCCGAGCACGACCTGCTCGGTACCCGGCTCGGACCCAACGCGAAAGGAAAGCAGTGGTGATTCCCCGGGAGCCATATCGACGCCGTCATCGCGGCTCGGCCTGCGATCGTCGATCGGAGAAGCTCCGACCATGCGCGTTCATCGACACGCGCCTCGGCTCGCGAAGACCTTCATCGAGCGACGCGCGGCCATGTTGATCGCTGCCGGTCTCGTCGCGCCGCTGACCTGGACCATCGCAGCGCTGGCCACGGCCGGCGTCATCGCTCGCCCGTTTCGCTGGCCAGAAGCGGTGTGGGCAGTGGGCGGTGCGCTTCTGATGATCGTGTCGGGCCTGCTGCCGGTCGACGCGGCATGGCGGGCCGTGCGGAAGGGCGACGACGTCTACCTGTTCCTGATCGGCATGATGCTGCTGTCGGAGACTGCGCGTCGTGTCGGCCTGTTCGACTGGGTCGCGGCGATCGCCGTCAACGGCGCCAAGGAATCGCCGCGACGGCTGTTCCTGCTGATCTACGGCGTCGGCGTCGTCGTGACGACGTTCCTGTCGAACGATGCGGCTGCCGTCGTCCTCACGCCGGCGGTGTACGCGGCCACCCGCAAGGCGAAGGTCGAGCCGCTGCCGTTCCTGTTCATCTGCGCGTTCATCGCCAACGCCGCCAGCTTCGTGCTGCCGATCTCCAACCCGGCCAACATCGTGCTGTACGGCGACCACACGCCTGCGCTGGGGCCCTGGCTCGCACGCTTCGCGCTGCCGTCGCTGCTGGCGATCGTCGCGACCTACGCAACGTTGCGGCTGACCGAGGGGCGACGGCTGGAGCAGCGCTGCGCCGCCAATGTCGACGTGCCGCGCCTGACCGCCGCGAGTCGGTCGGCGATGGCCGGACTCGGCCTGACGGCGATCGTCCTGATGATCGTGTCGGCTCTCGATCGACCGCTCGGCCTGCCCACGGCGATCATGGGCGTGCTCACGACCACGGTCGTCCTGGTGACCACGCGCAGCGGGCCGGTGGAGACCATCAAGGACGTCTCGTGGTCCATCCTGCCGCTGGTCGCCGGCCTCTTCGTGCTCGTCGAAGGCCTCACGGGGACCGGCGTCGTCGCGGCGCTCGGACGCGCGATGACCGACCTCGTCGAGCGCTGGCCGCGCGGGTCATCGTGGATCGCGGGTGGCGTCATCGCGGTGGCCTCGAACCTCGTCAACAACCTGCCGGCCGGCCTGATCGCGAGTTCGACGATCGCGGCCGTCCATCCTCCGCAGCGCATGGTCGACGCGTTGCTGATCGGCGTCGACCTCGGTCCCAACCTCTCGGTCACCGGATCGCTCGCGACGATCCTCTGGCTGAAAGCGATCCGTCGCGAAGGCGAGGACGTGGGCTTCTGGTGCTTCCTGCGGACGGGCGTCGTGGTGATGACACCCGCGTTGATTCTCGCGCTCGGAGCGCTGCTGATCGCATGACGCGAACAGGACGTCAACGAGGCGCGGTCCACGCGGCCGTCTCGATGTCGATCAGGTCCAGGATGTTGCCGAGGTAGAGCGCGATGTCGAGGCCGTGAAGGCCCCAGCGCGGCAGATGCTCGGCCTGCTTCAGCAGCATCGCCATCGCGTCGGCTTCCACGCCGGGCTCGACGGTGACACGCAACGCGGCGCCTTCCGCATCGACGCGACAGGTCGCCGAGAAGTAACCGACCGCCTCGAGCCACGACGTACCTTCTTCCGGATCGACCGGCGGGAAGTACGACTTCGACGCGCCGGTACCACCATCGGGCGCGGCCGGGTTCGAGCACGCGCTGACGAGACCGTCCTTGCGGACGCCGCCGAATGACCGAGGACTCGCGTCGTCGCCGTCGCGATAGCTGCCCCACGCGTAGACGCAGCCGACCTGCCGGGCCGCCGTGCACGTCGGCACGTGTGCGAAG
>CAZZWS010000142.1:10084-10854 GCA_964657795.1 Beijerinckiaceae bacterium
CAGCGTCGACTTCCCGGCGCCGGACGGCCCTACGACGGCGACGGTCTTGCCCGGCGGCACGCCGAGCGACGGATCGCCGGCCAGGAACGCGGCGACCAGCAGACCCTGCGCCGGCCTGCCGTCGATCTGCTCGGCGATCAGCCGCTGCAACAGGATCGTGCCCTGACTGTGGCCGACGAGGACGACGCCGCGGCCGTGATTGTCGTGGGTGAGGTACTCGTTCCATGCGGCCGCGATGTCCTGGAACGGCACGTCGCTGTCCGGCTCGGGCTTACCGCGCATCCGGCTGCGCAAGTGGGCCATCGTGGCCTGGCGATAGAGCGGCGCGAAGAGCCGGCAACGCGAAGCGAGGCGCCCGGCCTGATGCCGGATCACGCCCATCACGGCGGCGTCGGCGGCGAGGTCGCTGTAGGGCCGATCCTCGCGCGACACGGTTGGATAGACGTAGAAGCAATCGATCGCGGGGTCGCTCGCGATGCGGAAGGGCTGCGGGGTCTTCGGGCCGTCCCGCGTCGCGACGATCGCATCCAGGCCGCGCGTGCAGGCGTCCTCGGCGCCCGGACGGCAAGCCCACGATGCGCCCTGCGTGTAGTCGGTGGTCGAATTCGCCGGCGGTCCGTCCGTCGCGGCGCGCGCTTCCACGACGAGGCAAGGCAGCGCGATGGCGATCGCCGGGAAGATCGCCGAAGTACGCGACAGCAGGCGGATGGCGGACAAAGGAACGTTCATCGGTCGGTCGTCCCGCCAAGTGAGGGCGTGAGGGCGTGAGG
>CAZZWS010000143.1:0-6959 GCA_964657795.1 Beijerinckiaceae bacterium
CGGTGCTCGCGCGCATCGGCGACGCCGCGGCCGGCATCAACCGCTACCCGGACAACTTCTCCGTCGAGCTCACCGAGGCCCTCGCGGCCCGCTGCGGGGTGCCCGTTGAGCAGGTCCGGGTCGGCTGCGGGTCGGTGGCGCTGTGCACCCAGCTGGTGCAGGCGGTGGCCGACGCCGACGACGAGGTCGTCTACGCGTGGCGGTCCTTCGAGGCCTACCCGATCATCGCCGCGGTCAGCGGGGCGTCCTCGATCCAGGTGCCGCTGACCGACGGCCACGTCCACGACCTCGACGGCATGCTCGACCGCATGGAAGACGTATTCCGCACCGCGTGCGGCGCAACCGGACTCTGAAAATCATGACCGCACCTGCCGAACCTGGTCCGTGGCCGATCAGCCGATACCCCGTGCCGGCTCTGGTCGACCTGCCCGACGACATCCGTACTCGCATCCTCGACGTCCAGGAGAAGGCGGGTTTCGTGCCCAACGTGTTCCTCGCGCTCGCGCATCGCCCAGCCGAGTTCCGCGCGTTCTTCGCGTATCACGACGCGTTGATGGACAAGGAGACCGGCAGCCTCACGAAGGCCGAGCGCGAGATGATCGTGACGGCGACCAGCGCGCGTAACCGTTGCCTGTACTGCGTCGTCGCTCACGGCGCGCTCGTTCGCATCTACTCGAAGCAGCCGCTGCTGGCCGACCAGATCGCGGTCAATCATGCCAAGGCCGACATCGGCGAGCGTCAGAAGGCGATGCTCGACTTCGCGATGAAGGTCTGCGTGAGCGCGGACGAGGTCGGCGACGACGACTTCGCGCGGCTCCTCCCGCACGGGTTCGACGACGAGGACATCTGGGACATCGCGGCGATCACGGCCTTCTTCGGCCTCTCGAACCGCATGGCCAACGTGACGGCGATGCGGCCGAACGACGAGTTCCATCTGATGGGACGCGTGCCGCGACAGAGGTAGGACGGTCGCGGCTGTCGGCGTGCGGCAGCACGAGCGGCCGCGTTCGGCAACGATGGTGTAGCGAATGGCTTCCGGATGCGACGTTTGGTAACCAGGTCGGTACCCGCGGCTGCGCCGGTCCGCGAGGGCCGGTTTATACTTGAAATGCAAACCATTCTCGTTCTTTTCCGTGTTCGTGCATGTCGTGCACGTTCTTTCAGGCCGCTCCTTGTCGCTCGTCATGGACTCCATCGCCCTATCACCCGCGTCGCCGTCGGCGGCCGACGTCGCCCTGCGCGCGGACGCCGCTCTTGCGTCGGAGCCGCGCGCAGTGGCGTTGGCCGACCTCGCGGTCGGTGACTTCGCGACCATCCACGCGATCCTCGCGACGGACAACGACGTCGACCGCGACCTCGTCATGCGTCTCGTCGAGATCGGTTTCGTCCCGGGCGAGCGGGTCCGCGTCATCGCGGTCGGGCATCCCGGCCACGAGCCGATCGCGGTCCGCCTCGCGGCGACCTCCGGCGGGCGCCGCGGCATGAATGGCTCGACGTTCGCGATGCGTCGTCACGAAGCGCATTTCATCCGCGTGGTCCCCGACGCGGCGACGGGAGGCGACCGATGACCACGGTGGCGTCGACCAACCTGCCGAGTCTGCACATCGCGCTGCTCGGCAATCCCAACTGCGGCAAGACGGCGTTGTTCAACCTGCTGACCGGCAGCCGGCAGAAGGTCGCCAACTACGCCGGCGTGACGGTCGAGCGGAAGGAGGGCGTCCTCACCACGCCGGGCGGTCGCCACGTCCGCGTGCTCGACCTGCCGGGCGCCTACAGCCTCAACGCGGTCAGCGCCGACGAGGCGTTGACGCGGGACGTCGTCAGCGGCGCGCGGCTCGACGAGGGTCGTCCCGACCTGCTGGTCTGCGTGACCGACGCCACCAACCTCAAGCTCGGCCTGCGGATGGTCGTCGAGGTCAAGCGACTCGGCGTACCGATGCTGCTCGCGCTCAACATGAGCGACGTCGCGAAGAAGCGCGGCATCGCGATCGACGTCGCGGCCCTGGCCCGCGAGCTCGGCCTGCCGGTCGTCGAGACGACCGCCGTGCAGCGCGACGGCGCGCGCGCGCTGATCGCCGGCATCGAGGCGCGTGGCGAATTGACGGCGCCCGACGTCGAGGCGACGCCGTGGCGCAAGGCGTCGATCGACGACGTGCTCGCCGCGCAGTCCGAAGTGCGCCGCATCCTCGCCATCGCCGTTCACGAGCCCACGGTGGACTCGCGCGTCGACGACCGCATCGACCGCATCGTGCTGCATCCGGTGTGGGGCATGACGATCCTCGCCGTCGCGCTGTTCCTGATGTTCCAGGCCGTGTTCAGCTGGGCGCAGTGGCCGATGGACGCGATCAAGAACGGCATGGACGGGCTGGCGGAAGGCGTCAAGCACGTGGTGCCGGGCGGCATCCTGCAGAGCCTGCTGTCCGACGGCATCATCGCCGGCGCCGGCCTCGTGCTGGTGTTCCTGCCGCAGATCCTGATCCTGTTCTTCTTCATCCTCGCGCTGGAGGACTCGGGCTACCTGCCGCGCGCTGCGTTCCTGCTCGACCGCCTGATGGGCACGGTGGGATTGTCGGGTCGCTCGTTCATCCCGCTGTTGTCGAGCTTCGCGTGCGCGATCCCCGGCATCATGGCCACACGCACCATCGCGAGCTGGCGCGACCGCATGGTCACCATCATGATCGCGCCGCTGATGACCTGCTCGGCGCGGCTGCCGGTCTATGCTTTGATCATCTCGGCCTTCGTCCCGCGCGAGACGCTGTGGGGTGTTTTCAATCTGCAGGGCGTGACGCTTTTTGTTCTCTACCTGATGGGCATCGTCGGCGCGATGGCGGTGGCCTGGGTCTTCAAGCTGATGGGCGGGCGGACCATGCACCACCCGCTGTTGATGGAACTGCCGTCGTATCGCTGGCCCAATCCGCGCAACCTGTTCATCGGCCTGATGGAGCGCACGCGCATCTTCCTGTCGCGCGTCGGCACCATCATCCTCGCGCTGATGATCGTGCTGTGGTTCCTGTCGAGCTTCCCGTCGCCGCCGGCCGGCGCCACCGGCCCGGCCATCCAGTACAGCCTCGCCGGCATGATCGGCCGGGCGATGGAAGTCGTGTTCGCGCCGATCGGCTTCAACTGGCAGATCTCGATCGCGCTGATCCCCGGACTCGCGGCGCGCGAGGTCGCGGTGGGTGCGCTCGGCACGGTCTACTCGTTGTCGGCGTCGGGCAGCGAAGAGGCCGCGGCGCAGCTGACGCCGATGATTGCCAGCGGCTGGTCGCTGGCCACGGCATTCTCGCTGCTGGCCTGGTACGTGTTCGCGCCGCAATGCCTGTCGACGCTGGCCACCGTCAAGCGCGAGACGAACTCGTGGCGGTATCCGCTGATCATGGCGACCTATCTCTTCGGTCTCGCGTATCTCGCGTCGTTCATCACCTACCGGGTGACGCTGTGGGCGACGGGGGCGGCCTGACGTGAACGCGACGATGCAGGCCGTGGTGACGTTCTCGATCGTCGCGCTCGCGTCTGCCTACGCGATGCTCAGGTTCATGCCGAAGGCCTGGCGGCTCCGTCTGGCATCCGGCGCCGCCGGCCTGACGACGCGCATCGGCCTGTCCGACGGCGCGGCCCGGCGCGTCGAGGCCAAGCTGTCGAGTGGCGGGGCGTGCGGCAGTTGCGACACCTGCAAGTCCTGCGCGACGCCCGCCCCGACAAAGGGCGCCGAAGCCGCCTTCACGGCTTCGACGCCCTCGCGCTACCGCCAGATTCCGATCCGTCGCGCCTGAAGCGAGACGAGAGCGGCTCCCGCAGTTCAGCTTTCGCAGTTCAGCTCTTCATTTCGCCCATCATCGACTGCTGGAAGTTCTCCAGACCGACCTTGGCGATCAGGTCGATGTGCGTCTCGAGCCACTCGATGTGCTCTTCGGTGTCGTAGAGGATCTTGGCGAACAGGTCGCGCGACACGAAGTCGCGGACGGCTTCCATGTGCACGATGCCTTCCTTCAGCACTTCCTGCGACGCGTACTCGACCTTGAGGTCGGCGCCCAGCATCTCGGGCGTGGTCTCGCCGATCAGCAGCTTGTTGAGGTCCTGCAGGTTGGGCAGGCCGTCGAGCATGAGAATCCGCTCGATCAACAGGTCGGCGTGCTTCATCTCCTCGATCGACTCGTCGTACTCGTGCTTGCCGAGTGCGTACAGGCCCCAATGCCGATAGATGCGGGCGTGCAGGAAATACTGGTTGATCGCCGTCAGCTCGTTGGTGAGTTGACGGTTGAGAAACATGATGACGCCGGGATCACCGATCACCGTGGGCTCCTTGCGAGGTGGAAGAGCACGCCGCCGGAGCCGGGAACAACGGGTCGATCAGGCCAGCGCGATTTCGCGTTGCGTGGGACGGGGGGCGAAACGGACCGGCAGGTGATCCGCAGCCGTCGTCGCCGGATGCCCGCAGTCCATCGAACGCGCCTCGCATAGTACCTCGCAGGCCGACGCGACGCACTTGCCGCAGCAAGTCCCGACGCCGAGTTCGAACTGCAGCGCATCGAAGGTGTCGTGACCTTCGGCCACGGCCCGGCGGATGGCGCGATCGTTGATGGCCTTGCAGACGCAGATGATCATTGGCGGACGGCGAGTGATATGCGAACGAGAATGATTATCACTCGTTCGCAGATTCCACGCAAGCGAACGTCGTTCGCTCGTCGTCACAGACCTTTCGGCCCGACTCCGACCTCACGAGACCTCAAGCCTGCCGGGTGCCGCGTGCCCGGTCGATCAGCGCGGTCGTCGACGCGTCGTGCTCGCCGTGCCCGTTCTGCTCCAGCTCGTCGACGATGCTTTTCGCCAGAACCTTGCCCAGTTCGACGCCCCACTGGTCGAACGAATCGACGTCCCAGATCGCGCCCTGCACCATCACCTTGTGCTCGTAGAGCGCGATCAGCGCGCCGAGCGCGTGGGGGTCGAGCCGTTGCAGCACG
This sequence comes from Beijerinckiaceae bacterium, assembly GCA_964657795.1. Lineage (GTDB taxonomy): Bacteria > Pseudomonadota > Gammaproteobacteria > Burkholderiales > Burkholderiaceae_D > CAHJXF01. The sequence continues at coordinate 4,962 of CAZZWS010000143.1, forward strand.
ATGGTGTTCGACGGCCGGTTGCCGGGGAAGGTCTTGTGCGGCGCGAGCCGGTCGGCCTCGCCGGCATCGATGCCCGCGGCGATCAGCTCGGCCTTCGCTTCGGCCGTGGTCTTGCCGCGCATCAGCGCCTCGCTCTGCGCGAAGCAGTTGGCGAGCAGCGCGCGATGGTGGTCGAGATGCGCGTGGCTGGGGTCGATGACGGCGATGAAGTCGATCGGCGCCCACTCGGTGCCCTGATGCAGGCACTGGAAATACGCGTGCTGGGCGTTGGTGCCGGGCTGCCCCCAGATCACCGGCACGGTCCGCGAAGCGACCGGGGCGCCGGCGAGATCGACCGACTTGCCGTTGCTCTCCATCTCGACCTGCTGCATGTGGGCCGGCAACAATTCCAGGTGCTGGTGATAGGGCGCGATGCACACGCTGCGCGCGCCGAGCACGTCGGCGTTGAGGATGCCCATCAACGCGAGCCGGACCGGCATGTTGGCTTCGAGCGGCGCCGTGCGGAAGTGCTCGTCCATCGCGGCCGCGCCGGCGAGCAGCTCACGAAAGCGCGCCATGCCGCACGACAGCGCGATCGGCAGGCCGATGGCGGACCACAGCGAGTAGCGGCCGCCGACCCAGTCCCAGAAACCGAACATGTTCTTCGTGTCGATGCCGAACGCGGCGACGTCCTTCGCGTTGGTGGACACCGCGACGAAGTGCCGATGCAACTCGGCCTCGGGCACGCCGCCGGCCAGCGACCAGTCGCGCGCCGACCGCGCGTTCATCATCGTCTCGGCCGTCGTGAAGGTCTTCGACGCGATGACGAACAGCGTCGTCGCGGCGTCGAGGCGACGCAACGCATCGTCGAGCGCATGCGCGTCGACGTTGGCGACGAAGTGGACAGCCAACCGCTGATGGCGATACGAACTCAACGCGGCCTCGGCGAAGCGCGGGCCGAGGTCCGACCCGCCGATGCCGATGTGGACCACGTCGGTGATCGCACGGCCGTCGTGGCCCTTCCACGTCCCGGCACGAACCTGCTCGCTGAACGCCTCCATGTGGTCGAGCACCGCGTGGACGTCGCCCATCACGTCCTTGCCGTCGGCCGAGAACTTCGCGTCGCGGGACGCGCGCAGCGCGACGTGCAGCACCGCGCGATGCTCGGTGACGTTGATCCGGTCGCCGGCATACATCGCGTCGCGTCGGGCTTCGACGTCGGCGGCGCGGGCGAGCGCGAACAACGCCGCCAGCGTCGCGTCGTCGACGCGGTTCTTCGACGCGTCGAGCACGAGGCCGGCGGCGTCGACGCTGTGCCTGGCCAGCCGGCCCGCGTCGGCCGTGAACATGGCGGACATCGTCGGGACGGCTTCGCTGGCCTGTCGAAGGGCGGACCACTGCGGGTCGAGTGAGGTCATGGGAGAGAGCCGGTCATGGGGAAGACGCAACAATAGTACGGATGCGAACCGTCGCGTGTGGCGACGGTCTGTCGACGACTACGGGAGAAGAACATGAAACTCGAAGGGTCCTGTCACTGCGGCGCCGTCCGCTTCAGCCTGGAGTCCGACAGCGCCGTGCCGTTCATGCATTGCCACTGCTCGATCTGTCGCAAGACGGCCGGCGGTGGCGGCCATGCGATCAACCTCGGCGGCGATGCGCGGACGATGACGGTGAAGGGGGAGCGTCATCTGGGCAAGTACCACGCGCTGATGCGCGAGCCGGGCAAGCGTGCCACGCGATCGAAGGCCGAGCGACGCTTCTGCGTGAGATGCGGCAGCGCGCTGTGGCTGTGGGACCCGCGCTGGCCGGAACTGATCCATCCGCACGCGTCAGCGATCGACACGCCGTTGCCGAAGCCGCCGGCCGTCGTCGAAGCCGCACTCGCGTTCGTCCCGGACTGGGTCGACGTGCCGAAGGGGAAGGGTCACGTGCATTGCGACGAATGGCCTGCCGAGTCGCTGAAGGCCTGGCACGAGCGACATCGTGTCGTGACCTGATCAGCGGGTCGAATCAGCGGGT
>CAZZWS010000143.1:6969-7378 GCA_964657795.1 Beijerinckiaceae bacterium
ATGCGCCCGATTGATGGCCTCGCGGATCGCCGGGATCAGCTCCGTCGCCGCGAGCCCGACCGGGCCGACGCCCGCGGCCACCAGGTCGTCGGCGGCCTTGCCGTGCAGCCACACCGCCGCACAGGCCGCTTCCAGCGGATCGGGGTGCTGCGCCAGCAGGCCGGCCACGAGCCCGCACAGCACGTCGCCGGTGCCCCCGGTGCCGAGCGACGGATTGCCGGTCGTGTTGATCAGCCACCTTCCGTTCGGCGCGGCGACCACGGTGCCGGCGCCCTTGACCAGCGCGACGCTCGCATAGCGCTCGGCGAGCCGCAGCGCGGCCGCGATGCGGTCCCGTTGCACGTCGTTCACGTCGCAGCCGAGGAGGCGCGCGGCTTCGAGCGGATGCGGCGTCAGTACCGCCTCGGTC
>CAZZWS010000143.1:7388-10704 GCA_964657795.1 Beijerinckiaceae bacterium
GAGGTCCGCGTTCTTCGCAATCAGGTTGAGCCCGTCGGCGTCGATCACGAGCCGCCGGGCACGGTCGATCGCATCGCCGAGCGTCCGCGTCGCCGCTTCGCCGTGGCCGAGTCCCGGGCCGACCGCGAACACCTCGGCATCGACGTCGTCCAGCGACTCGCGGATCATCAGCTCGGGTTGCAGCACGTCGTAACCCGGTGCGTCCTTCGCGAGCAGCCGGACGTAGACGCGTCCCGCGCCGGCATGCAGCGCCATCCGTGACGCCATCAACGCCGCTCCGACCATGCCGTGGTCGCCGCCGATCACCGCGACGCTGCCGTTGCTGCCCTTGTGACTGTTGAGCCGCCGCGGGGCGAAGACGGCCGCGAAGTCGTGGGGTCCGTTGATGGCGCCGACGTCCCGGCTCGCGGCGTCGTCACGACCCTGGTCGTGGCCGTCGACCCCGAGCGGATCGACCGTGACGACGCCGACGTGATCGACCGCGTCTCCCGTGTGCAGCCCCGGCTTGTCGGCGATGAACGTGATCGTGCGATCCGCATCGATCGCGTCATCGAAGACGTGGCCGGTGTCCGCATCGACGCCGCTCGGAACGTCGATCGCCAACACCGGGACACGGGCCGCCGAACGGGCAGCATTCGCCGCGATGATCCAGCTCTTCGCCTTGCCTTCCGGTGCGCGTTTGAACCCGATTCCGAAAAGTCCGTCGACGATCAGCACGGCGCCGGCGATCAGCGGCAGCGGGTCGGCGACCACCCAGCGCTGGCCGTCGGCGTCGGCCCAGCGCGACCACGCGATGGCCGCGTCGCCGTGATACGCATCGGCCGCGCCCAGCAGCGCCACGCGCACGTCGATGCCCTGTTCGTGCAGCACGCGAGCGGCCACGAGCGCATCGCCGCCGTTGTTGCCGGGACCCGCGAGGACGAGGACGAAGCCGCCGCGCTCCGCGGTCATCGTCGCGGCGAGGCGTGCGACCGACGCACCGGCGCGCTCCATCAGGCCGGGCTGCGGATGACCGGCGAGAGCACCGGATTCCAGTGCCCGCAACGCTTGCACACGCAACAGTCTCGATCGGGGTTCAGTCATAGCGGGCGACGGTGAGTCCTTCGAGATCGATCTCGGGCACGCGCTGGCTGATCACGTCGGCCAGGATGCGGCCCGAGCCCGCGGCCATGCTCCAGCCGGTCGAGCCGTGTCCGAGATTGAGGTAGATGTTGGGATGACGGGTCGGACCGAGCACCGGCGGGCCGTCGGGCAGCATCGGCCGCGCGCCCACCCACCAGCTCGCGGTCTGGTAATGCGCGGCTCCGGGAAACCAGTCACGCGCCACTTTGAGCAGCGTCGCGAACGCGCGTTCGGCCTGGCGCGTCTCCAGTGACAACGTGTGATTGCCCAGATCGGCGATCCCCGACACGCGGACGCGATTGCCGAGCCGGGTGATGCCGACCCGATAGGTCTCGTCGATCACCGACGCGATCGGCGCGTAGGTCGGCTCGCGGATGGCGACGGACGCCGAGTAGCCCTTGACCGGATACAGCGGCAGCGCGATGCCGAGGCGACGCAGCAGCGCCATGCTGGCCATGCCGGCCGCGACGACGACGGCATCCGTGCGACGTTCGATCGGCTGGCCATCGACACGCAGGCGCAGTGCCACGCCACGGTCATCGGATCGCAGATCGTCGACCGCCGTGCCGAATTCGAAGCGCACCCCGCGCTCTTCCGCGAAAGCCTTGAGCTGGCGCGTGAACAGCGGGCAGTTGCCGGCCTCCGCGTCGCTCACGAGCAGGCCGGCCGCGAACGCGAGGTCGCTCAGTCCCGGTTCGCGCACCCGGCATTCGTCCGGGGACAGCAGCCGGTTCTCGATGCCGGCTTCGTTGAGCAGGGCCGTCGTCTTCCCCGCCGCGCTCACGTCGCGTTCGGTGCGCAGCAGCTGCAGCACGCCCCCCGTTCGTTCGTAGGCGAAGCCGTGGAGCCGGCGCCACTCGGCCATCACGTCGCGGCTGTACGACGCCACGCGTTGCATGCGTTCCTGGTTGACGCGGAAGCTGGCGAAGCGACACGCACCCAGCCAGGCGGCCAGCCAGCGCCAGGCCGCGAGGTCGAGTCCCGGCGCGAAGCGGATCGCCGCGTCGCGCGTGAGCAGCGACGACAGGACGCGGCGCGGCATGCCCGGCGCGGCCCCGGGCGAGATGCAGGCCGGCGTCATCAATCCCGCGTGGCCGTAGCTCGCTTCCTGCGCGACGCCGCGATTGCGTTCGACGACGGTGACTTCGCAGCCGACTTCGGCGAGCGACCAGGCGGTGCAGACGCCGACGATGCCGCCTCCGATCACGGTCACCCGCATGCGGGCACGCGACGAGGCCGCAAGGCGGGTTCGGGCTTGAACAGCGGAAGACAGGTGCGGCGCGAAGCCATCGGAGAATCGGGAGAAGTGGAGCAGGACGAAAGGCGCGAGTCGTGGGGCGATCGCGCGGACCGCGGATGATAACGGCGCTTCAGCGCACGAGCGATCGGATCAGGGCGTCGGTGACGAACATCCTGCCGGGCGCATGCGTGATGCAGAACGGCAGTCGGGCCGCGACCGCGACGGCCTGGGGCGTGACGCCGCAGGCCCAGAACACCGGCAGCTCGTCGGGATGCACGGCGACCGCGTCGCCGTAGTCGGGCTTCGCCAGATCGGCGATGCCGAGGGCCCTCGGATCGCCGACATGCACCGGCGCGCCGTGCACGTCCGGGTAGCGGCCGGAGATCTCGGCGGCACGAGCGACGTCCGCCACCTTCACCGGCCGCATGCTGACGACCATCGGGCCGTGGAAGACGCCGGCGGGCCGGCAATCGATCGCACTGCGGTACATCGAGACGTTGACGCCTTCGTCGACGTGCCGCAGCGGGATGCCGCCCTCGATCAGCGCGGCCTCGAACGAGAAGCTGCAGCCGATCAGGAAGCTGACGAGATCGTCGCGCCACAGGTCGACGAGATCGTCCGGCTCGTCGGCGAGGACGCCGTCGCGCCACACGCGATAGCGGGGCAGGTCGGTGCGCAGGTCGCTGCCCGGGGCGAGCAGCGATTCGGTGCGGCCGGCTTCGAGGACTTCGACGAGCGGGCAGGGCTTCGGGTTGCGCTGGCAGAACAGCAGGAAATCGAAGGCCACGTCGCGCGGCACGATCATCAGGTTGGCCTGGACGCGGCCGGGCGCGACACCGGCGGTCTGGCCGGTGAACGAGCCGTCGCGGCAGCCCAGGCGAATCGATTCGGGCGAGCGATGGTCGATGGCGCTCATGAGCCCACTGATAGGCCCACTCGTAGGCCTACTCATAG
>CAZZWS010000144.1:0-10631 GCA_964657795.1 Beijerinckiaceae bacterium
GGTATGGGTGGCATGGGCGGCATGGACATGTAAGTCCGCCGTCCCGGGCGTCGTCTGCGGACGGCGTCCCGCTGTAAAGAGAAACCCCGCTGCGGCGGGGTTTTCTTTTGGGCCGCGACATTCCGACGCCGTCTCGCGTCGCCGTTCAAGTATCGCAGCCGATTGCCGATCTTTCCTTCGAACCGAAGCAATCAACGCCAGTCTCGGAGCTGCAACGCCGCCTACCCGGACCGGGTCTTGCGCGTCGCTTCCCATCCGGCCACGCCTCCAAGCACGCGACAACGGCACGCGCTCCAGCATCTTCGACGCCATGACGACCCCGTCCTCGACCCGCAGCAACACCGCCATCAACGCCGTGGCGCGCGAGACGTTGCACAGGATCGCCAGTGAACGCATCAGCCCGACGCCGGAAACCTATGCCCGGATCTATGCCCAGATCGCGACGACCCATCCGGACCATCCCGGCGCCGCGCTGACGACGACGCCCGGGCACACGCTCGACGGCAAGACCAGTGCCGCGTTGATCGCGCGTCTGCTGACGCAGCTCGACGTCTGCCATGCCGGCATCACGATCACGCGCAAACGAGAAGGCCTGAAGCGCGCGCTGGTGCCGCGGATGGAACCGCTCGACGCGCTGTTCGCGCGACTCAATCGGCTGATGGACTCGTGGAACGGGCCCAACGCCGACCTCGGCGATCACGTCAACCAGTTCCTCGGGACCGACATCCTCGGCGCCGGCAGCGCGGAACCGCCAGCGAGCGCGGCGACGCCGACCGTCCTCAACGCCTCTCAGGCGTTCGCGCCACCGCCGCAACTGTTCGCACCCGACCCGCCCGGCTCACCACCCGCGCCGGCGCGCGATCCGAAGCAACCCGGCGCCGCTTCGCGCCCGACCGCGTCCAGCAGCGAGCTGTCCGAGCGGATGATCAGCTTCCGGCTCGCCGGCCTGCTGTCGCTGCTGCTCAAGAACATCGACGACCTCACGCCCGAATCGGCGCTGCTGGGCAACCAGATCGAACAGATCGGCCGCGTCCTGACGGCGCCGCTGACGGAGAAGAAGCTCGACGAAACGGAGCGTTGCCTGCGCGCGCTGATCGTTCGCCAGGGCGCCATCAAGCACAGCATCGACGAGACCAAGCGCGCGGTGCGCGACCTCGCCGAGTCGCTGCTCGAGCGGCTGGCGTCGCTCGTCAATTCGACCGACAGCTACGCGGTGCGCGTCGTCGACATGGCCGAGCAGATCGCCGCGACCGACGACCTCGGCAAGCTGTCGACACTCACGCAGGCGCTGGTCACGGACACCCGGCTGATGTCGAGCAGCGTCGCCGCCGAGCGCGCGCTGCTGCTCGAAAGCCAGGAACGCGTGAAAGCGCTGGAGCAGCAGACCACCGCGCTCGAGACCGAGCTGCGCGAAGCCAGCACGCTGGTGCGCACCGATCCACTGACCCGCGCGATGAACCGGCGCGGTTTCGCCGATGCGTTCCGCTCCGAGTTGATGCGGTCCGAGGGCGTGGCACTGCCGACGATCGCGCTGATCGACGTCGACAACTTCAAGCGCATCAACGAGGATTACGGCCATTCGATCGGCGACGAAGTCCTCTGCAACGTCGTCGAGGTGCTCCACCGCTGCGCCGCACCGTTCAACGTCGTGGCCCGCCACGGCGGCGAGGAGTTCTCGCTGATGTTCCCGGGCAAGTCGGTCGCGGAGACCGAACTCGCGCTCGTCAAGATGCAACGCGCGCTGACCGATCATCTCGGCTCGGAGTCGTCGCCACTGCCGCGAGTCACGTTCTCGGCCGGCGTCGCGCAGGTCAGGGACGACGAGTCGCTCGCGAACGTCATCACGCGCGCCGATCAGGCGCTACGCCAGGCCAAGTCCGCCGGCAAGAACTGCATCGTCGTCGCGACCGCGGCGGAGACGTCGCTGGGCTGAGCGTGTCGCCGCCGAGGCGCGTGTCGCCCGGCATTCGAGCCCGCGTGACGTGAACGACCCTCGGCGCCTCCGCGGCCGCGGCGCGACGACTCCCCAAGACGACGGAACCGAACGCCGAATTGACCGCATTCGGCGCTTCTGTTCCCGGCTTTCCCGCAGCAGCGCCCCGTCTACATTGCGTCCATCGGCAGAAAAGCGCAGCGAAGCTACATTTTTCCCGAGGACCTCCGATAACCAAAACATCGCCGGCGCTTACCTCTCAACGAGGCACCGGTAAGCCCGGCAGTCAGCGCCGGAGTTCATCGACAGCCCAGGAGAAATTCCATGTCACAGGTCATCAACACCAACGTCGCATCGCTCAACGCCCAACGCAACCTCAACGCCTCGCAAGCGTCGCTGCAGACCTCGCTGCAACGCCTGTCTTCCGGCCTGCGCATCAACAGCGCGAAGGACGACGCAGCCGGCCTCGCCATCTCGCAGCGCTTCACCGCCCAGATCAACGGCTCCGACCAGGCAGCCCGCAACGCCAACGACGGCATCTCGTTGGCGCAGACGGCGGAAGGCTCGCTCGCCGCCACCACGGACAACCTCCAGCGTATCCGCCAGCTCGCCGTCCAGTCGGCCAACGCCACGAACAGCGCCAGCGACCGCGCCGCGCTGCAGACCGAAGTGGGCCAGCTCAAGTCTGAAATCGACCGCGTCGGCAACAGCTCGTCGTTCAACGGCGTCTCGCTGCTCAACGGCTCGAACTCGAGCTTCGTGTTCCAGGTCGGCGCCAACACGACGGCCAACGACACCATCACCGTCAGCGGCCTGCCGAACGCGACGCTCGCCGGTCTCGGCAGCGTGTCGTCGTCGTCGACGCAGTCGGACTCCATCAGCAACTTCACCACCGGCGCCGTGGCGAACAGCGCGACCGACTTCATCAAGATCAACGGCACGAGCATCGGACCGCTCGCGGCCGCCAGCACGTCCAGCGATCGGGCGAACCAGCTCGTGACCGCCATCAACAACATTTCCACGACCACGGGCGTCAACGCCACGATCGACGCCACCAGCAACAAGATCGTGCTCTCCTCGTCCGGCAACATCGCCGTGACGACCGGTAGCGCGTCGGTCGCGACGGACGACGGTTTCGCGGGAACGGAGACGGCCACGGCCACGACGCAGACGGGCCTGAACAGCCTTGACGTCTCCAGCTTCGCGGGTGCGCAGCTGGCGATCAAACAGATCGACAGCGCGCTCAACCAGGTCAACAACGCCCGTGCGACGCTCGGCGCGGTCCAGGATCGCTTCACGTCGGTGGTCACGAACCTGCAGACCACCAGCGAGAACCTGTCCTCGTCGCGCAGCCGCATCCAGGACACCGACTTCGCGGCCGAGACGGCCAACGAGACGAAGAACCAGATCCTGCAACAGGCCGGCACGGCGATCCTAGCGCAAGCCAACAGCCTGCCGAACAACGTCCTGACGCTGCTGAAGAGCTGATCGGTCCTGGCAAAAATACGACGCGCCTCACGAGGGCGCGTCGACCTGTTTCAGGGATTCGCGAACGACGGCGGTCTGTCGGTGCGGATTTCACGTTGGATTAAAAGCACGGTCGCAGGAAAGCGCGACTGGGAGACACCATGGATTCGACTACGACCGGCATCACCGCGAACGCGACCTCGGCGGTATCCGCCGGCGCCCTGACCACGGCCACCAGTTCCGCCGCCCAGACGGGAGCGTCGGCCGCGCCCGCCAAGCGGCAGAACAGCGCCACGACCGCGACCACGGCCCCGAAGCAGGACGCCGAGCCGCAACGCGACCCGCGATCGCTGCAGTTCCAGGTCGACGGCAATCGCGTGGTCACGACCATCGTCGACGAGAACAACAAGACGGTCGTGGTCCAGATTCCGGACGCGGATGTGATCCGGATCGCCAAGGCGATCGATCGCATGCAGGGCTTTCTCGTCCAAGAAAAAGCCTGACCACGCGACCGCATCGGCGACTTCCGTACCCGTCCAGCGCACGCCCAGAGAGCACGCATCATGTCCACGACGATCGCATCATCGGCAAGCACGGCGCCCGTCACGACGCAGGGCGTCGGATCGGGTCTCGACATCGCGAGCATCGTCGACAAGCTGGTCACCGTCGCGTCCGCGCCGCTGACCGCGCTGCAGACGCAGGAAACGGCCTACAACACCAAGCTGTCGGCCTTCGGACAGGTCAGCAGCGCGCTCTCGACGTTCCAGAGCACGATCGCTCCGCTGACCACGACGACGGCCTTCCAGAGCTTCGCTGCATCGGCCGCGGACAGCACCATCGCATCGGTGTCCATCGACAGCACCAAATCGAGCGCGTTGACCGCCGGGTCGCACACGCTCACGGTATCGCAGCTCGCCGACTCGCAACGCACGGCGTCGGGTGCGTTCACGGACACCACCTCCGCCGTCGGCACGGGCAGCATCACCATCGCTACGGGAACCTGGGATAGCGGCTACTCGACGTTCACGCCGAACGGTACGGTCGGCAGCAAGACCATCACGATCGACAGCACCAACAACTCGCTCGCCGGCATCCGCGACGCGATCAACGCGGCCGGCGCGGGTGTCACCGCGTCCATCGTCAACGACGGCACGGGCAATCGCCTGGTCCTCAACGGGAGCGCCACCGGCGCCGCGAACGGCTTCAAGATCAGCACGAGCGACAGCGACGGCAACAACCTCGATGCGAGCGGGTTGTCGCAGATCGCGTTCGACCCCACGGCGAGCGGCGGTACGCCGCAGACCACGCACCTGAGCAACGCGGTCAACGCCAACTTCACCATCGACGGTCTGGCGATCTCGAAGCCGAGCAACACCGTGAGCGACGCGATCGCCGGTCTCACGATCGGCCTGACCAAGGTCGACACGACCGGCACGACGTTCGCGATCTCGCGGGATACGAGCGCAGCGACGACGGCGATCACGAACTTCGTCAGTGCCTACAACACGATCCAGTCGGGCATTTCGACGCTGACGGCCTACAACGCGACGTCGAACACGGCCGGCACGCTCAACGGCGACTCCACGACGCGCCTGATCTCGACCCGTCTGCAGTCGCTGATCGCCACGGTCGTCCCCACAGGCGGCAGCATCACGAACCTCAACGACCTGGGGATCGCATTCGGCAGCGACGGCCAGTTGAAGCTCAACACCACGAAGCTGGCCAGCGCGCTCGCGAGCGATCCGAATTCCGTCAGCAAGGTGTTCGCGAAGACCGGCACGGTGGCCGATTCGCTAGTCAGCTACACGTCGTCGACCGACAAGACGCAGGCGGGCAGTCACGCCCTCACGGTGAGCCAGCTCGCGACCCAGGGCACGCTGACCGGCTCGGCGGCCGCGGGGATGACGATCACCGCCGGCGTCAACGATGCGCTCAACGTCACGCTCGACAACGTGACCTCGACGATCACGATCCCCGCCGGCAGCTACTCCGACGCATCCTCGCTGGCAGCCGCGGTGCAATCGCAGATCAACGGCACGTCGGCGTTCTCGACGCTCGGATCGAGCGCGACCGTCACCGCCGCCAACGGCGTCCTGAGCTTCGGCTCGAACCGCTACGGCTCCGCCTCGAGCGTCTCGCTCGGCGGCAACGCCGCAGCCGGCCTGATCGGCTCTTCGCCTACGGCGACCACCGGCCTCGACGTCGCGGGCACGCTCGACGGGGTCTCGTTCACCGGCTCCGGGCAGACCGCGACCGGCGCGACCGGCACGACCGCCGATGGGCTGAAGCTGTCGATCACCGGCGGTGCCATCGGATCCCGCGGGACCGTGACGTTGACGCGTGGCATCGCCGCCTCGGTCAGCGACGCGCTGACCCAGTTCCTCGACCCCACCAGCGGGCTGCTGACCTCCGCCACCACGGGTCTCAACACATCCATCACGAACGTCAAAGCGCAGGAGGCCGCGTGGACTCCGCGCCTCGATGCGATTCGCGCGCAGCTCAACGCGCAGTACAACGCGATGGACGCTTTGGTCGCCAGCCTCAACACCACCGGCAGCTATCTGACGACGCAGCTCGCCGCCATCACCGCCCAGATCAACAACAGCAACAAGTAAGCGAACGTTCCACCCGCAGCCAAGGAAGCGACATGCATCACCAGACTCCTTACGGAGCAAGCGCCTACAGAACGATCGGCATCGAGACCGGGGTCGACGCGACCGACCCGCTCGGACTCGTGGTCATGCTGTACGACGGCGCGATACAGGCCATCTTTCGCGCGGAACGCCATCTGGCCGACGGCCAGATCGAAGCGCGCGGCCGCTACACGTCGCAGGCCATCGACATCGTCAACCAGGGACTCGCGTCGAGCCTCGATCGCAAGGTCGGCGGCGAACTCGCCTTGAGCCTCGCATCGCTGTACGACTACATCAGCCGCCGGCTCTTCGACGCCAACCTCAAGGCCGACGCCTCGATCTATGCCGAGGTGCGCAAGCTGCTCGGCGAACTGCGCGAATCGTGGAGCATCCTGCGTCGCACGCAGGCTTCCGTGGCCGCGCCCCGCCAAGGCAAATCACTCGACGGCATCGGTCCCACCGATCGCGTGTCGATCATGGGAAGGAGTCTCGCTGCATGACGTCGCGCATCGAAACCGAACGGCAGATCGTCGACCGTTACCGCCGCATGGCCGACGCGAGCCAGCGGATGCTGGCGGCCGCGCGTGTCGACGATTGGGACGAGGTCTGCGCCGTCGAGAAGGAATGTGCGGGGCTGATCTCCGAACTGACGGACATCGGCGATCTGTCGCCGAGCGATCCCGCGCTGCGACAGCAGAAGCTCGACCTGATGAAGCGCGTGCTCGACGACGACGCGCAGATCCGGCTGTTGAGCCAGCCATGGCTGAAGAAGCTCGACGCGCTGATGCGCGGTCCGGCCAACTCGACCCGCGTGCATCGCGCATACGGCGCGGGCTCGCTATCGAACTGAGCGCGTCGCCACCGGGCGGTGCTCTCTCAGGCGGCCGACGATGATCGTCCAGGAATCCGATACGTTGATGCAGGCGCTCGATCGCCGGCTGCAGATCGATCGCGTACTCGCGCTCGATCCGCTGGCGGCCGTGTCCGGCAAGGACGGCGGGTCCGGCTCGTCTCGATCGGCCGGCGCTGCATCGACGTCGGCGGCCGATGGCGCGCAGCAGACGTCGCTGGCCGCGCGCCTGCCGCTCGGCCGGGTCGTGCTGGCGCGCATCGTCGACGTGCCGGATGCCGGACACGTCGTCGCCGACATCGAACGATGGCGTGTCTCGATGGCATGGCCCCGAGGCGCGGGCTCGCTGCTGCGACCGGGTCAGGACATCACGCTACGGGTGCTCGCCCACAAGCCGATGCTGCTGTTCCAGGGCGTGGACGCCGCCGGCGAACCGCTCGACGCGGACGGCAATGCCGCGCCGGCCGATGCGCCGACCCGCTGGAGCTCGAGCGCACTGGAGCTGTCGAGTCGAGCGGTGGCTATGTCATCGACGTCGGCTGCGTCGTCGAATGCGTCGTCGACCTCGCGCGATGCGAACGGTGCGATCCGCTTCACCGAACCGATCATCGAAGTCGAGATCGTCTCGCTGGCAGCCAACGACGACGTCGCCCGCACGGCGGACGCGAAGCCGTCGGTCGCGACGCAGCCCACCACCCGTTCATCGACGACCGATCGCATCTCGCTCGACGATGTCATCGTCGCCCGCTCCGCGTCGCCACCGAGCACGATGCCGACGTCGTCGCCGACGATGCCGATCGTGCTGCAGGGACCGGCCTGGGCCGGTCAGCCGATGGAACTCGTCGTGCGCCGCGAACGCGCCGACGACGAACTCGACAATCCGGTCCTCGACCACTGGTGCGGCGAAATCGTCATCGATCTGCCGCAGCTCGGCCGCGTGTCGGGCCATCTCGCGTTCTCGATGCAGGGACTGCGCATCCGCCTCGAAGGCGAGGATGCCGCGACGGTGGCCGCGATGAGCGCAGCGACGGCGTCGCTGGCCGCCGCGCTCGCCGACGCGGACCTGCGCGTGCAGGCGCTGTCGGTCGGCCAGCCGGGGGCGCGCGCGACGGCCGGCGCATCGTCGTCGATCGATCCCCATGGCTGACCGCGAATCGTCCGGCGATCGCAGGACCCCGCGGTACGCTGCCGCGTTGCGGTATGCCGACGGCATGACCGCGCCGGTGGTCGTCGCCAAGGGTCGGGGACTGGTCGCCGATGAGATCGTGCGACGCGGCACCGAGCACGGCGTCGCGATCCACGTGTCCGACAACCTCGCGGCGATGCTGATGCAGGTCGAGCTCGACCGCGCCATCCCGCCGCAACTCTTCCACGCCGTGGCCCAGCTGCTGGCCTGGCTGTACCTGCTCGAGGCGCGCGCCGCGCCGGCGCCTCTGCCATCGTCGCCATGAACCTCGCCGACGACCCGCACTTCGCCCTGCATCATCCGGTCGACATCGTCGCAATCCTCGATCGACTGTGGCGCGAGGAGATCCTGATCACCGTCGAGTTCGGCGATGGCCACGCCATCGTGTCCAGGGTGCTCGATGTCCCGCGCGATGCGAATGGCGACGCCCGTGCGATGGTCTTCGACGTGGCCCGCGATCCCGAAGCCAACCGCATCCTGTTCGCGGCGTCGTCGCTCGCCTTCGTCGGCGAGATCGACAACATCCCCATCCTGTTCGAGACGCGCACGCCGTCGCCGGTCGCTTTCGTCGACGGCCCCGCCGCCATGGTCGCCCTGCCGCTCGCGGTCACGCGGCTGCAACGCCGCGAATGGTTCCGCGCCGCGTTGCCGCTGCGTCCTCCGGTGCACTGCACGGTGCTCGACAAGCAGGGCAACGCCAGCCCGGCGCAGGCGATCGACCTGAGTTGTGGCGGCGCCGCGGTCGTCGTGAACGATCCCGCGCTGCGCCAGGCGGAGCCGGGCAGCGATCACGAGTTGATCCTGTCGATTCCCGACGTCGGCCGCCTCGAACTCGAAGCGACGTTGCGGACGGTGCGTCCCGGCACGGGCCTGCCGGATGCGCTCGCGTCGGGCATCCGTCTCGGCTTTCGATTCGACCAGGTGTCGGCGAAGACGTCGAACCAGATCCAGCGCTATGTCCAGCGACTCGAAGTCAACCAGCTGCGCATGCTCAAGCGCCGGGACTGAACGCTCACACCTGCATGTTCATCACGTCGTTGTAGGCCGACACCAGCTTGTTGCGGACCTGCACCGTGGTCTGGAAGCTGATGTTGGCCTTCTGCATCGAGATCATCGCGTCCTCGACCGACACGTCGTTCTGACCGAGCTGGAATTGATGCGACATGCTTTCGGCCGTGGACTGCGTGTTGTTCACCTGCGCCAGCGACTGCTGGATCATGCTGGCGAAGTCGCCGCCGTCGGCATTCGACTTCGCATCGGCCCGGTGCGTGACCATGCCGAAGGCCGTCGAGGCCACCTTGTCGAGCGCGTTCGCGCCGACCATCTGTACGGTATTGACGGCCATCGCGACCTCCTAAATTGCCGATGCCTCACTGTAAGTCGCAGCACGCGATGACCAGGCGCTGAACAGGGTCCGCATTCCCCGCCAATTCGAACGCTCGTCCGGCTCGCGGCCCGCCCATCATCCGTTGCCGATTCGCGCGACGCAGCGACGAACCCACCGCTCGTCGGGATCGCGAAGAAGGCCGGAAAACGAGGGCTATTCACCGCATCGGCGGCGGCCCGCGTCCCGATAATCGTGTCACCACCCAACGCAACCACCGACCGGACCGCATGGACGCGCTCAAACGCCTCTTGAACATCCCCGCCTCGCAGATGATCGGCCTCGCGGTCGCCGCCGTCACGGTGGGCGGCTTTCTGATCGGCGTCTGGATGTGGTTGCAGACTCCCGACTATCGCGTGCTCTTCACGAACCTCGGCGACCGCGACGGCGGCGCGGTGGTCGCCTCGCTGTCGCAGATGAACGTGCCGTACAAGTACAACGACGGCGGCTCGGCGATCATGGTCCCGAGCAACCTGATCTACGACACGCGCCTCAAGCTCGCGTCACAGGGCCTGCCGAAGGGCGGTACCGTCGGCTTCGAACTGCTCGACCAGCAGAAATTCGGCACGACGCAGTTGCAGGAGCAGGTCAATTTCCAGCGCGGTCTCGAAGGCGAGCTGGCCAAATCGATCCAGTCGGTGTCGTCGATCCAGAACGCCCGTGTCTTCCTCGCGATCCCCAAGCCGACCATCTTCCTGCGCGAACATCAGAAGCCCACGGCGTCTGTGATCGTCACGCTGTATCCCGGCAGGACGCTCAACAGCGCGCAGGTCCAGGGCATCGTGCATCTGGTCTCGTCGAGCGTGCCCGAGCTGGCCGACCAGAACGTCAGCCTCGTCGACGGATCCGGCAACCTGCTGAGCCGTCCCGCCGACGTCGGTGGCCTCGACCCGGGCAAGCTCGCCTACCTCCACGAACTCGAACAGAGCTACACGCGTCGCGTCACGTCGATCATCGAGACCATCGTCGGGGTCGGCAACGTGCACGCCGAAGTGACGGCCGACCTCGACTTCGCCCAGACCGAGCAGACCGCCGAGACCTTCAAGCCCAACGCGCCGCAGAACGCCGCGATGCGCAGTTCGCAGAACACGGAGTCCAGCAACTCGAGCGGCGGTGCGGGACCCGCGGGGGTCCCGGGCGCGCAGTCCAACACGCCGACCAATGCCAGCGCGGCGGCG
>CAZZWS010000145.1:0-10612 GCA_964657795.1 Beijerinckiaceae bacterium
CCTGTCGAACGCCAGCGCGCGCTTCGACGTGATCGACACGCAGAAGGTCCAGCCCGAGGTGTTCGGCCATCACGGCCGCGTCACGCATGGCGAGCTCAAGGTCGGCGACAACGTCGACGCCGCGATCGACACCACGCGTCGTGCCGCGACCATCCGCAACCACTCGGCCACGCACCTGATGCACAAGGCGTTGCGCGAGGTGCTCGGCACGCACGTCGCGCAGCGCGGGTCGCTGGTCGATCCCGACAAGACGCGCTTCGACTTCTCGCACAACGCGCCGATCAGCGCCGACGACATCCGTCGCGTCGAGACCATCGTCAACAAGGAAGTGCTGGCCAACGTCGCGACGCGCATCAACGTGCTGCCCTACGACGAGGCCGTGAAGCGCGGTGCGATGGCGCTGTTCGGCGAGAAGTACGGCGACGTCGTGCGCACGCTCGAGATCGGCACGTCGCACGAATTGTGCGGCGGCACGCACGTCGCGCGGACCGGCGACATCGGCCTCTTCAAGATCGTGTCCGAAGGCGGCGTCGCGGCCGGCGTGCGGCGCATCGAGGCCGTCACCGGCGAGAACGCGCTGACGCTCGTGCAGTCGCTCGACGCGCAGGTCCACGAGGCCGCGGCCGCGCTGAAGTCGCAGCCCGAAGAGGTCACGCAGCGCATCGGGCAGATCCTCGACAACGTCAAGGCGCTCGAACGCGAGCTTGGCCGACTCAAGTCGAAGCTCGCGTCGTCGGCCGGCGACGATCTCGCGTCGCAGGCGGTCGAGCTGTCGGCGGGCATGCGGGTGCTCGCGACGCAGCTCGATGGCATCGACGTCAAGGCCTTGCGCGAGACGATGGATCAGCTGAAGGCCAAGCTGAAGAGCGCGGTCATCGTGCTGTCGGCGGTCGACGCCGGCAAGGTCAGCCTGATCGCCGGCGTCACGCCAGACCTCGTCGCGCGGGTCAAGGCCGGCGAGCTCGTCAACTTCGTCGCGCAGCAGGTCGGCGGCAAGGGCGGCGGCAAGCCCGACACGGCGCAGGCCGGTGGCACCGATCCTTCGAGGCTCGCAGCGGCGCTCGCGTCGGTGCGCGGCTTCGTCGAGGAACGCGTCTGATGGAGTCGTGTTGATGCCGCAGCGCGTGGTGCCGGACGATCTTCGCCTGCGTCGCGCGGAGCCCGCGGATCACGTCGCGGTCGCTCGTCTGATGTCGACGCCGCAGGCTTACGCCGGCACGCTCCAGCAGCCGTTTCCTTCGATCGAACAGTGGCGCGAGCGGATGGAGAAGCACGACGCGCAGCATTTCCAGATCGTGGCGGAAGTCCGGACAAGGATGGACGCTGGCGCAGCGGACGCCGGGACCTTCGAGGTCGTCGGCCATCTCGGTCTGAACACGATGCCGCAGCAACGACGCAGCCACGTGGCCGCGCTGGGCATCGGCATCCGCGACGACTGGCAAGGTCGCGGCATCGGTTCGGCGATGATGACGGCGGCCATCGATCGCGCGGACAACTGGATGAACATCCTGCGCATCGAACTGATCGTGTTCACCGCGAACGAGGCGGCTATCGCGTTGTATCGACGACATGGCTTCGTCGTCGAAGGAACGCATCGCGCGCATGCGCTGCGCAACGGCGTCTATGCGGACGCCCTGACGATGGCGCGCTTGCATCCGCATCCGCCGCGGTTGCCGCAGTCATGAGCGCATGGCAATACTGTCCGCGCTGCGCGTCGCCACTCGAGACGCGTGACGCCTCGGGCCGCTCGCGATCGGCCTGCACGGAGTGCGACTTCGTCCACTGGAACAACCCGCTGCCGGTGCTGGCCGCGCTGGTCGAATACGAGGGCCGCATCCTGCTCGCGCGCAACGCGGCATGGACCAACGGCATGTTCGCGTTGATCACCGGCTTCCTCGAGGCCGACGAGACGCCCGAGGCCGGCATGGCGCGCGAACTCAAGGAGGAAACGAACCTCGACACCGACCGCATCACGCTGATCGGTGTCTACGAGTTCATGCGGAAGAACGAGCTGATCATCGCCTATCATGTCGAGGCGAGCGGCACGATCCGGCTCAACGAGGAGCTCGCCGAGTTCCGCCTGTTGGCGCCCGAGCGTCTCAAGCCGTGGCGCGCGGGGACCGGTCATGCGGTCGCCGACTGGATGCGCGCCCGCGGCTTGACGGTCGAGTTCGTCGACGTCCCGCGGCCGGCGGCGGTCGAAGCGCCCACATCCTGAAGTTCGATTCACGCGCGGCCCCACCGCCAGCCAGACACGAGTTCACCATGCCTGCAGAACCAACCATCCATGCCGAAGTGGACGCACGCGGGCTGGCGTGTCCGCTGCCGATCCTGCGCGCCAAGAAGGCGTTGTCGACACTGGCGAGCGACCAGCTTTTGCGTGTGCTGGCGACCGACCCCGGCTCGGTCCGCGACTTCCAGGCCTTCGCCCGTCAGACCGGCAACGAACTGGTCGAGCAGAAGCAGGCCGGAACCGTCTGGTCGCACGTCCTGCGTCGTCGCTGATCCGCGCGGCCGCCGACTTTTTCTACTTGCGTGCCGGCCGCCTGACGGTCGTGACCTGTCCAGCGGCATCGACGTCCTTGACCGGGACGTCCCTGACCTTTGCGAGCAGGGCGGCGCAGTCCTCCTCGTGACCCGGACCGGTCTCGATCAACGGGACCAGCGCCAGGAACGGATTGACGATGCCGAGTGCGATGGCGCCGCCGACCCGCGCACCGAGCGTACCGAAGTCCGGCAGCACGCTCGGATTGGCGAGCGTGCCGCTGATGTTGAACGGCGTGCGCAGCACCACGATGCTCTTCTGCTTCGGGAGCGGCGTGACGCGGAAGTCGAGCTTCTCGTTCTTGAAGTCGAAGTTGCCCGCGAACGTGATGACGTTGACGTCGGTGTCGACCAACGACGTCTTCGTCGCCATGTCGCCGTTGGTGACCGCGAAGTCCGCGATGGCGCACTCGATCCTCGAGTCCTTGTCGCCTAGCAGGTAGCGCACCACCTGCGGTCCCTGCAGGCCCACGAGTTCGAGCAGCAGCGAACTGGACTGGCCCTTGCCCATCGCGAGCTGCGCGGTGCCGTTGGACGACGCCAGCATCGTGGCGATGGAGTCGCCCTTGCCGTCGATCTTGACCGCGCCGTTGAGCCGGCCGAAAGAAGCCTTGCTGGTGTCGGTCACCTTCGGCGTCAGGCGCGACAGCCTGAGATCCTTGAACGACGCGTCGACCGATGCGGTCATCGGCTGCTTGCTGCCGTCGAAGCGGAAGTTGCCGCCCATCTGACCGTCGGCGAAGCCGAACGACAGCGGCGCCAGCGTCAGGACCGCGTGGTCCATCGTCGCGTGGATCTCGAGGTGGTCGAACGGGATCGCGCCGGCGTTCTTGATGCTCTTCGCGGTGAAGCGCACGTCCGCGTCGATCGTGTTCCACTTGTCGGTGCTGAAGGTCTGCTGCGGCAGCAGCTTCTGCGGCTTGGTCGCGTCGACGACCTTCGGCGCGACGGCGGGCTCGGGCGTCTTGCCGGTGAGCGGCGCGAGGTCTTCGAGGTCGAGCTGGTTCGAGACCAGCGTGCCGGAAACGGAAGGACGCGCATCGTCCCCGATCATCTTCTTCCGGAAGGCGACCGATCCGCCGATGTCGCTGGAGCCGAGCTTGCCGGTGAAGTCATCGTAGCGATAGACGCCATCGGCGATCACCACGTGTCCCGCGGTCGAGTAGGCCGGCGTGGCCGGCAGGCCGACCCCGGTGATGCGATACCACTCGGCGAGGTTGGCGCCGGCCAGCGAGACCTTGAGGTCGGCGGCCTTGAGCTGAGCGACGCCCGTGACGGTTCCGCTCGCCGAGACCCGGCTGGCGCCGATCGTGGCCTTGAGATCGAGCGGATAGACGGTGTCGAGGTCCTTCAGCTTCAGCAGGTCGCCGCCCTTCGCGGTGACGGCGAGCTTGAGGCCGTTCCACGTGCCCGCGGCCTGCAGACCGATGCCGTTGGTCGAGCCGTTGCCCTTCGTGTCGACGTCGTTGCCCGTCAACGTCGCCAGGTCGACCTGGACGTTGGTGTCCTTGCCCTTGTCGATGTAGCCGATGTGCCCCTGCTCGACCGCCATCTGGTCGATGACGATCGACGTGCTGGAGTCGCTCTGCTGCTTGTCGAAGTACCAGTTGCGCTTGTTGTCCCGGCCCTGTTCGAGATTGGCGATCGGGTGCGAGACATCGAGCGTCGGGATCACCAGGCGCCCGTGCAGCAACGAAAGCAGCGAGACCGTCGCCTCGACGTGATCGACCGACACCATCTGCGGGGTCGACGCCCACGCCGGGTTGCCGAGCTGCAGGCCATCGATCGTCACCTTCGGCCCATCGAGCCAGTACAGCCAGACGTCGCCGCTGATCGCGAAGCTGCGGCCGGTACCGTCCTTTACCTTCTGCGCGATCGTGTCGCGCAGGAAGTTCAGCTTCCACGGAAACAGCAGCGAGACGAGGATCAGCGCGAGGACCGCGAGCGGATACACCCACCACCGGATGCCGCGCCGTGCTTGCAGGGAGTTGTTCGATGTAGGCATGTCGCATCTGATGACGGGTGCACGGCGAGGTTTGTAGGCGGATGCCTCAACCTTGACGGCCGAACGCAAAAACTAGGTGCGGCCCGAGCTGCCGAAGCCGCGGGCTCCCCGATCGCTGGAATCGAAGGCCTCGACGATGTGGAACGTAGCCTGCACCACCGGCACGATGACGAGCTGCGCGATACGGTCGAACGGCGCGATGGTGAACGGCTCGCGGCCGCGGTTCCAGACGCTCACCATCAACTGGCCCTGGTAGTCCGAGTCGATCAGACCGACGAGGTTGCCGAGCACGATGCCGTGCTTGTGACCGAGGCCCGAGCGCGGCAGGATCAACGCGGCGTAGCCGGCGTCCTCGAGGTGGATCGCGAGGCCGGTCGGCACCAGCGACGTGTCGCCCGGCGCGAGCGTCAGGTCGGCGTCGATCGCCGCCCGCAGGTCGAGACCGGCGCTGCCCGGCGTCGCATACGCGGGCAGCCGGTCGGCGAGGCGGGCGTCCAGCACACGGACGGCGATCTTCATGTGGCTCGCGCTCCGGTCCGATCGCGCAGTGCCGCGGTTGCGTTCGACGCCTGGCGGAAGCCGAAGTAGAAGACCACGAATCCCGCGGTCAGGGCGATGACGCTGGTCGGCCGCAGCGTGACGCCGGCGACGATGAGCAGGACACCGCCCAGCATCATCGCCAGCCCACGACCCAGCCCCGGCAGGATGCGGACGCGATTGCCCGCGTTCTGCATCGCCATCGCCTTCGCGACGGCGGCCGTCGCAGTGGGCGTCGACGTGGAGCGCTGCCCTGCGATCTGTCTCATGCGGGCCTGCACCGTGTCGTCGAAGCCGGTCGCGCTGGATGCGCTCGACGCCATCGGGGTCGATGCCGCCTGCACGGCGTTCGTCGCGGCGACTTTCGCCATCGCTTCGATGTAGCGCACGTAGTCGCCGTCGGCCGGTCCGTTGTCGAACGCGATCACGGGGTCCTCGTGGCCGGCAGGCGGTCGGCGATCAGCGCGACCAGGCTACGCGCGAGCGTGAGCTTGTCGGCGCGTGGCAGAACGGTGCGACCTTCGGCTTCGTAGATCGTCAACGCGTTGTCGTCGCGGCCGAACGCGTGGTGCGCTTCGTTGCCGACGATCATCGCGACCCGCTTGCGCACGCGCTTGGCATCCGCGTTGGCGTCGAGGTCGTCGGTCTCGGCCGCGAAGCCCACGCAGAACGGCAGACCGGACGATGCCGCGGATCGTGCGGCCACGTCGGCGAGGATGTCGGGATTGACCGCGAAGCGCAGCTCGGGCGGGGCCCCGTCCGTGCTCTTCTTCAGCTTGCGATCGGCCGGATCGACGACATGCCAGTCGGCCACCGCGGCCACGCCGATGAAGCAGTCCGCGCCGGCGACGGTCCGCATCACGGCGGCATGCATCTCGCGCGCGGTCTCGACGTCGATCCGGATCACGCCGCGTGGCGCGGCCAGCGCCGTCGGACCCGAGACCAGCGTCACGTCGGCGCCGGCCTCGTGCGCGGCGCGGGCGACTGCATAACCCATCTTGCCGGACGAATGGTTGGTGATGGCGCGGACCGGATCCATCGGCTCGCGGGTCGGTCCCGCGGTGACGACGACGCGGCGGCCAACGAGCGACTTCGGCTGGAAGAACGCGATCAGGTTTTCGAGGATCTCGTGCGGCTCCAGCATGCGACCGTCGCCGATCTCGCCGCACGCCTGATCGCCCGCGGCGGGTCCGAGCACGGTCACGCCGTCGGCCACGATGCGCGCCACGTTGCGCTGCGTGGCCGGATGCGCCCACATCTGGCGGTTCATCGCCGGCGCGATCAGCAAGGGCCCGTCGCGGGCGACGCACATCGTGCTCAGCAGATCGTCGCAGAGGCCGTTCGCGAGCTTGGCGATGAAGTCGGTCGACGCCGGCACCACGACGATCGCGTCGGCCTCGCGCGACAGGTCGATGTGCGCCATGTTGTTGCCCTGGCGCGCGTCCCACTGATCGACGAAGACCGGGCGGCCGGTGAGCGCCTGCATCGTGACCGCGGTGATGAAGTGCGTCGCGGCTTCGGTCATCACGACCTGCACGGTCGCGCCGTGATCCTGCAGGCGACGCGAGAGTTCGGCCGACTTGTAGGCGGCGATGCCGCCCGTCAGGCCGAGGACCAGGTGCTTGCCTGCGAGATCTTGCATCGGTGGCCGGGTTCGCTAAAAGAGCGATCGATGCTACGCGAAGGAGGGGATCAGCGCGCGCGTCGCACCCGGACCAGCTCGTCGAGGATCAGCAGCGTCGCGCCGATCGTGATCGCGCTGTCGGCGACGTTGAACGCGGGAAAGCTCCAGGACCGGTGATAGAACAGCAGGAAGTCGACGACGTGACCGTGGACGATGCGATCGGCCACGTTGCCGAGCGCGCCCCCGGCGATCAGCGCCAGGGCCGCACAGAACAATCGTTGCGACGCGTGTCGCGCCAGCATGAAGACGATGAAGACGGCAGCACCGACGCCGATGCCGATGAACAGCCAGCGCTGCCAGCCGCTGCTGTCCGAAAGAAAATTGAAGGCAGCGCCCTTGTTGAACCACAGCGTGAGATCGAAGAATCCCCGAATCATTTCGACGCGGTCGCCGTACGACAAGAGCCGCACGATCGCGACCTTCGTCAGCTGGTCGACGACGATGACGAAGGCGATCAGGACCAACCAGGGCACGAGGCCGCGGCGGCTGGAACGGGTGGCTTTGGGCATGTGCTGGGAGAGTAGGGCAGGGCCTCTGCGAGGGCGGCGCATGATACCCGAGGCAGAATGACGCCATGCCGCGCAGCGCCCCACCGATCGATCCGTCGCCGACGTTGAACAGCAGCGCCGCTGCCATCGACGCCTTCTGCGACGCCGTGTGGCTGGAGGACGGTCTCGCGAAGAACACGCTCGACGCCTATCGTCGCGACCTGACGATCCTCGCGCGCTGGCTCGCCGAGCGTTCGCTGGCCATCGGCGACGCGACCGAAGCCGACCTCCATGCCTATGTCAGCGCGCGGTTCCCGGACAGCAAGGCCACGTCGACCAATCGGCGGCTGGCGGTCTTCAGGCGTTACTACCGCCATCTGCTGCGCGGCCAGCCGGGCCGGGTGGACCCGACGCGCCGGTTGGAGACCGCGAGGCGGCCGCCGCGGACGCCGAAGACGCTGTCCGAGAAGCAGGTCGAAGCGTTGATGGCCGCGCCCGATGCGGACACGCCGCTCGGCTCGCGCGACCGCGCGATGCTCGAGCTGATGTATGCGAGCGGGCTGCGGGTGTCCGAGCTGGTCGGCCTGCGGACCGTCAACGTCGGACTCGAGGAGGGCGTGGTCCGCGTCGTCGGCAAGGGCGACAAGGAGCGGATGGTGCCGATGGGCGAAGCGGCGCGGGAAGCCATCGTCGCGTACCTGCGCGACGCGCGTCCCGCGCTGATCGGCCGTCGCTCGCTCGACGCGTTGTTCATCACTGGTCGTCGGGAAAAGGGTGGGACGGAGGCCGGAGGCGACGGTGGCATGACGCGGCAGATGTTCTGGAAGCTGGTCAAGCGGCATGCGCTGGTCGCCGGCATCGATGCGCCGCTGTCGCCGCACACGCTGCGGCACGCGTTCGCGACGCATCTGCTGAACCACGGCGCCGACCTGCGTGTCGTGCAGCTGTTGCTGGGTCATGCCGACATCTCGACGACGCAGATCTACACGCACGTGGCGCGCGAACGTCTCAAGAAGCTGCACGCGGAGCACCACCCGCGCGGCTGACATCGGCAGCGACCCTGGAAGGTTGCGTGCCCATCCGGCATCGGGTAGCTTCGCCGTTCGCATCAGGAGACCCGCATGAACGCACGCATCCCGACCGCCGCGGGCATCGATGCCCACGCCCTGCAATCCTTCGTCGACGAGCGCTGGAACGGCAGCATCGTCGAGCGGCTGACGCACTACGTCGGCATCCCGGCCAAGAGCCCGGCGTTCGACCAGCAGTGGGAGGCGCACGGCCACCTCGAACGCGTCATCACCGAAGCGGCCGCGTGGGTCGAGGCGCAGAAGGTCGTCGGGCTGCGGCTCGAGATCGTGCGCCTGCCGGGTCGCACGCCGGTGATGTTCTTCGAGATCCCCGCCACGGACGGTACGCGGGCGACGGCCGAGGGAACGAAGACCGAACATACGGTGCTGCTCTACGGCCACCTCGACAAGCAGCCCGAGTTCAGCGGCTGGCGCGCCGACCTCGGCCCCTGGACGCCCAAGATCGAGGACGGCAAGCTCTACGGCCGCGGCGGCGCCGACGACGGCTACGCGGTGTACGCGGCGGTCACCGCGATCCAGGCGCTGGATCGGCAGGGCATCGCGCATCCGCGCTGCGTCGGACTGATCGAGACGTGCGAGGAGTCGGGCAGCTACGACCTGCTGCCGTATGTGGACGCGTTGCGCGAACGCCTGGGCGACGTGGCGCTGGTGGTCTGCCTCGATTCGGGATGCGGCAACTACGAGCAGTTGTGGCTGACCACGTCGTTGCGCGGCAACGTGACCGGCGTGCTCGAAGTGCAGGTGCTGGACGAAGGCGTGCATTCGGGCGATGCGAGCGGCGTCGTGCCGTCGTCGTTCCGCATCATGCGTCAGCTGTTTGACCGCATCGAGGACTCGGGCAACGGCCGGCTGCTGCCGCGGAGCTTCCATTGCGACGTCCCCGGCGAGCGCATCGATCAGGCGAAGAAGACGGCGCAGATCCTCGGTGACATGGTCTGGAAGCGCTTCCCGTGGTCGTGCGGCGACCACGGCGAGACGGTGCAGCCGACGACGAAGGACCCGGTGCAGGCGCTGCTCAACCGGACCTGGGAGCCGACGCTGTCGGTGACCGGCGCCGAAGGCCTGCCGCCGCTCGCCGATGCCGGCAACGTGCTGCGCCCGCGCACCGCGTTCAAGCTGTCGCTGCGCCTGCCGCCGCTGGTCGACGGGCAGACCGCGCTCGCCGATCTCAAGCAGGTGCTCGAGTTCGATGCGCCGTACCGGGCCAGGGTCGCGTTCCGGCCCGACCGCGGCATCGCGACCGGCTGGAACGCACCGCTGCTGAAGCCCTGGCTGGCCGATGCGCTCGACGACGCATCCAACGCGGCCTTCGGGGCGCCCTGCGGCTTCCTCGGCCAGGGCGGCACGATCCCGTTGATGAGCCTGCTGGAGCAGGGGTTTCCGAAGGCGCAGTTCATGGTCTGCGGCGTCCTCGGGCCGCATTCGAACGCGCACGGGCCGAACGAATTCCTGCATCTGCCGTACGCGATGAAGCTGACCGGCGCCGTGGCGCGCGTGATCGCCGCGGCGGTCGGCGGCGTGGAACGGAACCCGAGCGATGCGTCGTCCGCGGCCCGTGGCTCCGTCGCTTGACGCTGCGCTCGCAGCACCCGTAAGATGCCCTACCGTAATACGTAATGGGTAATACGATGACGGCATTGTCCAAGGTGACTTCGAAATACCAGGCGACCATCCCGGCCGAGATCCGCGAGTTCCTCGGCGTGCGGCAGGGCGATACCGTCGCCTACGCCATCGTCGACGGGGCAGTGAGGCTGGCGCGCGCGACGCCGCTCGATCTCGCCTATCACGGCGCCGTGGCCGCCACGCTGACGGAGTGGGATTCCCGGGCGGACGACGATGCGTACCGGTCCCTCTGACGCCGGCATCGAGCGCTTCGAGGTCGTGGTCGTTCCGTTCCCGTTCACCGACCGCGCCGCGGACAAGCGTCGCCCGGCACTCGTTCTGTCGCGCGCCGACGGCTTCAACCGCGGGGCCGTTCACAGCGTGATGGCGATGATCACCAGCGCCGGCGGTGCGGCGTGGCCACTCGACGTCCCGTTGTCCGACCTCGCGTCCGCGGGCCTGCCGTCGCCATCGTTCGTGCGGATGAAACTGTTCACGCTCGACCATCGCTTCGTGTTGCGCCGTGCGGGTCGACTCGCGTCGCGGGACGCCGCCGCCGTCGAGGCGTCGCTGGCGGCCCTGCTGTCGATGCGCAGCGCGGTCACGGCGCGATCCTGAACGATGGTCCCCGCTACGATGCTTCTTCCTTCGATGGTGTTCACTT
>CAZZWS010000146.1:0-5431 GCA_964657795.1 Beijerinckiaceae bacterium
GAGCGCGACGCGCGCATCGGTCGGATCGAGCACGACGAGGTCCTGGCCCTGCTTGACGATGTCGGTGTCGTCGGCGTTGATCGCGATGACCGTGCCCGAGACCTGCGGCGTGATCTGCACGACGTTGCCTGCGACGTAGGCGTCGTCGGTCGACTCGAAGTGGCTGCCGACGAGCACGTACCAGACGCCGTATGCGATCCCGAGCAGCACCACGACCCCGGCGATCGACAGCAGCAGACGCTTGCGCTTGTTCGAATTGACCGGCGTCTCCGCGGCGGCCGGTGCGGCTTCGGTGGTCGCGGCCGGCGAACTCACGGCCGGGCCTGTCGCGGCGGCATTCGCGACGCCGACCTCGGGCGCGGCGCTGGCGGCCGTCTGCGCCGTGCGGACCTGCGGCTTCTGCGGGGTCCCGATCGCGGGACGCTCTTCGGTGACGATGTCGCTCATGACGATTCCTGATTCGGTCCTGGGGACCGGTTAGCGGGCTGCGATCGGTGTGGCCGCGACGGCAGCCGACGGGTCGCGATAACCCCCGCCGAGCGCGCGGTTCAACGCCACGTTGAGGTCGAGCACGCGGGCCTTCAACTCGGCATCGGCGCGCGCCTGTTGCAGCACCGCCGTCTGCGCGTTCAACACGGTGAGATAGGTCGACAGGCCCGCGCGATAACGGACCACCGCCACGTCGTAGGCCTCCTGCGTCCGCGTGCGGGCGAGTTCCTGGTCGGCGAGCTGCGCGTTGACCGACTGCAGCGAGACCACCTGATCCGCGACGTCCTTGAGCGCGTCGACCAGCGTGCCGTTGTACTGCTCGACGGCCGCGTCGTAGTCGGCGTTGCGGCCGGCCAGGTTCGCGCGCAGCCGACCGCCTTCGAAGATCGGCAACGTCAGCGCCGGACCGCCCGACCAGTTGCGGCTCGCGGCCTTGAAGAACGGTCCGGCGCCGAGACCGATGAAGCCGGCCGACGCCGCGAGATTGATGTTGGGATAGAACTCGGCGCGGGCTTCGGCGATCTGGCTGCGCGCCGCCTCGACGCGCCAGCGGGCGGCGACGATGTCCGGGCGACGACCGATCAGCTCGGCAGGCAGCGACGCGGGCAGCGGCACGACGACGCCCGCGGTCCCGTGCGGCACGCCGATCTCGCGGCCGCGATCGGGCCCCTTGCCGAGCAGCGCCGCGATCTGGTTCTGCGCCAGGCCGACCGACTCGTCGATCTGCGCGAGGTCGACGCGGGCCGACGGCAACAGCGCCTGCGCCTGGCGCAGCTCGGCATTGGTGTCGAGGCCGGCGTCGAAACGTTGCTGCGCGAGCTGAAGAACATCGGTGCGCTGGCTGATCGCCTGCTGCGTGACCTCGCGCAGGCTGCCGAGTCGCTGCAGCTGGAACCAGGCGCGCGCGATCGACGTGCTGAGCGCGAGCCGCGCGGCCTGCCGGTCGGCCTCGGCCATGCGCTCCTGCGACCGGGCTCCCTCGATCGCCGCGCGGTTGCGTCCCCAGAAGTCGAGGTCGTAGCGGAAGTCGAGCGTCGACGACGCGACGTTGAACGTGCCACCGCCGAGCGGCGGCGGATAGATGAAGTTCTCGGACAAGTGCTCGCGCTCGAAGCTGCCGTTGAACTCGAGCGTCGGATAGCGCGTGGCCTGCGCGCCGGCGACGATGGACTGCGCGGCCCGCAGCCGTGCCTCGGCGCGACGCAGGTCGATCGACTCGCCGTCGGCGAGCCCCTCGGCGATCAGCGCATTCAGCGCCGGATCGTTGAACTGCTTCCACCAGTCCTCCGTCGGCCATGCGGCATCGGAGAGCGGGTTGGAAGCGAACGTCTTCGCGGTGGCGAGCGTCGTGGCGTCGAGCGTCGTGGCCTGCGTGTGCGCGCCGCCGAAGCTCGCGCAACCGGTCAGCAGCATGGCCGTCACGATCGTCAGCCAGACGGCCAGGCTCTGCAGCAAGGCCCAGATCGCGACTTCGCGGCGCATCAGCGGCGCCATCTCGGCGCGGACGGCGCGAGCGCTGGCTTCGAACGCGATGCGCGGATGGAAAGTGGTGAACAGCTTCATGACGACGTCGTGCAAGACCCTGAAAAGCGCGATCAGCACGGGGCCTCCCGATTGGCCAGCATGCGACGCAGAAAACCCTTGAACAGCGCCAGCTCGTCGGCCGAGAAGCCTTGGAGATGGCGATTGAGGACGTTGACGATCGCCTTGACGAGACGCTCCGCCAGCTTCTTGCCGTCGGGTGTCAGCTCGAGCTGCACGCGGCGCCGATCGTCGGTGCTGCGGGTGCGGACGATCAGATCCTTGGCTTCGAGCCGATCGAGCATCCGCGTCATCGAGCCGGTGTCGCACTCCATGCATCGTGCGAGCACGGCCGCGGTCTCGCCGCGCTCCGTCAGGATCATCAGAAGCACGCCCCACTGCTCGTACGTCACGTCGGAATCGGCGATCTCGCGTTCGACCGCATGACTCAACATCGAACGCGTGCGCTTGATCAGATAACCGATGCTCTCGTCGATGACGAAGTCCTCGACGCGGTACAGGGGAGCGATCTTGGTGGCGACTTCGCGAGGCATGACTCGTCCGTGATGCTGGCAACGCAATTACTGCTTAAGCAGCAATATACGCTGCCTAGGCAGTAATTGCACATCATTACTTCTTTTGCGCAGCCATACGGAAGGTCGTATGGCTTCGTCGCCTCATGCTCGAAGGCGCGTCATCCGGTCGCCGAAGCACCCGGCAACGTGCCGCCGCGCACGGCAGCGACGAAGCGTTCACCGTCCCGACGGCCCTGGTCGTAGGTGGCCAGCAACGCGGGTGGACTGGTGTAGTCCCACGCGCTGACCGGCACCGGCGCCGACGGCTGCACGTAGACCCGCCCGAGATGCGTGAAGGTCTCGGCCCGGTTGCGGTAACGCCGCGTCAGCAGGACCAGGGTCGACGGGCCGATGTCCACCGCGTCGGCCGGCACGTTGTCGACCATGCCGCCGTCGAGCGTCGGACTGCCTTGGCGAAGCTCGATCGGCGTGAACGGCGGCGTGCACGAAGAGGCTGTGATCAGCGACACCAGGTCGGCGATGTCGGTGCAGTCCTGCACCCGCGCCATCTCGGATGCGAAGCCGATGCGCCGGCCGAAGCTCGGATGCAGCGACTTCTTCCAGTGCTTCTCGACGTTGTAGGCGAGCATGCCGACCATCAACGCGGTCCGTGGGCCGAGGCCGCGCGGCAGCCGCGCATAGACGATGCGGATCTTGGGCGCGTCGCGCCTGAGCCGGTCGAAACGGGCGCCGCCGAGGATGTCGGTCAACGCCTTGCGATAGATGGCCGCGTGCGGGAACACGCGTGCGGCGTGCGGGTGCGCCGGGTCCGTCGCGCGGCGGAACAGGTTGCCCCAGTACGCGTTGCGGCCGTTGTGCTTCAACGCTTCGCCGTAGTACGCGAGGGTCTCCATCGAGCTG
This sequence comes from Beijerinckiaceae bacterium, assembly GCA_964657795.1. Taxonomy (GTDB): domain Bacteria; phylum Pseudomonadota; class Gammaproteobacteria; order Burkholderiales; family Burkholderiaceae_D; genus CAHJXF01. The sequence goes on from CAZZWS010000146.1 coordinate 3,447, forward strand.
CTCGCGTACAGCATGCAGGCGGTCGCGGCGCCCGCCGACACGCCCGCGACGACGCGCGGCCGCAGGTCGATGGCGGGCGCGACGACGTCCCAGAAGCCGGCCTGCCACCAGCAACGGTTGCCTCCTCCGGCGAAGACGACTTGTTCGAACACGTGGGTCCCGAGTGCTGAAGACGTCGCGGCGATAGAATCCGTCTCTTCGTTTGAGCTTCTTCGCCCTGACTTCTACGTCCTGGGTTTTTCGTCCTGAGTTTTTCATCCGACGGCCGCGGCGCGCATTCTAACGACCGATGATCATTCCCACGCCCGCGCTGCGGCTCTTCGCCTGCGGCGGCACCTTCGACAAGCGCTACGACCCCCTGCGCGGCGAACTCGTGTTCGGAACGTCGCAGCTCGCTGCGCTGGTCGAACGCGCGCGGCTGACGGTGCCGGTGGCCGTCGAGACGCTGATGCAGATCGACAGCCTCGACATGCGACCAGCCGATCGCGAGCGCGTGCTCGAGGCCTGCCGCGCCGCGATCGAGTCCGCCATCGTCATCGTGCACGGCACCGACACGATGCCGGAGACGGCGGCGGTCCTCGGCCCCGTGTTCGATGCCGCCGTCGACGCGGCCGGCAAGACCATCGTGCTGACCGGCGCGATGGTGCCGTACGCCGTCACGCAGTCCGACGCGCTGTTCAACCTCGGCTTCGCGTGCGCCTGCGCGCAGACGCTGCCGCACGGCGTGTGGATCGCGATGAACGGACGCTGGCATCGTTGGGACGCCGTCCGCAAGAATCGCGAGATCGGCGTCTTCGAAGGCGTCGCAAGTTGATGCGGAAACCTCGTGTCCGACACGGCATCGTCGCGCTGCTGCTGCTCGTGACGATGCCGTTACGCGTGTTCGCGATGGTGGTGATGCCGTGTTGCCCGGTCGTCGAGCAGGCGGCCGGGCATCACGCGACGCACGACGGATCGATGAATGCATCGGGCGCGATGTCCGATGCCCACGAGGGCGGCGATCACGTGCACGCGACGCCGCCGACCTGCTGCACGGCGGCGTTGACGTCGACGCCGGTCGTGCCTTCGTTGATCGACTACGTGCCGCCGCATGGCCGCCCTCAGCGCGCGACCGCCATCGCCGCGTTCCCCACCGATCCTCCCGAACGACCGCCCCGCGGCATCGCCTGATCGTCGTGGCCGCGGCGCTGGTCAGCGTCGCCTCGTGTCGCCGTCGTCCCGCGAGGGACGCCCGCCGACCGTCTTTCGTTCGAGGACTCCATGAATCATCCGATCCCGCGCGGCGCATCGCCTGCATGCGCCCGTTCCATCACGCCGGCGCGCATCGCCGTCGTGGCCTGCATCGCCATCGCCTCGGGCGGCTGCGCGACCATCACCGAGGACCACGGCTTCGATCGCGTCGCGGCCGTGACCCACGACCGCCTCGGCATCGATGTTTCAGCGCCGGAGCCACGCAACGACGATGCGGTCCATCGCCGCGTCGACGCGCTGCTCGCCGAACCGCTGACCGCCGACGCGGCCGTCGAGGTCGCGTTGCTGTCCAACCGCGCGTTGCGTGCGACGGTCCGCGAGCTCGGCATCGCCGAGGCCGACTGGGTCCAGGCCGGTCGCCTGCCCAATCCCGGCCTCGAGTTCAAGCACACGCGGGGCGCGGGCGCGCTGACGATCGAACGCACGTTCGTCGCCGCCGTGGGCACGTTGCTGACGATGCCGATCGCCACGCGCATCGCGCGCGGCCGCATGGATCAGGTGCGGCTCGAAGTGAGCGACGCCGTGTTGCGGACGGCCGCGGCCACGCGCCGCGCGTGGATCGAGGCGGTCGCGGCCGACCAGCGCGCGGCCTACGCCGCACAGGTCGTCGAAGCCGCCGATGCCGCGACGCTGCTGGCGCAGCAGATGCGCGAGACCGGCAACTGGAGCGCGCTCGCCGACCTGCGCGAACGCGCGTTCGCCAGCTATGCGCGCAGTTTCACGCTGCAGTCCGA
>CAZZWS010000146.1:5441-10590 GCA_964657795.1 Beijerinckiaceae bacterium
CGCGCGTTCGCGGCGACGGCGACCAGCGACGCGATCCGCGCGCGGCAGGACGTCGTGCGGCGTCGCGAACAGCTCACGCGCCTGCTCGGCCTGACGGGCGCCGCGTCGTATCGCCTGCCGGCGCGACTGCCCGATCTGCCGCCACGATTGACCCCGATCGCCGAGGCGGAGCGCGACGCGATGGCGCAGCGTCTCGACCTCGAAGCCGATCGCGTGGCGAACGAGCGCCTTGCGACATCGCTCGGCCTGACGAAGGCGACGCGCTTCGTCGATGCGCTGGAGATCGGGCGCAACGTGGACGATCATCGACCGGACGAGCCGCACGAGTCCGGCTACGAGATCCGCATCGAGGTGCCGCTGTTCGACTTCGGTGGTGCACGCGTGGCGAAGGCCGAGGCGCTGACGTCGCAGGCGCTCGAACGGTCGGCCCAGCATGCGATCGACGCGATGTCCGAAGTGCGCGAGCGTCACGCGGGCTATCAGAATGCGTGGGAGCTCGCACGTCACGATCAGACGGTCGTGCTGCCGATGCAGCGACGGATCGCGGCCGAGAACCAGCTGCGCTACAACGGCATGCTGATCGGCGTCTTCGAGCTGATCGCGAGCGCGCGCGACGAGACCGCCGCGGTCGTGGCCTCGCTGGACGCGTTGCGCGACTTCTGGGTCGCCGAGGCCGACCTCGCCGAGTCCCTCGGCGGTCGCCTGCCGCCAACCGTCATCGCGAAGGAGCAGCCATGAGCGCCCCATTGAACCGTCGTCGCTTCCTCACCGGCGCGAGCCTCGTCGGCGCTGCCCTCGTCACGCGCGCGCAGGCTGCGGCCATCCCCGAACACGCGAGTCATGCGAGCGGCGCGACGATCGTGCCGGAGGCGCCGCCCACCGGTCGACCGTATCGTCCGGTGGTCACGCTCAACGGCTGGTCGCTGCCGTGGCGCATGAAGGACGGCGTCAAGGAATTCCATCTCGTCGCCGAGCCCGTGCAGCGCGAACTCGCGCCCGGCATGCACGCCAACCTGTGGGGCTACAACGGCCAGAGTCCGGGTCCGACTATCGAGGTCGTCGAAGGCGATCGCGTGCGGATGTTCGTGACCAACCGGCTGCCCGAACGCACCAGCATCCACTGGCACGGCCAGCGGCTGCCGAACGGCATGGACGGCGTGTCGGGACTGACGCAACCGGCCATCGAACCCGGCAAGACCTTCGTCTACGAGTTCGTAGCCGAACGCGCCGGCACGTTCATGTATCACCCGCATGCCGACGAGATGGTGCAGATGGCGATGGGCATGATGGGCTTCTGGGTCACACATCCAAACGACGCGCATCTCAAGAATTCGCAACAACGCGTCGACCGCGACTACGTGTTCCTGATGAACGCGTACGACATCGATCCCGGCAGCTTCACGCCGAAGGTGACGACGATGACCGACTTCAACCTGTGGACCTGGAACAGCCGCGTCTTTCCCGGCATCGCACCGCTGGTCGCGCGACAAGGCGATCGCGTGCGCATCCGCATCGGCAACCTCACGATGACCAATCATCCGATCCATGTGCACGGCCACAGCTTCGAGGTCGCCGGCACCGACGGCGGCTGGGTGCCGAAGGGCGCGCGCTGGCCCGAGGTCACGGTCGACATCGCCGTGGGCCAGATGCGCGCGATCGAGTTCGTCGCCGATGCACCGGGCGACTGGGCGATCCATTGCCACAAGTCGCATCACACGATGAACGCGATGGGTCATCAGGTGCCGACGATGATCGGCGTCGATCAGCGCGCGGCCGCCGCGAAGCTCGGCGCGCTGATGCCCGACTACATGGCCATGGGTTCGACCGGCATGGGCGACATGACGGAGATGGCGGGCATGCCGCTGCCCGAGAACACGCTGCCGATGATGGGCGGCGACGGACCCCACGGCATGATCGACATGGGCGGCATGTTCAGCGTGGTCAAGATCCGCGAGGGGCTGGCGCGCGACGACTACCGCGATCCGGGCTGGTACCAGGCGCCTGCCGGCAGCGTCGCGTCGGAGGTCACGATCGATCGCGCACCACCGCTCACGACACAAGCCCCGACCAGCGCCGCGAGCGATGACACCACGATGAACGTGCGCAAGCCGATGACGATGCCGATGGACCACATGCATCACGAGTGACGGACCCTGCATGTCGACATCGACGTCCTAGCCGACGGCTTGATCCAGCCGCCGGATCAGCGGGCGATTCAGTTCGCGGGTATGCCGGTCCCAACGTTGCATCATGCGATCGGCTTCGGTCTTGAGCCGCGCGGCGAGGTCGGAATCACCGGTCTGCGCGGCCCAGATCGCGTATTCGGCGTAGCAGGCGAAGGAGCCGAAACGCTGCGCCGCCGACGCGAACTCGGCGCCCGCTTCCGTCGACCGGCCCGCGGCGTTCAGCGACTGTGCGAACAACAACGCGACCGGCTCGGGACGGAACGACGGATTGGCCGTGCGAATGGCCTGAAGATGATCGACCGCCACGGCGCCACGACCGGCCGCCAGTGCCGCGCGCGCCGCGGCGAGCCGCATCTCCGGGTCGGCCGCGAACGGTCCGCGCAGACAGGCTTCATAGTGATCCGCGGCTTCGGCGGGCTGCCCGTTGTCGAGCAACGCCGCCGCGAGACGCATCTGGTTCTGCGCGGTCGGCGTGTAGTCGAACGCCGCACGCGCGTCGCGCAGTTCGCGCGTCGGATCGAGCGACCGGGCGGCGACCGAGACGACCTTACGGGCACCGTACTGCACGCGCGAATTCGGCAGATAGACGGCGACCAGGTAGACGACGCTGCCGAGCAACGGAAACGAGAACAGCACGAACAGCCAGAACAACGGCTGCCCGGTCCGCACCACGTGGATCGCGAAGAACACCGCGATCAGCACGTGCAGGCCGATCCCCGCGAACGGCATCGTCTCTCCCGGCGTCTTTAGCGGAGCTTCACCAGATGATCACGCGCTTGTCGGGCGCCGTGTACATCCTGTCGCCCGGCTTCACGCCGAACGCCTCGTAGAAGCCCGGCTGGTTGGTCAGCGTGCCGTTGGCGCGGAATTCACCGGGCGCGTGCGGGTCGCTCTTGATCTGCGCGACGATCGACGCCTCGCGGTTCTTCTCCTGCCACGCCTGCGCGAAGCCCATGAAGAAGCGCTGGTCGCCGGTCAGGCCGTCGATCACCCGGGGCTCCTGCCCGTTCAGCGAGATGCGATAGGCCTTGTAGGCGATGGCGAGCCCCGAGTTGTCCGCGATGTTCTCGCCGAGCGTCAACGCGCCGTTGACGTGATAGCCGGCGACCTCGTACGCGTCGTATTGCGCGATCAACGCCTTCGTCTTCTCGCCGAAGCGCTTCCTGTCCTCGTCCGTCCACCAGTCGCGCAGGTTGCCCTTCTCGTCGTACTGGCTGCCCTGGTCGTCGAAGCCATGGCTGATCTCGTGGCCGATGACGGCGCCGATCGCACCGTAGTTGGCGGCGTCGTCGGCCTTGGCATCGAAGAACGGCGGCTGCAGGAATGCGGCCGGGAAGACGATCTCGTTGAGCTCGGGGTTGTAGTACGCGTTGATGGTCTGCGGCGTCATGCCCCACTCGTCGCGATCGATCGGCTTGCCGAGCTTGTCGATGTCGCGGCGGTACTCGAAGCTGCGGGCGCGCTCGACATCGCCGACCACGTCGTCGCGATCGACGACGAGGCCCGAGTAGTCGCGCCAGCGGACCGGGTAGCCGATCTTCGGCATGAAGGTCGCGAGCTTGATCTGCGCTTCCTTCTTCGTCTCGGGGCTCATCCAGTCGAGGCCGTCGATGCTCACCTTGTAGGCGGCCAGCAGATTGCCGACCAGCTGGTCCATGCGGGCCTTGCTCTCCGGCGGGAAGTATCTGGCGACGTAGAGCCGGCCGAGCCCTTCGCCGATCGACGACTCGACCAGTCGCACGCCCCGCTTCCAGCGCGGCGTGTTCTCGGGCGTGCCCAACACGACGCTGACGAACGCGAAGCGCGTGTCGACGAAGTCCTTCGAGAGGTAAGGCGCGTACGAATTGAGCAGATGGGTCTTGAGATACGCGCGCCAGGTCGCCATCGGCACGGTGGCGACGAGCTGATCGAGGCCCTTGATGTAGGTCGGTTGGCTGATCACGATCGAGCCGGCCTTGCCGCTCACTTCGGCGGCGCGCAGGAACGCGGCCCAGTCGATGTGCGGCGCGAGCTTCGGCAGGTCGGCGATGGCGACGACGTTGTAGGTCTTGACGGGATCGCGGTTCTCGACACGCGTCCACTGGACCTGCGCGATCCGCGTCTCCAGTGCGATGACGGCCTTCGCCTTCGTCGCCGCATCCGCGGCCGAGCGCGCGTCGCCGGCCATCGTCAACAGCTTCGCGAGATAGACCTCGTACTTGGCGCGGACATCGGCGAAGCGCTTGTCGTCCTTCGTCAGGAAATAGTCGCGGTCCGGCAGGCCGATGCCGGCCTGCCCGTAGTCGACGACGTACTTGGTCGAGTCCTTCGCGTCCTGGTGGACCTGACCCGCGAGCGGCACGTTGACGCCGAGCCGTGCCAGGGTCGCCATGGCCGCGGACAGGTCGGCTTTCGTCTTCAACGCGTCGATGCGCGCGAGCTCGGGTGCGACCGGCTTGATGCCGAGCGCGTCGATGCGCGCCTCGTCCATGAAGCCCGCGTAGAGATCGCCGATCTTCTTCGCGTCGCCGGTTCCGTCCGACGGGGTGCTGGCGGTCGTCGACGCGTTCTCGATCAACTCGCGCAGTTGCGGCTGGGTCTCGTCGTAGAGCTTCTCGAAGCCGCCGATGGAGTTGTGGTCGGGCGGGATCGGCGTGTCGGCCAGCCACTTGCCTTCGACCGCGCGAAACGCGTCGTCCTGGATGCGGACCGTCGGATCGGCGGTGCTGCGGTCGATGCCGCTGGTCAGGGGGACGGCAGCGGACTGCTGGGCGGAGGCGAGCTGCGCGAATGCGAGCACCACGGCGGCAGGGAGGACGCGGAAGGACGATGGCTTCACGGTGTGGGCATCCGATCAGGGGAAGGTGCAAAGCTCACGAGCTTAACGCGACTGCGCGACGTCCAGTCTCGTCGTGCGACGAAATGCCGGAAGATGGGAACGACCGCCGCGCCGTTCGTCGAAGGTCGCCGCACCTGTTGCCACG
>CAZZWS010000147.1:0-10539 GCA_964657795.1 Beijerinckiaceae bacterium
ACGGTGAACAGGGGCAGCGCTAGGGCATCAGCACGACCTTGCCCGTCACCTTGCGCTCCATCACCGCGTTGAGCGCCTTGGCGGCATCGGCGAACGCATACCGCGCCGAGATCAGCGGCTTGATCGTGCCCTTCTGCATCAGGTCGACCAGCTCGGCCAGGTCGCGTGCATTGGCCTTCGGCTCGCGCCGCACGAAGTCGCCCCAGAAAACGCCGACGATCGAGCAGCCCTTCAGCAGCGTGAGGTTGAGCGGGATCTTCGGGATCTCGCCGTTCGCGAAGCCGACGACGAGGAAGCGGCCGCGCCACGCCATGCTGCGCAGGGCAGGCTCCGAATAGCCGCCGCCGACCGGGTCGTAGACCACGTCGACACCCTTGCCGTCGGTGAGGACCTTGAGGCGTTCGCGCAAGTCGTCGGTCGCATAGTTGATGGTCTCGTCGGCGCCGTGCTCGCGGCACACCGCGAGCTTCTCGTCGCTCGATGCGGCGGCGATGACGCGGGCGCCGAGCGCCTTGCCGAGCTCGACCGCCGCGAGGCCCACGCCGCCCGCCGCACCGAGGACCAGCAGCGTCTCGCCGGGCTGCAGAGCCGCGCGATCCTTGAGCGCGTGATACGACGTGCCGTACGTCATCACGAACGACGCGGCGATGTCGTAAGGCACGCCGGGCGGGATCGGAATCAGCTTGATCGCGTCCACCACGACCTCTTCGGCGAACGCGCCCCAGCCGGTGAAGCCGATCACGTCCTGTCCGACGGCGTAGCCCTTCACATCCGCGCCGAGCGCCTTGATCGTCCCGGCCATCTCGCCACCGGGCGAGAACGGCAGCGCCGGCTTGAACTGGTACTTGTTCTGGATGATCAGCGTGTCGGGGAAGTTGACGCCGGCGGCCTTGACGGTCACGAGGACCTGACCGGGCCCGGGTTCGGGACTCGGCAGCTCGGCGAGTTCGAGCGTGTCGGGCAGTCCGTGCTGGCGGCAGAGTACCGCCTTCATGCGGTCCAACGGCGAATCATCGATCGTCTCCTCGTGCGGTTCTCGAACCGGGCTTCCACGAGTCGCGTCGCCGACGCGTTCGATCGTCCCGTTGTGTTCATCGATTATAGCGAGGAGACGGTCGCCGAAGACCGATGCCGGATCGATCGCGACCGGCGCTTCAGCCCGCAGCGACGAGGCGCATCGCGGGCATCAGCTTCTCGGCATCGGGTCGTCGTTCCATCGCCATGCGCATGTTCATCTGCGCCACCTCGACATGCTCGGTCGCCAGGGCTTGCGCACGTACGCCTTCGCCCGCGCGGAGAGCCGCGACCAGCATGTGGTGCTGGCGATGCGCATAGCGCATCCATTCGCGGTCCTGCTCCAGCGTGAGTTGCATCGGCAGCATCGCGGATGCGGCCGCGAACGGCAGCTTGTCGTTGAGCGCCAGGGCGCGCCGCAACGCGCGGTTGCCGCTGGCCTCCACGATCACGGCGTGGAAGCGGTCGTTCATCGTCGCGTAGGCGCTGTAGCTCTCGTAGGTCAGCGGATTGGCGTTGAGCGCTCGATCGCCTTCGTCGAGGCGGGCCTGCAACTCGGTCTGCTGCTGACGCGAGAGGCCGTGCTCGGCGACCAGGCGCGCCGCCATGCCTTCGAGGTGGCCGCGCACGGCGATCGCGTCGACGACCTCGCCCATCGTGAACGTGCGGACCAGGTACCCGACGGTCTCGTTGATGTCGATCAGCCCTTCCTGTTCCAGCGTCACCAGCGCCGCGCGCACCGGGGTGCGCGACGCGCCGAGACGCGCGGCGAGCTGTTGCTCGGCCAGACGTTGACCGGGCGCGAATTCACCGCGGAGGATCAGGTCGCGTAATTGAATGAGTACGGTCTCTTGCAGTCGCATGGCGCGCACCGGTATACTGGATCAAGTAAAAAGTATACCGTTTTTGGCCATCGCCGGAAGAGGTCTCGATGCGTGCCGAACAGAACCACCTGATGACCCGCGTCGGACCGGGCACGCCCTGCGGGCAGCTACTGCGACGTTATTGGCAGCCGGTCGCGCTGGTCGACGAGTTCGACCCCGCCCTCGACCCGCGGATGGCGACGCGGCCCGTCAAGGCCGTGCGGGTCATGGGTCAGGCGCTCGTGCTGTTCCGGGATGCGGCAGGCCGATGGGGGCTGCTCGATCGCGACTGCCCGCACCGCGGCGCCGACCTGGCCTTCGGCCGCAACGAAGGCGATGGGCTGCGCTGTCCTTTTCACGGCTGGAAGTTCGACGTCGACGGCCGATGCCTCGAGACGCCCGCGGAGCCCGTCGGCAGCCGGATGTGCGAGCGCATCCGCCAGCGCAGCTACCCGGTACTCGAGAGGAGCGGCGTGGTGTTCGCCTGGCTGGGCGACGAGGACGGCACGCCGCCTCCTTTTCCCGCGTTCGACTGCTTCGTCGCGCCCGCGACCCACACCTTCGCCTTCAAGGGATTGTGGAACGCCAACTGGCTGCAGGCCTTCGAGGTCGGCATCGACCCGGCGCATCCGTCGTTCCTGCACCGCTATCTGCAGGACGAGCCGCTCGCGGACGTCGGCGAGAACGCGGCCGGCAAGCAGTTCCGCAGCGCGAGCGCCGGGCTGGTCGGAGGAGAACAGTGGCCGATGACGCGGATCATGCGCGAGTTCGCCAAGCCGGAGATCAGCTTCGAGAACCGGCCGTGGGGCATGCAGCTGACCGCGCTGCGGCGGATCGACGAGCAGCTCATGCACGTGCGTGTCACCGAGGCGATCTTCCCGGCGACCTTCGTGATCCCGCTGTCGGAGACGCTCACGATCACCCAGATGCATCTGCCGGTCGACGATACCCACACCTACTGGTACACCTTATTCACGAGCTTCGCGGGACCGCTCGACAAGGAGGCGATGCGGGCGCAGCGCCTGCAGTACGTGACGCTGCCCGACTACGTGCCGAAGTCCGGCAGCCACAACCAGTGGGGCTTTGACCCCGACGAACAGCGCACCCGCACGTTCCTCGGGATGGGCGAGGACGACATCAACGTCCACGACCAGTGGGCCGTCGAGAGCATGGGTGCGATCCAGGACCGCACGCGCGAGCATCTGGGCACGAGCGATCGGGTCATCATCGCCAACCGACGCGTGTTGCAGCAAGCGATCGATACCGTCGCCGCCGGCGGTGTCGCACCGGGCGTCGCCGATCCCGCGCTGGCCGACGCGATGCGCGGGCCCGATACCGTGGACGGCATCGCGCCGGCGGGGTCGTGGCCGACCTGGTGGATCGAACAGGCCCGAGCCAAGCGCGACGGCGCGCCCTGGGTGGAGAAGGCCGGCGTCGCTGCCGACGTCGTCCATTCCGGCGCTGCGTGACGGTTATGGGCGTCGTGGCGCCGCGCGACGACGCGGTCGAACGTATGATGGATCTGATCGACGACCGATCCGTCGAGCTCGTTCGGTTCGCTTGGTGCGACCTGCACGGCGTGACGCGCTGCAAGGCCCTGACCGCGTCCGCCACGCGGCGCGCGTTGCGCGACGGCGTGGGGATGGTGAGCACGCTGATGCTCAAGGACACGTCGGACCGCACGGCCTATCGGGTCTTCGAGCCGGGCGGCACGGCGGGCCTCGACGGGTTCGAGCATGCCGGCAACCTGTCGCTCGTCGCCGATCCGGAGAGCTTCCGGGTGCTGCCGTGGGCGCCGACGACCGGCTGGGTCCGCGGCCAGCTGCGCCGTGACGGCGAAGTGGTGGAGCTCGACACGCGCGGCGTCCTGCAGCGCGCACTCGCTCGCCTGAAGCAGGCCGGCTACCGTCTGCGCTGCGGGCTCGAGATCGAGTTCCACATCTATCGCATCGTGGATACCTCGGCGCAGCTCGATCCCGAACGCGCGGCGTGGCCCGGATCGCCGCCCGGAGTCGCGTTGATCCATCCGGGATTCAATCTGCTCAACGAGGCGTGGTGGGACATGGCAGCCGAGCCGATGCGCATCGTGCAGCACACGGCAGAAGCCCTCGGCCTGCCGCTGCTGTCGCTGGAGATCGAGCTGGGCCCGAGCCAGGTCGAGGCCGTCTTCGAGGCGACCGATGCGTTGACGGCCGCCGACAACATGGTGCTGTTCCGCAGCGCGGTGCGTCAGGCGTTGCAGCGGGCTGGCTATCACGCCACCTTCATGTGCCGGCCGCCGTTCCCGCACATCATGAGCAGCGGATGGCATCTGCATCAATCGCTCGAGCACGACGCGAGCGGCACGTCCGCCTTCGTGCGCGAGACACCCGAGCCCGGCACGACCCCGGACGATGCACTGCACACGTTGTCCGCGACGGGCGCCCATTATCTCGCCGGCCTTCTGGAACACGCCGTGACCACGACGGTGTTCTGCACGCCGACCATCAACGGCTACGAACGCTTCCGCCCGAACGCGCTCGCCCCCCAGTCGGTGTCGTGGGGTCGCGACAACCGCGGCGCGATGCTGCGGGTCATCGGCGGGTGCGGCGATGCGGCGACGCGCATCGAGAATCGCGTCGGCGAGCCGGCGGCCAATCCCTACCTCTACCTGGCCGCCCAGATCCACTCGGGGCTGGACGGGATCGAACGCGCCCTGGAGCCCCCGCGCGCCACCGACGATCCCTATGCCGCGGAGGCCGGCGCCCGCTTGCCGGCCAGCCTCGACGACGCGCTGGACGCGCTCGAAGCGGATGCGCGCATCTGCGCCGCGTTCGGCCCGGCCTTCGTCGCTTGCCTCGCGCGCGTCAAGCGATTCGAGCTGGCTCGCCACGCGGAGGCCACCGACAAGGTCGACTTCGTGCGGCGCGAATACTTCGCCCGCATCTGATGACGACGCGCCATCGCGCGACGGCAGAGACCGACGCCGCGTCGTGATGTCGGCATCGAAATCGCGTCCTTCGCCCGTTCCTTTCCCTTTGGAGGTTTCATGATCCGTCTGTCGAAGCTCAAAGACCTGATGCTGTGCGCGACCGTCGTCGCCGGCCTGTTGCCGATCGGCGGGGCCGCTGCCGCCGACCCGATCAAGGTCGGTGTCATCGCCGAGATGTCGGGCGCCTTCGCCGATTTCGGCCAGCAGATGACCACGGGCGCCAGGGCGTACATCAAGGAGCACGGCGATACCGTCGCCGGACGGAAGATCGAACTGATCGTCAAGGATGTGGGTGGTCCGGCGCCCGATGTCGCCAAGCGCCTCGCGCAGGAACTCGTCGTCAAGGACAACGTGGACTTCCTGACCGGCTTCGGCCTGACGCCGAACGCGCTCGCGGTCGCGCCGATCGCGACCGAGGCGAAGAAGCCGACCATCATCATGAATGCCGCGACGTCGATCATCACCACCAAGTCGCCCTACATCGCGCGCGTCTCGATGACGCTGGCGCAGACCACGTCCGTCATCGCCGACTGGGCGCACCGGAACGGCATCACGAAGGTCTACACGGCCGTCTCGGACTACGGGCCGGGCTTCGATGCCGAGGCGACCTTCAAGAAGACCTTCACCGCGCTCGGTGGCGAGATCGTCGGCGAAGTCCGCATGCCGCTGACGAACCCGGACTACGGTCCCTACGTGCAGCGGATCAAGGATGCGAAGCCGCAGGCCGTGTTCGTCTTCGTGCCTTCCGGCGAGTCGGCGGTGGGGTTCATGAAGGCGTATTCGGAGCGCGGTCTCGCCGCCGCGGGAGTCCGGTTGATCGCGACCGGCGACATGACCGACGACGGCGTGATCGACGCGCTCGGCAACAACGCGCTGGGCATGATCACCACGCATCAATACTCGGCCGCCCACGATTCCGCGGAGAACAAGGCCTTCCTCGCCGCCTACGCCGCGATCGATGCCACGCACCGCCCGAATTTCATGGCGGTGGGCGGCTACGACGCGATGGCGCTGATCTATGCCGTCGTGAAGCAGCTCGGCGGCAACCTCGATCCCGACCGCGAGATGGCGACGATCAAGGGCCTGAAGATCGCGAGTCCGCGGGGCCCGATCATGATCGATCCGGATACGCGCGACGTGGTGCAGAACATCTACGTGCGCGAGGTCAAGCGCATCAACGGCAAGCTCTACAACGTCGAGTTCGCCACGACGCCGAACGTCAGGGATCCGGGCAAGTAATTTACGAAATGCGCGGCGAAGCAGGGCTGGCCACCCACCCGTCGGCCAGTCTCAGCGCACCCGCATGCCCGGCTTCGCGCCGGCGTGCGGTTCGAGCACGTACAGGCCCGGCGTCGCCTTCTCGTCCGCGGCGCTGGCGGCCAGCACCATGCCTTCGGAGACGCCGAACTTCATCTTGCGGGGCGCGAGGTTGGCGACCATCACCGTGAGCTTGCCGCTCAGGTCTTCGGGGGCGTAAGCGCTCTGGATGCCCGAGAAGACGTTGCGCGTCACCGGCTCGCCGGCCGCGTCGCGCTCGCCGATGTCGAGCGTGAGCCGCAGCAGCTTGGTCGAGCCGTCCACTTTCTCGGCAAGGACGATGCGCGCGACGCGCAGGTCGATCTTCGCGAAGTCGTCGATGGTGATCGTCGGCGCGATGTCCTCGATGCCGGGTCCTTCAACGGGGGATGGAACGGATGCGACGGGCACGGCCGCCGCGGCCGCCTCGAACAGCGCGTCGAGCTGCTTCACGTCGACGCGCGACATGAGGTGGTGGTAGGGCTGGATGACCGCGCCCGCAGCGAGCGGCACGTCGATGTCGGCCCACTGCTGCGCGGGCAGGCCGAGAAAGCGTTCGACGTCCTCCGCCAGCTTCGGCAGGAACGGCTTCAGATAGATGGTCAGCACGCGGAAGCATTCGAGCGTCTGCGTGCAGACGCGATGCAGGTGCAGCCGGTCCGCGGGATCGGTGGACTTGGCGAGCAGCCACGGCTTGGCCATGTCGAAGAAGCCGTTGGTCGCGTCGGCCAGTTCCATCACGAGGCGGATCGCCTTGCCGTATTCACGAGCCTCGATGGCATGCGCGATCTCGCGCGCCTCGTCGCGCAGCTCGCGGGCGAAGCCGTCGCGCGCGACGTGGCCGTCGCCGCTGCCATCGTTCGGATAGAGGCGGCCGTCGAAGTGCTTCGCGACGAAGCCGGCCGCCCGGCTCGCGATGTTGACGTACTTGCCGATCAGGTCGCTGTTGACACGCGCCACGAAGTCGTCGGGATTGAACTCGACGTCTTCGATGCGCGCATTGAGCTTGGCGCCGATGTAATAGCGCAGCCACTCCGGATTCATTCCGAGTTCGAGATAGCGCAGCGGCGACAGGCCGGTGCCGCGGCTCTTCGACATCTTCTCGCCGCCGGACAGCGTGATGAAGCCGTGGACGTTGATCGCATCGGGCGTCTTGCGACCGGAGAAGCGCAGCATCGCCGGCCAGAACAACGTGTGGAAATAGATGATGTCCTTGCCGATGAAGTGGACCTGCTCGACCTCTTCGTCGGCCATGAACGCATCGAAATTTCCGGTATGCCCGTCCTTTGCCGCATCACCCGAATCGAAATAGCTCTTGAGGCTCGCGAGATAACCCACCGGCGCGTCGAGCCAGACGTAGAAGTATTTGCCGGGCGCGTCGGGAATGGGGATGCCGAAGTACGGCTCGTCGCGCGAGATGTCCCAGTCCGACAGGCCGCCTTCCTCGTCGCCCGCCTTGCCGAGCCATTCCGCAGCCTTGTTGCGCACCTCGGACTGCAATCGCGCGACGCCGCTGGTCGTCGACTCGCCCGAGGTCCAGGCGCGCAGGAAGTCGACGCAACGCGGGTCGGACAGCTTGAAGAAGAAATGTTCCGACGACCGCAGCACCGGTGTGGCGCCGGTCAGCGTCGAGTACGGCTCGATCAGTTCGGTCGGCGCATAGACCGACCCGCACACCTCGCAGGCGTCGCCGTACTGGTCCTTCGCATGGCACACCGGGCACTCGCCCTTGATGTAGCGATCCGGCAGGAACATGTTCTTGACCGGGTCGAAGAACTGTTCGACGACGCGCGTCGTGATCAGGTCGTGGTCCTTCAGCGCGCGGTAGATGGACTGCGACAGCTCGACGTTCTCGGCCGAGTCCGTCGTGTGCCAGTGATCGAAGTCCAGGTAGTAGCCGTCGAGGTAGCGGCGCCGGCCGGCGGCCATCTCGGCGACGAACTGCTGCGGCGTCACCCCGGCCTTCTCGGCTGCGATCATGATCGGGGCACCGTGCGCGTCGTCGGCCCCGACGAACGCGATGGAGTGCCCGCGCATCCGCATGAAGCGCACCCAGATGTCGGCCTGGATGTACTCCATCATGTGGCCGATGTGGAGCGGGCCGCTGGCGTAGGGAAGGGCGGTGGTGACGAAGAGCTTGCGGGACATGATCGGCCGATGCGGTCTGGGCGGGGCACCGGTACTTCGACCGGGGTCTTCGAGTTTACCGTGGCAGCACGGCGATTCCCTACCGGCCGGGCACGGCGCGCGACACGTGCGGAGCGACGTCGACTTCCGTCAAGCCTCGACCACCTCGATCGCGGTGACCGCCGTACCGGCTTCGAAGGACTGCGCGTCGAAAGGCGCATCCATGACGACGGTCCGGTTGCGGCCATTGTTCTTCGCGAGATACAGCGCGCGATCGGCCCGCTTCAGCGCTGCCAGTCCGTCGCGTTCCTGGCCGGACAGGCTCGACACCCCGCAGCTGACGGTGATCCCGCCCGTGCCGGGGAAGGCCGCGGTGGCGACCTGCGCGACCAGTTCGTCCGCGACGTGGCGCGCGGCGACGATGTCGGAGTCGACGAGCAGCACCGTAAATTCCTCGCCGCCCATGCGCGCCACCACGTCGTTGTCGCGGAAGCGGGCCCTGAGGATGCGAGCCAGCGTGCGCAGCACGTCGTCGCCAACGTCGTGACCGTAGTCGTCGTTGACCCGCTTGAAGTGGTCGACGTCGATCGCGATGACCGACAGCGGTGCAACACGCCGCCTGGCGTTGAGCACCGCCGATTCCATCCGCTCCTCGAAGCCGCGTCGGTTGAGCAGCTCCGTCAACGCGTCGAAACGGGCCAGCGTGTCGTGCTGACGAACCCGGGTCTCGAGTTCCTCCGTCATGCCGATCAACGCGCTCGACAGCCGCTTCAATTCGGAATTGCCGGCGTAGTTGGGGATCGTGGCACCGGCCTTGCCGTGCACGACGTCGTCCGCCGCCTGGCCGATGGCCGACAGCGGCTTGCTGATGGCGCCGGCCACGAACCAGGCCAGCAGCATCGCGCAGAGGGCGGCCAGGCCACCGACGAAGGCCACGTTCATCAGGGCCGACTGCACCGGCGCGTCGGCGAGTTCCTTCGGCATCCGCGCGACGATCTTCCAGCCGAGGTCGGCGACGGCTTCCCGTGGTTGCAGGGTCACCAGCGCGGTCAGATAGCTCCGGCCGTCAGGCCAGCGCGAGGTGGTCACGCTGCGCGAGGCCAGCGAGGCGATCTCGGGGAGCCTGTCGCCGAGCTTGACATGGGGGTCCGGCCGGTCGATCGGCGCGTAGATCACGATGCCGTTGCGATCGAGGATCACGAGGTCCAACGACAGCGACTGCGCGTCGTCGGGCAGCTGCGATTCGATCAGGGAACGCGCCCATTCCCAGCTGCCGTGAAGCGCGATCACCCCGCGGACCTCGCCGTCGATGCGGATCGGCGCCGCGAAGTCGACGAAGCGCTGCGGCTCGCCGGTGCTGCTCGGCGGCAGCAGCTTCGCGAGCAGCAGCGCCTCGTGCAGATCGCCGACATGCAACGCTTGCAGGCCCGCCCTGAACCAGGGGCGCTTGGAGACGTCCGCGCCGAGCAGCACGCTCCCGCTGGAGGAGCGAACGATGCCGTCCGGCGTCGCGACGCCCAGCCAGGCCAGGTGCGTGCCCACCACCTGCTGCTGCGACAGCGCCATCCGCACCGCATCGCTGTCGAGGCCGTGGGCCCACAGCGCGGGCGAGTCGGCGAGGCCCTGCACGATCATCAGACGATTGTGGAGGCTGAGCGCCAATACCCGCTGCGCATTGTTGGCCACCAACTGCAGTGCGGCGCCCGCGTTGTTGCGGACGGTCGTGGCCTGCATCCGGCCGAGCAGCAGCGACAACACCGTGATGATGACGAGCACCGTCGCGCCGAACATCAGCGCGATGTGCATGCGAAAGCTCAGGCGGCTGAGGTGGACGTTCTTCATGTCATCGGGGATTGACGCTCGACTGCATCGATCGATGCCGCATCAGAAAGGCGTTACGCGTGGACCTTTCAGCACCACGCGGCATCGCTGCGCAAAGAATTGGAGCTGCGGCACGCGGATCCGCACGATTCAGCCGGATGCGGAGCCCTTCGATGCTTATCGGCGGTCGTTGTCAGAACTTGATCGCCACCCGCCTGATTTCGTGCCAGCCTGGCCGGGCGCGATGCGACGGGCGAACCGTTACCATCCGGCGCTGGACGCCTTCACCACCTTTGCCTTCGCACCTGCGCCTTTACCACCTGTCCATGAATGTCTTCGGTATCGCCGGCTGGTCCAATGCCGGCAAGACCACGCTGATCGAGCGGATGCTGCCGATCCTGGGCGGACTCGGGTTGCGGGTCTCGATCGTCAAACACGCCCACGAGA